>JACQOK010000120.1 GCA_016202565.1 Betaproteobacteria bacterium | reverse complement strand
TCTGGCGCTCGCTCTTTTTCGCGGGCTCGCCATCGCGGATGAGGCACACGTCGGTACTGGTTCCACCCATATCGAAGGTGATGAGATTGGAAAGCCCCAGATGTTCTCCCAGGCCCACGCTGCCGATGACGCCACCCGCGGGCCCGGAGAAGAAGGTATTCACCGGCAGCTTGCGCACCGCGCCGGGTGACACCGCACCACCGTTCGATTGCATGACGCGCGGTGTCGCGCGGATGCCGAGGTCGGCCACCCCCCGCCCGAAACGCTCAAGGTAACGGTCCATGATCGGCATCAGGCTCGCATTCACGGCAGCGGTCGCGAAGCGCTCGAATTCCCGGAATTCCGCCAGCACTTCACTCGAGGTGCACAGATAAACGCCGGGCCAGAGCTTTTTCACGAGCGCTTTCGCCTTTTCCTCGTGCGCGGGGTTGGCGTAGGCGTGCATGAAACAGATCGCGACCGCCTCCACCTTCTTCGCCTGGAGCAGTTCGACCGCGCGGCGCACGTCGTCCTCGGTGAGCGGCGCGACTTCCGATCCGTCATGCGCGATGCGCCCGCCAATTTCGATGCGGCAGTCACGCGCCGCCGGCGGCATGGGCTTCGGGATGTCGAGGTTGAAGTAGTGCGGACGGCGCTGACGCGCGAGCTCGAGGACGTCGCGAAAGCCCGCGGTGGTGAGCAGCCCCGTCGGCGCCCACTTGCCTTCGAGCACGGCGTTGGTTGCCAGCGTGGTGCCCAATACGAGAAATGCCACATCGCTGTGAGCCAGCGCGTCCTGGTCGAGCAATTCCGCGATGCCCTCGAGTATGCCGCGCGCCGGATCAGCGGTCGTGGTCGGCACTTTGTGATAGTGATAGCGGCCGCGCTTCAGTTCCACGGCGACCAGGTCGGTAAACGTTCCGCCGGTATCGATACCGACGCATACAGCCCTCATGCGCTTATCCTTGCAAGCCGGTGAAAGCGCGATACTAATGCAAACAAACAAAAGCGGGAACGAAGGCCCCCCAAAAAAAGCGGGAACGAAGGCCCCGGAAAAACGGGGACGACTGCCCCCAAGAAGAACAGCGGGAACGAAGGCCCCCGAAAAAAAAGGCGGCGCGGCGCCGCCTTTCATTGCCACCAATGAACCCGCAGCGCATGGCCGCGGGCAATAACGATTACTTCGGGGTCTCGCTCTTCTTGGTCTTGCTCTTGGTCTTGGTCTTGCCCGTCTTCTTGGCCTTGGATTTGCTCTTCTTGGCGGTCTTCGGCTTGTCTGCCTTGGGTTTGTCAGACTGCGCCTGGGCGGCCGGTTGCGCAGGGGTTGCGGGCGTCGCGGGCTGGGTTTGCGCGGCAGCCGCGAAGGTGGTTGTTGCGAAAGCAGCAGCGATGAGAATCGACAGCAATTTGCTCATTTTTTCTCCTTGATAATAGGGGTCGTATCCGGAAAATCGCGCCGGACGTTCACATAACGCCTGAGTCGACAGGAAGTTGACGGCTCGTAACCGTTCTTCGGCGACCTCAACGGACATACCGCCGCAGGACCAACCGCAGGCGGTCGAAGGTGGCGGGCCGCAATTTCAGGGTCCAGGGCGTGACCGCCGCTTCCTCCCAGCGCTTCGAAGCGCATACCTCCGGCGCGACCAGGTGGTAGGTCGCAATATAACGGTGCGTGCCGCCGTTTGCGCGGAAACGCCGCGCCAACAGGCAGCCGGGGACTTGCGCCAGCCGCGGGACGTGCTCGGTATCGTACCACTCGTTGAATTCAGCCTCGGCGTCGGGCTTGACGTTCATGGCGAAGAGCAGCATCCCGCCCGCATCAGCCGGCCCCGCCTGAGCGCCGGGCAGGATCTGTACGGCTTCGAAACGGCAGATGCGCTGGCACTTGCCGGTGACGCGCTTCGACCAGGGCGACAAATTGTCTCCTGCGATGGCGCGGTAGGCGGCGCTTTGCAGCACTTCCAGCGACTCGAGGTCGTAAGTGGCGATCGAAACCTTGGGATCATCGGCGCCGAGCCAGCGCTCGGCGGTGATGAAGCCCGGGATGCGCTTGCGCTCCGGGATGTGTTCGGTGTCGTACCAGTCGTTGAACTCGTCCTCCACTGCACCCGCGAAATTGAATCCGGCAACGAGTAATCCCATCGGCCCGGTCATGCCTGCCCTCCCGGAACGCGCGGGGTCTGCGGCGCAGCCATCAATCGACTCTAACGCCAGTCGCCTTGACGACCGGCGCCCACTTCGCGATCTCCGCGCGGATGTGCTCACCGAACTTCTCGGGCGAACCGCCTACCGGCTCGTAGCCGTTGTCGAGCATGCGCTTCTTCATCTCCGGATCGCTGATGATGCGGTTGAACTCTTCGTTCAGCCGCTTGATGATCGGCGCCGGCACTCCGGCGGGGGCCAGCATGCCGTTCCAGGACGTGGCCGCGTAGCCGGAAACGCCCGCTTCCGCCATTGTCGGCAGATCCGGCATGCCCAGCGCGCGCTTCTCGCCGGTGACCGCCAGCGCGCGCACCCTGCCCGCCTTCACGAAGCCGACGATGGAGGCGGGCTCGCCGAGGATCATCGTGATCTCGCCCGACAGCAGCGCCACCGCTGCCGGTCCGCCGCCTTTGTATGGCACGTGCACGATGTCGATCTTCGCCATGTTCGCGAACAGGGCGCCCGTGAGATGGTTGAACGCCCCGTTGCCGCTCGAACCGTAGGTGAGCTGGCCGGGGCGCTTCTTCGCCAGCGCGATCACCTCCTTCACGCTTTTCACGGGGAGCGATGGATGCACCACCAGCACCTGCGGCACCGAGGAGAGCCAGATGATCGGCGCAAAATCGCTCTCCTTGAACGGCATCCTGCTGTAGATGCTGGGGTTGATCGCGTGGGTGCCCGAGTATGCGAACACGATGCTGTAGCCGTCAGGAGGCGATTTCGCCGCCATTTCCGCGCCGATGTTGCCGGCAGCCCCACCGCGATTGTCGATCACGATCTGCTGCTTGAGCGCTTCGGACACCTTCGGGCTCAGCATGCGCGAGAGCACGTCGGCGCCGCCGCCGGGCGGCCACGGCACGATCCAGCGGATCGACTTGGCGGGATATCCACCCTGCGCGGCGGCCGGCTGCGCAACCAGCGCCGCCGCCAGCAGCGCGCCTGCGGCCAAAAACGATCCCGCGATGCTCGATTTCATTGTGTCCTCCTCGCTTCAGGGAATGATGCGTTGCTCGCGATAGGCTGTGAATACGCGCGCGAACATGTCCAAACTGTCGGCGCGCTCGTGAAAACCGCGGCGGCGCGCCTTATCCATTGCCGATATTATGTCCCATTCGGGGCGGAAGACATAGTCGCCGTATTCCCACAACGCGATCCGGTCGAGTGCGATGCGCCGCAGCCGGTGCCGCGCGACGATCGCCTCCCACACCGGCGTTTTGTCCGACATGTACTGCGCGAGCCGAAGCGCGCGCGGCGCACCCGCTTCGACCCCGAGCAGGCGCGCGATTTGCGGCCACAGGTCGCTCCAGCGCGGGTAGTCGCCGTTCACCACGTTGAACGCCTGGTTCGCGCAGCGCGGCTCGGTCGCCATCCACTCCAAAGCGCGCGCAAGCAGCGCCAGATCGGTGAACTGCGTGCGCGAGGCAAAGCATTGCTCGCTGCCCGGGAAAAAGAGCGGCTGCTCCAGTTCGCGCTGGATCGCCGCCAGCACCGCGATCGCGAGACTGATCGAACGCGGATTGTCCGCCGCCGGATCGCAGAAGATATGCGGGCGGGCAATCGACCATGTCCAGCCGTGCGTGCTCGCACCGGCACGGACCAGATCTTCCTGGGCGAAATAGAACGTGGCACCGGCACCACGCGGGCTCTCCTCCGCCACCGGCGCCGGAATCGGCCCGGGGTGACCGTAATACTTTGTGCCGTGAACGAGATTTACGTGCACGAGATGCGAGTCGCCCGAGGCGATGGCATCCAGCAGGTTACGCAGCATTGCGGTATTGGCCACCTCGTTCTCGACCGCGCCTTCCGGGTGGTCGTAGCGCGCGGCGTAAAAGACGTGCGTGACCTCGCTCAGTCCCGCCAGCTTCGCGCGGGTATCCGCGGCGTCTGCGAGATCGGCCGCGATCTGCCTTTGCGCCGAACCGGACGGTGGCGTGCGGCTGACGCCGATGACATCCCAGCCGCGCGCCGCAAGATGGGCCGCGATACGCCGCCCAATCAGGCCGCTTGCCCCGGCAACCAGCGCAACGTGCGGCATGAGATCAGCGCGCGGCCGCGGGAAGCATGTAATCGGTCACCGGCCGGTAGACCGCCAGGCCGCTTCGCGCCGCCGGTGGCTGGGCCGCCACCGCGATGCCGCGTAACGCCGTCGAACGGTCAATGCCCGCACAGGCCAGCCAGGTGAGTCCCAGATCGGCGAGCGCGGCATCTTCACGTTCACGGTCGGCGACCAGCAGTACCGCACCAGAGCCGACTGCCGGGGCGCGTTCCAGTCCCGAGAACAGATTGCGCCGGTAATAGTGGCGATCGATCAGCGGCAGCCACTCGCCCATGCCGCGCACGCTGAGGTAATAGGGATCGTCGAATACTTCCGGCCCGGCAATGCCGTACATGGCGAGCGAGGGCGAATAGCCGGCGGAGTCGGTCTTGAAGCGCTGCGCGGAATAAATGCCCGGCACCGTGAGCATGATGCGCAGATGCTCGATATACCACGCATCCCATTCCGGTGTGCGCGCGGTTTCGATAAGGCCGCTTTGCGACATGAAGATCATGTGGGCGTGCGCGGCGGCACGGCGAACGCGGCGTTGCGCCCGGCGATCCGTCCCGAGATGAAGGCCCACCCGAGATGGTGACCGTGGCCCTCGAGGAGCAATCCGCCCTGGCCGGTTGCGCCCGCCGCATAGAGCCCGGGGATCACGCTGCCGTCGGCGCGCGTCACTTCGAGGCGTTCGGTCACCTGGAGGCCGCCGTCGGTAAACACGACGTAGCTCTTCACGGGACCCAGCGCATAAAACGGCGCGGCATCGAGTGCGGGCCGCGCGCCGCGGCCGGCCGCGTTATAGTCGGCCAGCGTGCGCGCGAGCGCCTGCTCGGGCACGCCGATGCTGCGCGCGAGTTCCGCGATCGTCGCCGCCTGATGGTAGATGTCAGCGCGGTTGCGGCGGTAGTCCGCGAGATAAGCGTAAGCAACGCCGGGCGCAGTGGAAACGAAATGCGGCCACGCGGAAAATTTCTTCGCCACCTTGTGATCGAACACGATCCACGCGATGCGCCCGGGTTGCTTCGCGGTATCGAGATTGGGCCGGCCCAGTTCATCGCTGAAACGTTCCCCGCGCTGGTTGACGAGAATCGCGCCTTCCGCGTAGAGGTCGGGCGAGGGCCCGAGCGCGGTCGTGAGAAAGCCCATGAAAAACGGACGCAGCCACGATTGCGGCAGGTTCTCGTAACACCACGCCATCGCCGCCGCCAGCGGCCGCCACGGCGGCAGCCGCCGCAGCAAATTCTGCCGGCTCGGCGGAATGAAGCGCGTGATCGGCCCGCGCACGATGTCGCCGTTCAGCACCACGGCGCCCAGTTCGCGCGCCATGCGGTGGCCGTCGCCGGTGTTGGTGACGTTGACCGCATCCACTTCGGCCACTTCGGGCGAAGCGAACTCGGCTTTGAGTTCGCGGCCACCGCTGTAATCGCCGCTCGCGAGCACCAGCGCCCCGCGCGCGCGGAATTGCCGCAGCTTCCCCGCACCGTCCACCGCCTCCACCCCCACGACGCGCTCACCCTCGGCGAGGAGTCGGCGCGCGGCCGTGGTTACCCGGATGTCGACGCCGAGCCGCCGGCAGTGACGCGCCAGGTGATAGGCGAACGAGCGCGAGTTGGGCACCACGTTGTGCATGCGGTTGTAGCGGTGCGGCGGCTCCGGCATCGGTCCGACGAACACGACGCCGAGGCGCATCAACCATTCGAGCATGTCGTTCGTGTGGTCTACCAGGATGCGGCGAAGCTTGGGGTTGTCACGCAGGGCGAGCGCCCCGGCGTGCTTTTCCATGTCTTCGAAATGCTCGTCGGGCGTATCCTGGATCCCGGCCTTTTTCTGATGCGGCGTGTTGGTGGCGGTGATCGAGCCCACGGACCAGGACGTCGATCCGCCGGGTTCGTAATTTTTTTCGAGCAGCACGACGCTGCGCCCGAGGCGGGCCGCTTCTGCGGCAGCCGCAAGCCCGGCCCCGCCCCCGCCCACCACTACGACGTCGAATAGCTCGGAATCGGGATCGGCTGTCACGAGCGGAGTTGCATGCCGCTCAGGCCGATTTGCGCAGCCGCTTCGTGCGCTGCTTGAGCGCGCCGGGTTCCGACAGCTTGCGCAGGAGGCTCCCGCAATCGGTTATGCGGGGATCCACGCCCATCTCGGCGTACGCCTGCCAGGCGCTCGCCTGCACCGCGGAATAGACCGGCTTGCCCAGGTCGCGCTCCAGCATGTCCACCACTTCCAGCGCCCGCAGCTGCGTGCACGCGACGAAGATCGCCTCGGTGTCGGCGCTGCTCACCTCCTTGACCTTCTGGTAGATTTCTTCGGGCTGAATCTTCGCGTGGTCGAACATGTCGAGCATGTCGAAGGTGCCAAGACGGCTCACCTCGATGCCGTGCGCGCGCAGGAATTGCTTGAGCCGTTCGTTGGTCAGCTCGACATATGGCGTGACCACGTCCACTTTGCGGTGCCCCCCCGCCAACAGACACGCGGCCATGGCACCCGCGGTGGTCACGGTCGGCGCGCCGGTGATCTCGCTCAATTGCTCGCAGATTCTCTTGTTCCACTCGGGCCCTTCGAAGAAGCTGCCGCTCGTGCAACCATATGCGACCACGTCGGGTTCGACCATCGCCACGTCGCGGGCGGCCGCCTTGCTTGCGTTCTCCATGCTGCGCAGCTCTTCCGGCGTGCCGTGCCGCCCGCCCGAAATGCGCGCGCTGTGCACCGACACGCCCTCCGGTGCGATGCGCCAGAACTCCGTTTCCATGGTGGTGTTGATGGAAGGAACGAGCAAGCCGATGCGTCCACGCCAACCGTACATGTGTGTCTCCTCAAGCGAATTGTTTGTCGCCCGTGACCGTGCGAATCTCCCGCAGCAGCCGCCCATAGCCCGCAATGCCCTCTTCCTCGCCGAGCAGGCGCAGCGCGGCCCACACGCTCACCTGGGTGGTCGAAATCACGGGCTTGCCGAGCTCCTGTTCCAGCCGTTCGATCGCACCCATCGTTTTCCAGTTCGTGCACGCGAGCACGATACCGTCGGCGTCGGGGCGGTCGATGCGGCGCGTCAGTTCGTAGGCACTCGAGTCTTCCAGGCGTCCCACGACCAGATTGTCGACGAGGCCCAGGCCGCGCGCGTCGAGCACCGTTACGCCGTTGGCCTCGAGAAACGCGCGCGCGATCGCATTCACCTTCTCATCGTAGGCCGAGCCGAGCACCACGCGCTTCAGTCCCAGCTGGCCGATCGCTTCGATCAAAGCGGTGGAGGTCGTCGTCGCGCGCTTGCCGGTGCTGCGCTCTATCCGCTGCGCGATCTCGCGGTCGTAGCCCAGCCCCTTGAGGAAACTTGGCGCGGTAGCCCCGAGCACGATCACGTCCACGTCGGCTGAAGCGAGGTTGCGGCTTTGCGCTTCGAGATCCTCGACCATGCCGAGGATCGACTCCGGTGTGATCTGCGTAAGATGCAGCCGCGCAACATGAAGCGTGACGTGCGCGGGCAACGCACGGTAGAACTCCGGCTCGACGGTTGTGTTCGACGAGGGCACGAGCAGCCCGATGCGGCGCGCACCGCTTTGCCTGTTCGCTGTTCCCATCGCGCTCTTCTGTCCTTTCCGACTACTGCCCAAACGACCAATGAGTGGGGTAGTATAAGAGGCTCGCATTTTGCCCGTCAAAGACCATCGGGTCCCGCGCCGGCGAAGCCCTGCCATGTGTCCATGATATGGAATCTTTTTGACACGGTCCGGGCGGCACCGGGCGACGGCGGCCCTGCGAAAGCGCTCCGGGAGCAGCTATTTTCATGAGCTACGAAACCATCATTTACCAGGAAGACGGCCCGCTCGGCTGGCTGACGCTCAACCGTCCGCATGACGGAAACATGTTCACGCCGGTCATGTGCCACGAGATCCGCGATTGCATCGACGACGTGCGGCGCGAAACGCGCACCCGCGTGCTGGTGATCACCGGCGCGGGCGACAAATTCTTCTGCATCGGTGGGCGCAAGGAAGACCTGGAAGACACCACGCTCTACGCCGGGATGCTGCCCACGCTCGAAATCTACGAGGGCATCGAACGGCTGCAGAAACCGGTGATCGCCTCCGTCAACGGCTTCGCGGTGGGGGGCGGCCAGGTGCTGCAGGTGATGTGCGACCTTACCATCGCCAAGGAAAGCGCGATCTTCCGCCAGGTCGGCCCGATGATGGGAAGTTTCGATGCCGGTTACGGCACCTGGTACCTGGAAGACCTCGTCGGCAAGAAAAAAGCGAAGGAACTGTGGTTTACGAACCCCAAGTTGACCGCGCGCGAGGCGCTCGCAATCGGACTCATCAACAAGGTGGTGCCGGACGACCGGCTGCAGGAGGAAACGCGCAAGATGGCGCTCGAGGTCGCGGAGCGCGGCGCGTTCGCGCTCGCCTCGCTCAAGGCCGCATTCACCGCACGCCATGGCGGGGTGTCGGGGCTGGCGCGCGTGTCACACGATCTGCTGCTGCGGCTTTACCTCGACACCGAAGAATCCCAGGAGCTGGGCAAGGCGTTCGGGGCGAAGCGCAAGCCCGATCCGGACAAGTTCGGCCATTGATCTGAGCCGCCGATGAACGCCGATGAAACCCAAAAGACGCACAGACACAATTTGCACTGATGTGCGGAAAGGCTGATTTCGTGAATCCCGCAGATCGTGTAGAGGATTTCGTCTGTTTTTTCCCTCGCAAAGAAATCGGCGTTTATCGGCGTTTATCGGCGGCTTTCCTGCTTGCGAAGCGAAGATGAGCACGATCCTCACGCTGCACGATCCGCAGACCGCGCGCCGTTATTACGACTCCGGCGTGTGGCGCGAAGACACGCTCTACTCGCTGCTTCGTCAGCACGCGAGCGAACGCCCGCGCGCCTATGCGCTGCGCGATAGCCACCGCCGGATCGGCTGGTCGCAACTCGCCGCCTGGGTCGATGCGCTGGCCGCCGACCTCCACCAGTCCGGCCTGCGCCGCGGACAACGCGTATCGGTGTGGCTGCCGAACCGGGTGGAATCCGTCGTCATCCTGCTTGCCTGCTCGCGCAACGGTTATGTGTGCAATCCCTCGCTGCACCAGAATTACACCGTGGCCGAAGTCGTGCAATTGATGGAGCGCATCCAGACCGCGGCGCTCTTCGCCCAGCCTGGATACGGCGCCGACCAGGGCGAGGCCGATGTCTTCAGCGCGGCGCAAGCGCTCAAATCGATGCGTCGCATCTACCAGCTCGATCCGCTGGGCACCCGCGCCAAGGATGCGCCCGGCCTTGCGCGATTTCCGGTGCCGGATGTCAGACCGCAGGCCGCCGCACTGCCGGAGGTCGATGTCAATCCCGACAAGATCGTCTATCTCGCGTTCACCTCGGGCACGACCGGCCAACCAAAGGGCGTGCTGCATTCCGACAACACGCTCCTCGCCAACGGCCGCGCGATGGTGCAGGACTGGCATCACGATGCGCGCACGGTGCTCTTCAGCCACAGTCCGCTGTCGCACCACATCGGCACGGTGGCAGTTGAGCAAAGCCTGGTCGCCGGCTGTGAACTGGTGGTGAACGATCTGCCCGCGGGAAAGAAGCCGCTCGACTGGATACTCGATACCGGGTCGACGTACGTGATGGGGGTGCCGACTCACGCGATCGACATTCTTGCCGATTTGAAACAGCGCGGGATGGACCGGCTCGGCAAGGTCGCGGTGTTCTACATGGCGGGGGCCGTGATTCCACCGGAGACCGCGCGTGCGTTCCTGGACATGGGCATCAAGCCGCAGAACATTTACGGCATGACCGAGAACGGCTCCCATCAATACACGCTGCCCGATGATGACGTGGACGTCATCACTTCGACCTGCGGCAGGGCATGCCACGGTTACGAGACGCGGCTGTGGGATCAGGAAAATCCCGACCTCGAGGCGAAACCGGGCGAGATCGGCGAAATCGGCACTCGCGGCGCGCTGTTGATGCTGGGATACTTCGATAATCAAAGCGCAACGGAGGCCTCGTTCAACGCGGGCGGCTGGTTCATGAGCGGCGACCTGGGACGATTCGACGCCAGGGGCAACCTCCAGATCGTCGGGCGCAAGAAGGACCTCATCATCCGCGGCGGCCACAACATCCATCCGGCGCGCATCGAGAACCTGGCGCTGAAGCATCCTGCCGTGCTCAAGGCAGCGGCCTACGCCGTGGCGGACGCGCGCCTGGGGGAGCGGGTCTGTCTTGCGATCATCGCGCGCGACGGCACCCGGATTGACGCCGACGAACTGCTCGCGCATCTCAGTGCGGCGGGCCTGTCCAAGTACGACATGCCGGAGTATTTCGTGAGCATGGAGGCCTTCCCGCTCACGGCGAGCGGGAAAATTCTCAAGCGTGAATTGGTAGAGCGCACGCGCGCCGGCAAGATCGTGCCGCAACCCGTGCGCTGGGCCGGAGGGACTATATGACCATCGAACTTACCCGGATCGAAGAATTCGCGCTGATCACGCTGAACCGCCCCGAGGCGCTCAATGCACTGTCCTTTGCGGCCATCCGCGATCTCGGCCGCGCGTTCGACGAGGTCGCGGCAAGCGAAGCGCGGGCGCTGCTCATCACCGGCGCCGGACCCAAGGCGTTTTGCGCCGGGGCCGATGTCAGGGAACTGACCGGCCGCACCTTGAGGGCAGAAAAAGAGGGCGCCGAACTCGGGCAGTCGACATTCGCCAAGCTCAGTCGCCTGCGCATGCCGTCGGTCGCCCTGATCAACGGTTACGCGTTCGGCGGCGGGCTGGAACTCGCGCTCGCCTGCACGCTGCGCATCGCCACACGCAACACCAGGCTGGGCCTGCCCGAGATCAAGCTCGGGCTCATCCCCGGTTATGGCGGGACGCAGCGTCTGCCGCGGGTGGTGGGCGAATCCCGCGCGCTGGAAATGATCATGACCGGACGCGCCGTCGATGCCGAGGAAGCATTGCGCATCGGCCTCGTCAGTCGTCTCGTCGACGGCGACCTGATCCAACAGGGAATCGCGTTTGCGCGCGAATTCTCGGGCCACAGCCTGCCGGTACTGGGCTTTGCCCGCCGGGCGGTCAGGCGGGCGCTCGACACGCCGCTCCACGAGGGGCTCAAGATCGAGGCGGATCTGGCGACGCTTGCGTTCCAGACCGCCGATGCGGCCGAAGGCATGGCCGCTTTCCTCGAGAAGCGCAAGCCGCAGTTCAAGGACGAATGAATTTCCAAACCTTGCCACAGAGAACACAGAGAACACAGAGAATCACGGCCACGGGCTCAGAGTTTCGTCTGAGTCCTCGGTGCTCTCTGTGGCTAACGCTTTTTGAATTTTGATGACGACCTCCGCGAAAGTCATCGCCATTACCGGCGCCAGCCGCGGCATCGGCGCAGCCATTGCCATCGAACTCGCAAGCCGCGGCTTCACGGTAGCCTGTCTTACGCGCAAGGGTTCGGGACCGGAATCCCCGAACGTGCCGGAAGAGGCGGCACTGCGCTTCGTCAACTGCGCGTGCGACGTGACGGACGAGGAGAGCATCAGACGAGCACTGGCGGATATCGCGGCACGCAGCGATGGTATTCACGGACTCGTCAATAACGCGGGCATCCACCTCGATGCGCCGAGTCACGCCCTGACGACCGCGCTCTACGAGAAGGTCATGGCGACCAACGCGACCGCGGTGTTTACGACCAGCCGCGAAATCTATCCCCATCTGCTCAAGGCGGGCGGCGGCATCATCGTCAACATCGGTTCCTTCTATGACAAGATCGGCGTCAAGCGCAATCTCGCCTACTGCGCGTCGAAAGCCGCGGTCGGCGCGATGACGCGCTGCCTTGCCGTCGAATGGGCAGCGAAGGGCATCCGCGTGGTGGACATCGCGCCCGGCTACATCGAGACCGATCTCAATCGCGAGGCGCTCACCCAAGGTCCGCTGCGCGAGTTTCTGGCAAAACGGATTCCCGGCGGGAAAAGCGGCTCGACCGCGGACGTCGCGCGGCTCACGGCGGCGATCTTCAGCGAGGACATTCCGTTTCTGACCGGCGCGACGATCTATCTCGACGGCGGCCAGGGAATTGCGCACTAAAGTGCGAGAGAGGAGATAGAAGAGAGGCGAGAAGAGAAAAAGCGAGGCAGCGGTTGCTCAACTGCAGCGCAGCGTGTGAGTGCTTTGCCTCCTCTCACTTCTCTCCTTTCCCCTCTCTGCATTAAGATGAACGTATTCGACCGGCTGGACGCGAGCATCACGTTTTCCGAGGAAGAGCGCATGCTCATCGACAGCGTGCGTGCGCTCGCGCGCGAGAAAATCGCCCCGCGCGCCGAACATCACGACCGCAGCGGGGAATTCCCGTGGGAGAACGTGAAGGCGATCAACGCACTGGGGCTGAACGCCATGTTCATCCCCGAAGCCTATGGCGGCGCGCCGATGTCCTACGCGGCGTATCTGGAGTGCGTACGCGAGATCGCCAAGGCGTGCGCTTCGACCGGCGGCATCTGGGCCACCAATTTTCATGCGATCAGGCCGCTGATCGATTTTGGAACTGAGGAGCAGAAAAGGCGCTTCTTGCCGGTGATGGTGAATGGAGGACTCGCCTCGCTCACCATCACCGAGCCCACCGCGGGGTCGGACGCGACCGGGATGAAGACGCAGTTCCGTCCTGACGGCGATCACATCGTGGTGAACGGCGCCAAGACCTTCATCACCAACGGCGCCATGGCCGATCTTTACTTGCTGTTCGGCAAGTGGAGCGAGATCGAGGACGGCAAGCGGGCGATTTCGGTGCTGGTGCTGGAGAAGCGCACCCTGGGGCTCAAGGTCGTGCGCGAAGAGGACAAGATGGGGCTGCGCGCCTCCAGCACCGCCGCGCTCGCTTTCGACAATTGCCGCGTGCCGCGCGCCAACCTTCTGGGCAAACCCGGCGACGGACTTAAAATCCTGCTCGCTGCGCTCAACACATCGCGGCCGAGTATTGCCGCCCACGCGCTGGGCATCGCGCGCGCCGCATTCGAAGATGCGGTTGCCTACATCAACGAACGCAAACAATCGGGGCGGCGCATCATCGAATTCCAGGGCATCCAGTTCATGCTTGCAGACATGGCGACTGATCTCGCCCAGTGCGAAGCGTGGTTGTGGCACGTGGCGCGTTTGGTAGACGGTGGCGCCACGGATCTCGGCATCGAGGCCTCGATGCTCAAGTTGAAGGCTTCGGACCTCGCGATGCGTATCGCCACCGAAGCTGTCCAGCTCCACGGTGGTTACGGCTATTGCAAGGACTACCGCGTCGAGCGGCTGATGCGGGACGCCAAGATCACGCAGATCTGGGAAGGGACCAACCAGATCCACCGGCAGTTCATTGGCCGCAGTTTCATAAAAAAATGATTTTGAAGCCGCAGATGAACGCCGATAAACGCCGATGAAAATTCGAACGGACAGTGAACGTAGCCCGGATGGAATGAAAATGAAATCCGGGACCGTGAGAAGCGGGAACGAAGGCCCCCAGGGAAAAGCGGGAACGAAGGCCCCCAGGGAAAAGCGGGAACGAAGGCCCCCAAAAAAAACCACGTTACCGGAATGCGCTCCGCTTCTTCCGGGCTACCCGCTTATCGGCGTTCATCGGCGGTTCCATTATCTTTTTAGGACACACATGACAGCGATCAAGACCGTAGGCGTTGCCGGCAGCGGAACGATGGGCGCAGGCATCGCCATCGTCGCCGCGCGCGCGGGATTCAAGACCATCGTGTACGACACCCGGCCCGAGGCGCTCGCCCGCGCGCGCAAGCAGACCGAGGGCTTCTTCGCGAAATCGGTGGAGCGCAAGAAGCTCACCCAGGAGCAGGTCGACCGCATCCTGGCTGACCTTACGGCTACCACGGAAGCCGCTGGACTTGCGGCCTGCGACATCGTGATCGAGGCCGTGTTCGAGGATCTCAAGGTAAAACACGGCCTGCTCGAAGCATTGAATCGCGTGTGCCCGCCGCACACCATCTTCGCCTCCAACACTTCGACGCTCTCGATCACCGAGATCGCCGCCGGCTCCGGCCGCGAGGACCGCTTCGTCGGCACGCATTTCTGCCTCCCGGCGCAACTCATGAAGCTGGTCGAGATGTCCCCGGGGCTCAAGACGAGCGACGAAACGTTTCAAACCGCGTGGGATTTCTGCAAGGCGATGGGCCAGGTGCCGGTGAAGACCAAGGACAACCCCGGATTCATCCTCAATTATTTCCTGATTCCGTTCAACAACGACGCGATTCGCCTGGTCGAAGCCGGTGTCGCGGCGCCCGCCGACATCGACCGCGCCATCAAGACCGCGCTCGGTTATCCGATGGGCCCGCTCGAACTGCTCGATCTGGTCGGGCTCGACACGCATTTGCTCGTGGCCGAAGCCCTCTACGCGGCGACGCACGAGCCGCGCGCCGCGGTGCCGGCGCTGGTCAGGCGCATGATCGCGGCGGGCAGACTGGGACGAAAGACCGGCGGCGGGTTCTACACCTATTCCGGCAATGCGATGTTTGGAGGTTGACGGTCCATGGCATTTCAATTGATCGACACCGGCGGCAGCCGCTCCTTTCCCGAGCGCCATCCGCTGCTCACCGCCGCCGCCGAGCGCGGCGAGGTGGTGGTGGTGGTGATCATCGGGGCTCGCGCGGCCGAAGCGTTCCGCTCCGTAGGCAGTCGCGAGCGCTACGCCGCGATTCTCATCGAACTCGGCACGGAATGTCTCGGTACGCATACCGGCGAAGCCCGCGGCGAAGAAGGTTCCAACGTGCTCGGCTTCGCGCGCTTCCGGCTGGGAACGGCGCCGCCTTCCGATCTCGTCGAACTCGTACACCAGCCTCGCACGCCGGAAACTGCGATTTCCGCTGCGCGCAAGCTATTCGAGGACCACGGACTGAAAGTGGCGCTGTGCGGTGATTTCCCCGGACGAATCATCGACCGGCTGGTGCGTCCCTACTACAACGCGGCGCTGCGGCGCCTCGACGAGGGGCTTGCGAGCGCCGACGACCTCGACACCACGCTCAAACTCGGCCTGGGTTACCCGGAGGGACCGATTCAGTTGCTCGAGCGCACCGGCCTTGCCGAGCATTTCGACATCACGCAGGCGCTCTATGCGGCCTGTGGCGATCCGGCGTACGCGCCGGCGCGCCGCGCGCGTGTCGCAAAGCAACGGCAAAAGACATAGGAACCGCAGATGAACGCCGATGAACGCCGATAAAATCAAAACCAAGACTCCAAAAGCTTTAGCCGCAGAGAGCACAGAGAACTAAGAGGATTACTTTCTGACAAGATTCTTTCTCTGTGATCTTTGTGTTGGCTCCATTTGGTTTTTATCGGCGTTTATCTGCGTTTATCGGCGGCTAGAATAGGTTTCTCATGCAACCACTCGAAGGCATTCGCGTTCTGGATTTCACCACGCTGCTCCCGGGGCCGCTCGCCACGCTGCTGCTCGCCGAAGCGGGCGCGGAAGTGATCAAGATCGAGCGGCCGGGCGCGGGCGACGAAATGCGCAGCTACCATCCCAAGTTCGGGACGGATAGCGTGAACTTCGCGCTCCTGAACCGCGGCAAGCGGTCGCTCGCGATCGATCTCAAGGCGCAGGACGCGGTGGCGCAGTTGACGCCGCTGCTCAAGAGCGCGGACGTGATCGTCGAGCAGTTCCGCCCCGGCGTGATGGACCGGCTGGGTCTCGGCTACGAAGCGATCTCCGGACTCAATCCGCGCATCGTCTACTGCTCGATCACCGGATATGGGCAATCCGGCCCGCGCGCCCTGACCGCGGCGCATGACTTGAACTACATTGCCGAAACCGGCCTGCTCGCGCTCGCCGCCGGTGCGGACGGCGCGCCGGTGCTGCCGCCGGCGCTGATCGCCGACATCGGCGGCGGCACCTACCCTGCCGTGATGAATATTTTGCTGGCGCTGCGCAGCCGCGATCAAAGCGGGCGCGGCTGCAAACTCGACGTAGCGATGACCGACAACCTGTTCGCCTTCATGTACTGGGCGCTGGGCGACGGGTTCTCCGCCGAGCGCTGGCCGCAACCGGGAGAGGCGCTGGTGACCGGCGGGAGCCCCCGCTACCAGATCTACCGCACGCGCGACGACCGCTTCATCGCCGCCGCACCGCTCGAGGAAAGATTCTGGCAGAACTTCTGCGAGGCGATCGGTCTTGCCGCCGACGCACGGGACGACTCACGCGATCCGCATGCCACGCGCCGGGCGGTCGCTGATCGCATTCGCAGCCGAACCGCCGACGAATGGCGCACCCTCTTTGCGGGCAAGGATGTATGCTGCAGCGTCGTCACTTCGATCAAGGACGCGCTCGCCGATCCTCATCTCATCGCACGCCGGTTGTTCGATCGCAAGGTCGCCGCGGACGGGAAGGAGATCGCAGCGCTGCCGGTGCCGATTGCCGCCGCGTTCCGTCCGGCTACAACCGTTGCGGGTTATCCGGCGCTGGGCGAAGCCAACGCCCTCCTCGGCCCAGGGAAAGGAAACTGAGTGCGCGCGCTGGTCATACACGAACACGGTCCCATCGACAACCTCAAGCTCGAGACCTTTGCCGAGCCGCGCCCGGGGCCGGAGGAAGTACTGATCGAGGTTCATGCGGCCAGCGTCAACTTCCCCGACCTGCTCGTCATCAGCGGCAGCTACCAACGGCTGCCGCCCACGCCGTTCGTACCAGGGAAGGACCTCGCCGGAACGGTTGCCGCCGTCGGTTCAGGTGTAACAAACCTGAAGCCGGGCGAGCGCGTCATGGCGCAGGTCGAATACGGTGCCTACGCCGAGCGGGCGGTCGCACCGCTTGGCAATTGCTACCGCATGCCCGCGAGCATGAGCTTCGCCGAAGGCGCCGCGATGGGACTGGTCTATATCACTGCGCATTTCGCGCTGGTGGAGCGCGCTGCGATGAAGTCCGGCGAGGTGGTGCTGGTGACGGGGGCCGCCGGCGGCGTGGGGCTCGCCACAGTGCAGCTTGCCAAGGCGCTCGGCGCGACCGTCATCGCGGCCGTGAGCAGCGAGGACAAAGCGGCGCTTGCGCGCGCCAATGGCGCCGATCACGTCGTTTTCACCGCGGTGCCCGATCTGAAGGAAAACCTGCGCCAGCAGATTGCCGCGGCGCTGGGAAAACGCGGCGTCGACGTCGTCATCGATTCGGTGGGGGGCGATGTGTTCGATGCGAGTCTGCGCACCGTCGCCTGGTGCGGCCGGGTCGTCATCGTCGGCTTCGCCGCCGGACGCGTTCCCGAAGTGAAGGCCGGCTATCTGCTGGTCAAGAACATTTCGCTCATCGGGCTGCAGGCGAGCGACTACCGCGACCGCGAGCCGGAAAAAGTGCAGCGGGCCCAGCGCGAACTTTTTTCACTGTACGAGCAGGGCAAGCTCAAGCCGCACGTGATGGCGATATTCCCGCTCGAAGCCTATCGCGATGCGCTTGCCACCGTGCGCGACCGCAAGGTGCTGGGAAAAGTGGTGTTAAGGATCCGTAAAAATGAGAAGCCGTGACGTAGGTTGGGTTGAACGAAGGTGAAACCCAACACGGTGACGGACCTCAATCGTTGGGTTTCGCTTCGCTTAACCCAACCTACGAATGACAAAGGAGCAGCGATTCCACGTAGGTTGGGTTGAGGCACCGGCGCCGAAACCCAACACCGGGAAAGCCGACGAAGGAGTGATTCAATGGAATTGGTGTCGCCAGTGAAGCAAGGCGGATCGGAATTGCTGGCAGAAGGCACCAGCCTCAAGCTGTGTGAAGCAGTTTCCGGCTGGCGCTACGAGGATCTGCCGCAGGAAGTCATCGCAACGCTCAAGCTGCTGATCCTCGATGCGCTGGGCGTGATCGGCGGTGCCGCGCAGGCGGCCGGCATCGGCGAACTGAACGGGCGTCTCGCGCGCTGGGAAAAAGCCGGGTCGGCCACCGGCTTGATCGGCAAGCACCGCTACTCGCCGCCCACCGCGGCGCTCGCCAACGGCGCGGCCTGCCACGCGCTCGATTTCGACGACCAGCACGATCCGGCGCGCGTGCATACGAACTGCGTCACGTTGCCGGCGTTGCTCGCCACCGCCGAAGATGCCGGCGCGGTATCGGGGCGCGATTTCCTGCTCGCCTATGCGGTGAGCGCCGAACTGCACGCCCGCCTGGGACTGGCGTGTTACAACAGCCTGGGGAAAGGCTGGCATCCGACCATGATCTTCGGGACGCTGAGCGCAAGCCTCGGGGCGGGACGGCTGCTTCGCTTCGATCCCGACCAGCTCAATCACGCGCTCGGACTCACGTTCCACCAGGCGAGCGGTTCGGCGCAAAGCATGCGCGACGGCGTGCTCTCCAAGCGCTTGGGCGCAGGTTTCGCCGCGCGCGCCGCCGTGCTCGGCGCTTTCCTCGCAGCCGACGGGCTGACCGGCACGCGCCGCACGCTGGAGGGCAACGCCGGGCTGTTCGCGCTCTACGAGCGCAACGAAGTGAAGCCGGAACTGCTCTTCGACGGGCTCGGCAGGACCTGGCGCATCCCGGAATACAGCTTCAAGCCCTACCCCTGCTGCCGCTGCAATCACACCGCGATCGGGCTCGGCATCAAGCTATACGAGGACGGCATCCGGCCCGAGGCCGTTGATGCGATCGAGATCCGCCTCGGCGACACCAACTGGTTGACGGTGGGCGAACCCTACGACGTGAAACGCGATTCGGTGGTGCACGCGCAGTTCAACATCTCCTACAGTTTCGCGCGAGCGCTTGCCGACGGCAGGGTGGACCTGCGCAGCTACCAGCAGCCGCACATCACCGAGCCGGCGGTGGCGGCGCTCGCCGCGCGCACGACGGTCGTCTCCGACCCGGCGATCGACGCGACCGCGATCGAGCCCGCACGGGTCCGGCTCAAGCTCAAGGACGGACGCACCATCGAAGCGGCCGCCGACACCATCAAGGGCAGTCCGCAGGAACCGATGTCCGAGGGCGAACTCATGGCGAAATTCCGCAGTTGCCTCGAGTTCGGCCTCGGCGCCTCGCGCGCGCAGACCGACCGCCTCGCTGAAGTCGTGTCGAACCTGGAAAACTGCACGGATGCGGCGGGCGAGATCGTCGCTGCATTCCCGGCATCCTGAGATTTTCTAGCTCTACTGTGTCATAAAACTTGCAGGGGAAGGTAGCCCGGATGGAATGAAATGAAATCCGGGAGAGGAATTCCCGGAATCCGCTTCGCTCCTTCCGGGCTACGATACTTTCGTGACACAGTAAGACTAGAAGCCATCTCAAAAATGCCGTTCGCCCCGAGCGTAGTCCCCGTTTGTCCCTCGACTTCCTTCTCGACAAGCCCGTCTCGAGCGATGTCGAGAGGCTCGAAGTACGCTTCCCTCGACTTCGCCGCTGCGCGGCTACGCTCGGGACGAACAGTGACGAAGTCGAGGGGTGAGCGTGTCCCGGGGATTTTTGAGACAGCTTCTACTTCCCGGCTTCGAGCTCGGCGAACGCTTCGCGCGCGATGCGGAAGGAATCCACCCCGGCCGGCACGCCGCAGTAGCACGCCGCCTGCAGCAGGACTTCCTTGATCTCTTCCTTCGTCACGCCGTTGTTGAACGACGCCTTGATATGGAGCTTCAACTCGTGCGGACGATTGAGCGCCGTGATCATCGCGATGTTGATGAGGCTGCGCGTCTTGCGCGGCAACCCGGGGCGCGTCCAGATCATCCCCCAGCAGGCTTCGGTGGCGTACTCCTGAATCGCCATCGAAAAATCGTCGGCGCCGGCGATGGATTTCTGCACGTATTCCTTGCCCAGCACCGCGCTGCGCACTTCCAGACCCTTGTTGAACAATTCGCTTGCCATGTTGAGCCTCCTATTGATGTTTACGAAACCGGATGACAATCCGGACTCGCTCGATAGTTGCGTTCGTCGGGATGCCGCCGGCAATGGTAGCACTTCGCAGTCGCACTTTCCCGACACTCTGCGGCGGGCTAGAATCACCACCGCGGATGGCCGCTCAAGCCCGTCAACGAATTTCCGGGCATTTCACCAACCACGAGGGAGTAAGCACGGATGGATCTTCAACTCAAGGGACGCACCGCGCTCGTCACTGGCGCCTCGCGCGGCATCGGCTTCGGTGTCGCCCAACTGCTCGCGGCCGAGGGCTGCAACCTGCATCTTGCCGCGCGCAGCGCCGCGGACCTGGAAGCCGCGCGCAAGAAAATCACGGCCGCGCATGCGGTGAACGTCACGTGTCATGCCGTGGATCTGTCGTCCGCGGAAAACGCCGCCAAACTCGGGCGCGAGTGTGCCGCGGTCGATATTCTCGTCAATAATGCGGGCGCCATTCCCCAGGGCACCATCACCGGTCTCGATGACAAGACGTGGCGTCAGGCGTGGGACCTCAAAGTGTTCGGGTTCGTCAATCTCACGCGCGAGATTTACCGCGACATGTGCGAGCGCAAGCGCGGCGTCATCATCAACGTGATCGGCACCGCCGGGGAGCGTCCGACCGCGGGCTACGTCGCCGGCAGCATGGCCAACTCTGCGTTGATGACGATGTCGCGGGCGCTGGGCGCCGAAAGCCCGAACTTCGGCGTGCGCGTGCTCGGCCTCAATCCGACTGCGACTGCAACCGACCGCGGGGTCACGCGCTGGCGCAACCAGGCCCAGCAGCAGTTCGGCGATCCGGAACGCTGGCGCGAGTTGACGAAAGGCTTCCCGTTCGGGCGCCCCGCCACGGTGGAGGAAGTCGCGAACGTGGTCGTCTTTCTTGCGTCCGACCGCGCCTCCTACATGAGCGGCACCGTGGTGACCGTCGACGGCGGCGCGGCCTCGCGCAAGTGAAGCGGTAGAGCCATCCCGGAATTCGGCACATCCGAAGGGAGCCGCGAGGGTCCAGAAACTATCTCAAAAAACGTCGTTCCCGTCCCCGATTAAAGCATTCGAGGACAAGTTTTCACGGGAATGGCCTCTTCCACGGCTTTGCGCCAGCGCCATCACCACCAGCACGTCATGCGGGCGCTCCGTCCGCTCCTTGGCGAGGCAGCGAAGGATGAGATCATCGAGCCGCCTGGGAATGCCCGGAGCGAGCTCCGATGGGCGGCGCATCCGCGTGATGACCTCCCCGTTCCCGTTTCGCACCGGCGCCTCGACCCATACGGTGGGCCGCGCGAACACGTTGGCCGGCGCGCCGCTGAGGCGCTCCTGCTCGGGACACGGCCGCACGAAGCGCGTCGCACCGCCGAACGCTTCGGAGAGATGCGGCCGATTTCGGGGGAGAGCGCAGGGTGAGGGGGCAGCTGCCGGATTCTCAGTCTTTAGGCGCGAAGACCGAACAGACTCCGCCACAACCGCTCGATCGCCCGCAGGTCGAACTGCTCCCACGCCTTCTTCGAGAAACGGTCGAACGCCTGCGGCTCGAACCATTCCCACACGCCGAGGCCGACAGCGGCGACACCGGCAGCGATCAGAAGCAGGCCCAGCAGCGTTTTCGGAACCCGCACGAAGAGCGTCCACCAAATCCCGTGCCGGCGCGGATTGACCATGAGCAGCGCGCCGGCGCCCGCCGCGATCAGTCCGCCCGCCGCCAATAGCGGCGCTGGACGGCGCATCAGCCCATTGACCGTCGTCCGCCACAAGCCTTCCTCCATGAGGTAGGCCGAGGCGATGAAGGCCGCACCGATCAGCAACGCCATCCCGGCCCAGATCAGCGCCGGCGCACCGGCATAGCCTTCACCCGCATGGCTCGCAAAGCGAAAACTCATCCGCCGTGTGAAGAGCGATTCCAGCCCGCCCAGAGCGAAGCCGGCGCCGACCAGGAACAAACCGAGATGAAACCCCTTGGGCAAATAGAAAAACTTGCTGGCGATCATGCCGATGACGCCGATGATGACAGCCGTATATTCGAGGAAGGCGAAAAAACGCATGGCAGCGACAGTTTATCTGAAGCTGCGGCTACTGAGCGGTGTAAAAACGTTGACTCCGCTCAGCCCTCACCCCCGACCCCTCTCCCGGAGGGCGAGGGGAGATTCGTGGTGCAAATGCGTTGTCACCCCATTTGCACGAGGCTTGATACTGGAACCCTATCGAAATCGCCAGGTCAGTCCGATCGTCGCCTGCGTCGTGGTGGCGCTGCCGTCTCTGAAGTTGCGTATGATGCCGAGGGCGATGTCGAGATCCTCGGTGGGCGCATAGATCGCGCCGAGCTCGACGTAACCCAGACGTGCCCTGGCGGTCGGGTCGGGATTAGTGATCAGTCCTGCATCGAGCGCGAGCTTCCAGCCCTCCGCGACATCCCATACCGGTGCCACCGACAACCGGTAGAGCGTGCGCCGCTCCCCCGCGTTGAGTGCGTCGTCGGCGTAGTTGACCCGCTCAACCGCGGCATTGGCGTGGACGGCGCCGAAACCAACCTCCTGCGTCATCAGCAAGCCCGCACCATAAGATGCACGTGCTGTGCCCAGGCCCCGAGCCTCTTTCGCTCTCGAGACTGGAATCTGGACTTCCGGCTTGAGGGCAAAGCTCAACTTCCGCGCTTCGTTCTCGTAGAAACGCCACTTGGCACCGAACGCGGTATTGCCCCAGCCGCGCTCGGTCGTCGCCGGCGCGTCCGGCACGAATCTTTGGTGGGCGATGCCGACGAAAAGATCGAGCGCATCGGTGATCCCGCGCGTGAACACCAACGGCACTTCATGCGTGACGCTCCGCTCGCCGGGCGCCTTGTCCACCGTGCGGTTGTAGGCGGCTTCGACTTGGTTGCCGCCCGCGCCTTGCGTGCCGGTGTCGTCGGTCACCAGCGGCTGGAAAGCGCAAGCGAGGGTTGGCAGCAACGCAACGCAGCCGAACGCTGTAACGAAACATTTCATGGCACTGCGCCTCCTCCCTACCGAGCAGCGAGCCCACGGGTTACATCACGTTCTCCAGAATGGGCACATCCGCGTGCTTATCGCATAAGTTGATGCGCGCAAACAGATCTGTTTTTTTACCCGAAGAACCGCCGGCGGGTCGCCTCTCAGTACTTCACCCGCATCGCGTCCAGTTCTTCCTTGGTCACCCCGGGCACCTCGCCCCTCGCCTTCCAGCGCTTTTGTATCCAGGCGCCGGGTCCGATCCAGTCCTTGAACAGCTTCAGATTCTTTTGCCGCTCCTCCTCCGACGCTCCCAGGTACTGATACATGTTCCCGGGCTTGCCGCCTTTCGCGCCGTCATTCAGCCTCCGCATGATCGCGCCGGTGTCCGGCCAGCCGACGAAAAATATCAAATCGGCATAGGTGTCCATTCTGGGCCCTTTCAATTGCTGCGTGAATTTCTTCTCGTTCTCCATGAACTCGCCGAGATACGGCGCGCTTGGGCCATGACACCCTGAGCACTTATCCTGCCATAGCGGACGGATGTCTTTTCGGTAAGTCACCTCCTGCGCGAGCGCAGTAGCGCAAACGCCTGCCATAAGCCCCAACGCAATAACCATCTTCGTGATATTCAACATGCCTCTCTCCTTTTCCGGCGCACTTGCCCACCGGTCAGCTACGACCAGGACGCCCCGCGTTGCCCCGCGCCATTGGCTTGCTTGGGGGCGGTGACGCATATACTGCGCCGTCCATGACAGCATGCTCCGAAAAAAAGAGACGGTTTTTGATCTGGATCAACTCCGACACGCCGGCAGTGCGAGGGAAAGACGTGCGGCGGTGTGCTTTCTGGCTTCGTGCGCTTACAGCACCCGCAGCGAATCCACCACTTTGCGGTCGACCACGATACCCTCCCTGCGGCGGCGCTCGCGCTCACGCATCGCGCGTTCCGATGGGATGCGAATCTCGTCGACGCCCGGCTGCCGGGGCGTCTCCTTGATCTGGCGCACATACTCCGACATCTGGCGTTTGAACTCGCCGCCCGGCAGCATCACATCCGGGTCCACCGCCCAGAACAGAAAACCGTAATCGCGCACCTGCCCTTTGGCGAGCCCCGCGCCGGCCAGTATGCCCAGCGCCTGGATCGCGAATGACAGCCCGTAACCCTTGTGGCCGCCGAACGGCGCCACGCCGCCCTTGAGCACCTCCGCCGCATCGCGCGAGGGCTGGCCGTGCTCATCGAAGCCGACACCCTCTGGCAAGGGCTTCTTAAGGTGCGCATGCAGCATCACCTCGCCCCACATGAAGGAGGCCGTGCCCATGTCGAAAATTACCGGACCGTCATCGGACGGAAAACCGAAACAGATCGGGTTGGTCCCCAGCATGGGGCGGGCCGCCCCCGGCGGCAGCACCCGCGGGTACGCGCTCGAGGCATGGAACGCAACAAGGCCCGCGCGCACAATTTTCTCGACGAAGTACGCGTTGCGGCCACTGTAATAGCTGTTGTAGGCCCCCACGGAAGCCATGCCGGACGTGCGCGCCTTCCTGATTGCCACCTCGGCCGCCCGGTAGGCGGCGATGTAGCCCACATTGTTTCCGCCGTCGAGCAGCGCCGACACCGGCGTCTCGCGCACGATGCGCACGGGCGTTCGGTCGCGCCGGGTCTTCTCGTCGCCGGCAATCGCGAGTATCCGCGGCAGCCCGGCAAAGCGGTATCCGCATAACGAGTTGTCGACCAACTGGTCAACGATGATGCGAGCATCCTCGCCGCTGTAGCCAACCCTTTCCAGCGCTTGCTGACCAAGCGCCGTCGCTTCTTCGGGCATGAGTCGTACGGTGTCGGGACGATCCGCATCGAGCAGGCGATTGCCCGCCGTCTGAGTCTGCATTGATGTCTGCCTCGTGTTATTGGGGGCGCAAACCGGCGCTCTTGATGATGGCGGCATAGCGCGCCGTCTCCGTCCGCAGCAATTCTTCCATCTGCTCTGGCGTGCCCGGCCACGGATTGATGCTCATCGCAGCCATGCGCTGCTGCATTTCCTTGGATTCCAGCGCCTTGAACACCTCCTGGTTGAGGCGCGCAATGATCTCGCGCGGCGTTCCCGCCGGTGCGAACATGCCGTACCAGATCGACATCTGGAAGCCGTCGACGCCCGCCTCCTTTGACGTCGGCACGTTGGGCAGCGTCGCCACCCGCTTCTCCGATAGCACCGCCAGCGGGCGCACCTTGCCCTGCTTGATCAGCGACAGCGCCGAGGCCACAGACACGATCACCTCGTCCACCTCGCCGCTGATCGCTGCTACCGTCGCCAGCGTCGCCCCCTTGTAGGGGACGTGCACCATGTTGATTTTCTCGAGGTGCTTCAGCAGCTCGTTGGCGAGGTGGTTCGTCGTGCCCGCACCGCCGGAGCCGTAGTTCAGCACGCCGGGGCGTGAACGCGCCAGGGCGACGAACTGCTTCAGGGTTTTCGCGGGAACCGACGGATGAACGACCAGCACGTTCTCGATGGTGGCAAGCCGCGCGACCGGCGCAAGATCCTTGAACGCGTTGTAGCTCAGCTTCGAATACAGCGAAGGACTGATGGCAATCGTCGGCGAAGTAACCACAACCGTGTAGCCATCCGGTGCGGCACTGGCAATCATGCCCAGCGCGAGGTTGCCACCAGCGCCCGCGCGGTTGTCCGGGATGAAGTTCTGCCCCACTTGCTCCGACAGCTTCTGGCCGATCGCGCGTCCGACGATGTCGCTGGGCGCCCCGGCGGGAAACGGCAGCACCATGCGCACTGGCTTTGCGGGATAAGCCTGCGCCATCGCGTCCGTGGTCAGCGGCGAGATGAGCAGAAAGGAAGTTGCAATGGCACCTGCGTAATGTCTGAATACCGACATGAATTCTCCTCCGAAGAAACGCTGCTACTCAGGTCTGGCGCCATCACGAACGAGAAGCGCATCAACCACGCGTCCGCCTCGCTCCATGACGGTGAGCGGGTTTACGTCGAGTTCGCCGATGCAGCGACCGTGGTCGTGCGCGAACCAGGAGCAGCGCACGATGCAGTCTACCAGGGCATCGATATCGGCAGGCGGCTTGCCCGAACGCCCTCCAGCATGCGGTAGCCACGAAACTCGCGGGTGACTCGATAACCTGTTCAAGGACTCGACGAAGGTTAGCACAGTGGTCCCGTTCGATTTCAATTCGCCGAACGAGACCTCTTGGGCATACCCCGAAACACTCAAGAAAACCGACTACAGAAAGTAACCGGCTGCGCGCTCGCGTGAAAAATGAGTGCCGTCCGTCGTCCTAGGCTAGCCGCTCGTCAGCAGAAGGCCAGGACTGTGAAATATGACATGTATATATCAGAAACTTGGGGATACGGTGGCGGCCAAGTGAACTTGCGCCAGCGCGCAGTTTACTGAAGCTTCGAAAAGGGCAAACCCGACCGAAAGGCGGGGACGCAAAGTCACTGGTCTAAAGAGCCTGGCGCTCCATGACCGAGAGATTGCCGAGGGCGAGTTGTTTGGCTTCCGGTATCTCTTCAGTTGCCCGACCACTTTCCCTTCGTAGTCCACTGGCTTTCTCCTCGCTGAGAAAAGCCGCTGCTTTCTCCGTCGCGTTTTCCCTTTCCGACAGCGCTCGCTCTGCAAACTTCTTGTCGGTGGCAGGAAGATTTCCCAGAGCAACAATAACGGTCATTGATAACAGGGAGAAGATCGCATGCTTGAAAGATTTCAGGGAAAAAACGGCCGTCCTGCCCTCATGGACGCGCTGCGCCGCCAGTTCCTGGTCGATGGAAGCACAGAGATCGCCGAAAAAATCGCGTCGGTAATGCAGTTGACCGAATATTATGAAGGCGAAGCAATTTTCAATCAGGGAGAAAGGGGAGGCGATCTGTGTCTTATCCTTTCCGGCAAGGTTTCCATTCGCGTGGACCAGCAGGAGGTCGCCATCGTTAACGCCGGAATGCACGTGGGAGAAATCGGCATGTTGGAACCGTTTAAGGGGCGCTCGGCCACGGTCGTTGCGATGGACACGGTCGTCGCGGCATACCTGACCCAAGCGAGATTTTTCGAAGTGGCGAAAACTCATCCTGATCTCTGGCGCCACCTGGCCTTGGAGCTTTCTCATCGGCTTGTCAGAGCACAGACCAAAGGTTAGCGCGCGCGCAACAACAAGATGCCGATGACCGGACATGGCACATCGCTTATGCGTTCGAGATGGTGAGCGCTATCTTGCTCCGCGCGTAGTGGTGGCGCGGCTCGAATCCGGGTTCAGAATTGGCATGCCTGAGTGCCGCGGTGATCCCTGGAGAACCGTTGTACTTCGATTATCCCTCCCCTGCGCACGCGGAGACGGCTCGTCCGTTGCTCGTCCGATGCGCCGAAGTACTCGGCTACGACATCATTGAAGCCTAGGACATGCGTGCCGCGTTTGCCACCTTGCGAGGCGCGACACGTAATGCGGCTGGTCCAGTTCTTCGCATATTCGTTATTTCCGGCGCTGCTTAATCGGGGTGGGTCTGGTTGGATTCGAACCAACGACCAAGGGATTATGAGTCCCCTGCTCTAACCGGCTGAGCTACAGACCCGAGCGCGTGATTTTACGATCTTGGCCGGTAAATTTATAGAACTTCCGATGCCTCGAGCGCAGTGCCCGGTGCGGCCCTACCCGACCCGTCTTTCCGGAATCTGACGCCCGCGCGAGTCCGACCCCAACTCGAGACGCACCAACTCGAGACGCACACGCACCACCTGAGGATCGTCGCCCGCGGTCATTTCGAACCCCAGTTCACGGCATAGCGCCAGCATGCGCTGATTCACTGCCAGCACCTCGCCCACCACTTCGCGGATGCCGCGTTCCCGGCAGTAGCGGATGATCTTCCGCATGAGCGCAGCGCCCAGGCCTTTGCCCTTCACATCGGAACGCACAAGGATCGCATACTCCGCGCGGCCGCCGTCGGGATCCGATATCGCGCGCACGACGCCCAGCGTTTCCGCGGCTTGTCCGTCGGCGGGACAAACCGCGATGAACGCCATTTCCCGGTCGTAGTCGATCTGTGTGAACCGTGCGAGTTCCGCATGCGGAAAGTGGCGGACCGCATGAAAGAACCGCAGCTGCAGATCTTCCTGTTCGACGCGCTCCAGGAATTCCCCGTGCAGCGTTTCGTCCTCGGGGCGGATCGGGCGGAGCAGCACCTCGCGGTCGAGAAGCCTCACCCGCTCCTCGAGCTCCTGCGGATAGGGGCGGATCGCGAGCCGTTCCGTGGCGGACGCCCGGGTCCGGACCACGCGAATGCGCGCATCGAGCGCAATCGCGCCCTTGTCGTCGACGAGCAGCGGGTTGATGTCGAGCTCGGCCACTTCGGCAAAATCGACGATGAGCTGCGAGACCTGGGTCAGCACCAGGTATAACGCCTGCCGATCCGCCGGCGGCCGGTCGCGGTAGCCGTCGAGCAGGCGCGAGATGCGCGTGCGGGACACGAGTTCGCGGGCGAGCGCGATATTGAGCGGCGGCAGCGCGACCGCCCGGTCTCCGATCACTTCCACTGCGACCCCGCCGTGCCCAAAGAGGATCACGGGGCCGAATATGGGATCGACGGTGGCACCGACGATCAGTTCGGGCGCGCGCGGCCGGCGGATCATTTCCTGCACGCTGAAGCCGGCCAGTGTCGCGCCCGGCGCAGCCTCGCGCAGCCGGCGTTCCATCGCCGCGGCGGCGTTCTTCACCTCGGCTGCGTTCTGGAGGTCGAGCACGACGCCCCCCACGTCCGACTTATGCGTGACCTGCGGCGAGAGGATCTTCAACGCGACGGGAAAGCCGATCTCTTCTGCAACCCGGGCAGCGTCGTTGGCATCGGTGGCGATGGTGGTACGAACGACCGGAATGCCGTAGGCAGCGAGCATGGCTTTCGCCTCCGGCTCGCTCAGCACTTCGCGGCTCTCTTGCAGGGCAGCGTGCACGATGTTTCGTGCCTTCTCCCGCTCCGGCGCAAAGTCCACCGGCACGGACGGGGGGGTCTCCATCAATGCCTGCTGGTTGCGCCGATAGTTCGCAAGTTGCATGAACGCGGTCACCGCTTCCTCGGGCGTGCGGTAAACGGGAATGCCCGCGTCGGCAAAGATGCGTCGCGCCTCGTTAAGGGCGTCTCCGCCGAGCCAGCACGCGAGCACGCGGCCCTTCCTTGCCACCGGCGCGCAGGCCCGGGCGATATCGGCGGCCGGCACGATCGCGGTCGGCACGTGCATGAAGAGGATCGCATCGGCCTCCGGCTCCTCCATGAGCGTCCTCAATGTGGACACGTAACGCTCGATGGGCGCATCGCCGATGATGTCCACCGGGTTGCCGTGCGACCAAGTGGACGGCAGCAGGCTGTCAAGCCGCTCCAGCGTCTGCCGGGAGAGGGAAGCGAGCTTTCCTCCGCCGTGTATCAGCGCGTCAGTCGCCATGACGCCCGGGCCGCCGCCGTTGGTCATGATCGCCAGCCGCTCTCCCTTTACCGCGGTCGCGCGGGCGAGCGTTTGCACCGCGTCGAACAACTGGGCGACGGTGTTCACCCGCAGCATGCCGGCGCGCCGGATGGCGGCATCGTACACATCGTCCGAGCCGGCCAGCGCACCGGTGTGCGACATGGCCGCCTGCGCGCCTTCCCGCGCGCGTCCCGCTTTCACCACCAGCACCGGCTTGTTGCGCGCCGCCGCGCGTGCGGCCGACATGAATTTCCGCGCGTCACGCACGGATTCGATGTACAGCAGGATGGCATGCGTGCCGCCCTCGCTCGCCAGGTAATCGAGCGTGTCGCCGAAGTCCACGTCCGCCGCGTCTCCGAGCGAAATGAAGTGCGACAACCCGATGCCGCGCGAACGGGCCCAGTCGAGCACGGCAGTGGTCAGGCCGCCCGACTGCGAAACGAATGCGAGGTTACCCGGCACCGCGGCGGTATGAGCAAAACTCGCGTTGATTCCCAGCCCCGGGACCAGCAGTCCGACGCAGTTGGGCCCGAGTATGCGCAGCAGGTGCGCACGCGCGGCATCGAGCATCGCCTGCGAGAGCGTGCGGCCTTCGGCATCGCGTTCAGCGCCCAGTCCCGCGGTGAGCACCACCGCCGCGCGGGTCCCGCGCGCCCCGAGCTCGCCGATGATGGCCGGCACGGTTCGCGGCGGCGTGGCGATCACCGCCAGATCGGGCGCCCGCGGCAGCGCGGCCACATCGCGGAATGCAGGGTACCCGGCGACATGATCAACGCGGGGATTGACCAGATAGACCGGACCGGCGAATCCCGCGCTGAGGAGATTGCGCGTAACGGTGGCGCCCACGCTGCGTTCGCGGTCGGACGCGCCGATCACGGCGATGGATTTGGGGCGAAACAGAAATTCGAGATTTCGTATGGTCATGCGTCGAGCTTGGCGATTCGAATCAGAAAGGCTGCGCGTGCCAGGCGGGCGTCCCCTTTTTCAGCCAGCACCCATACTTTGCGGACAAGCTCAGGAACGGCGCTTGATCCAGATCAAGCTCGTCCGGTTCAAGCGAAAACCACCAGAAAGCGACACCCTCTCCCGGGGCCAAGCGGGCGGAAGAGGGCGTTCCCTGTGGGTCTCGGCTTAGCTTTCGGTGTCGAGGAAGCTGCGCAGCCGCTCGGAGCGCGACGGGTGGCGCAGTTTCCGCAGCGCCTTCGCTTCGATCTGGCGGATGCGCTCGCGCGTGACGTCGAACTGCTTGCCGACTTCTTCGAGCGTGTGGTCGGTGTTCATCTCGATGCCGAAGCGCATGCGCAGCACCTTCGCTTCGCGCGGGGTGAGCGTGTCCAGCACGTCCTTGG
>JACQOK010000127.1 GCA_016202565.1 Betaproteobacteria bacterium | reverse complement strand
GCCGCTCGCCATCGCTTCGAGCACGGGAAGGCCGAAACCCTCGTAGATCGACGGGTAAACGAACAGCCGCGCGCCCGAGTAAAGCGCAGGCAGCGCACCTGGCGGGACGTAACCCAGCCAGCGCACCTCTCCACGTTCCTCGGCGACGCGAATTCTGGCTTCCAGCTCGCGCGCGAGCCAGCCTTTCATTCCGGCGATGACGAGGGGTGTGCTTCGCCTGACGCGCTCCGGAAGCTCGGCGTGCGCATTAATCGCCTGCATCAAATTCTTGCGGGGCTCCAGCGTGCCCACTGCAAAGATGTAACCCCTTGTCGTCAATTCGTAGCGGGCAAGGACCGGCGCGATCTCGTCGTTGCGCCTTGGCGCGTAGGCTTTTCCCACTCCAAGATGAATCGCGTGGACCTTAGCGGCGTCAATCCTGAAGTAATCCACCACCTCTTTTTTAATGAAGTCCGAGTCCACGATGATCTGCGCCGCCTGCTCGACCGCCGCCGGCAGATACTTCCTGATCGCCCGCACCCGGCTCTCCGGATGCGTCTCCGGATAACGTATGGGAGAAAGGTCGTGTACGGTCACCACGATCGGTCCCGGAAAACGGAGCGGCAGGAAACTGGGCTCATGGTAAAGCTCTGGCTTGAGCCTGTTCCTGCCAAGGGAAAACCCGATCTGCTGCAGGGCGCGGTTCAGCGCGTAGGGATTGGGCAGCAGCCGTTTCGCCACGGCTCTCACAGAATCAATGCCTGGAACCGGCGCATCGCGGAGCGCCCGCGACCAGGAGAAGCCGTAGAACAGCAGCGTCTCGGCGCCACCCAGCTCGTTTAAAGCCAAAACCAAGTTTCTGGTGTAGGAAGCGACGCCGGTGTGGGGTGACATCAGGCACCAGGCGTTGATCGCGACGCGCATGTTAATTCTAACGAATGGTGATCAGTGAACGGACAATGCCCGTGAATGGTGAATGCCAATGCAGGAAACGCACGATTCACGATTTACCAATTTCCTATTTCTCGTTCCCTCTTCCCTATTTGCCATTAGCAGCCGGCGATGAGCGATATGTGATTTATGGCGAGTTTCATTCTAGTCTTTCGCGATTCATCCACGACAAGATTCTCGAAGTCAGCTTGCGCAATGCGTGCAAGAAAGCGTAAAGAGGCGACTTCGCGAACCTTTCAATTGCGAAAATCGTCAATGTTCCGTAGCCATAGCTCTTTAATTCATGCAGGACCTTGGCCCACTCGGCTTCGTCTTTGATAACAGACCGCAGCCATACCCAGTTCGTCCAGCGGTGCTCGCGATTGACCACGTCCTTGAACTTTGATCTCAGCCGCGCGTCGTGGGGGAAAATCATATGAGCGGCCACATCAAATCCGCGCATGTCGATGAGGTAACGGCCTGTGACGCCAAGACCCATGAAACTGTCGTTGCCGCTGCGGCATAAAACGAGGGGAGCGGCCAGATATTTCATCCTTCCGTTAAAGCCGCGCATTGAAAACAGGCGATGCACGTGCGAGTAGTTCGTTCCCATCATCTCCGGCGCCTGTTCTGTGAGCGCCCAACTGCTGCGCTTGAAAATTATCGTGCTCATGTAACTGAAAAGGGCGCCGACCGACACCGCCCGCCCGAAGTGCCTGAACAGGGCGGCATCATCGCCGAGATTCATCTCGAAATCCGGAGATTCCCCCCTTAACCACGATTGAGATCGTTCCGGTTTCAGCGAGATGTCGCATAGAACGCGATTGCATAGGTAAACATCGCAGCCTGTGTCGAGTTCCCGATGGATGCGCTCCAGCGCGCCGTCAACCAATGCGTCGTCGGCCGAGAGGAGCCAACAATAATCACCCTGCGCCAGTTCCACAGATCGCGCGAGGTCGGCGTCGATGCCCCCTTTAAAGGACTGGAAATGGTATTGGATATACGGGCATTTGGCCTGGTAGCTTTCGACGACCTCCCGGGTGCCGTCTGTTGACCCACCGTCCAGTATCACAATGTCCGTGCTCGCAACGTATTGCCCCTGGACGCTTTTGATGGCGTCGCCGATGAACTTGCCGAAGTTATAGGTAGGAATACAAATCGAAAGGCGGACGGGCGTCATGTGCTGCTCCAAGCACCGAGCAGATTGCGATAGATCGTGTGGTGCGCCTCGGCAATCTGCCTCCACTGTTCTGACAACTTGCCACGTGCGACCGGAATACGCCGCCCCGCGTGCTCACGCAACGCAGCACGCATGCCTGTGATGTCGTTCGGCACGGAGAAATATGTGTTTGTTTCCGGTTCATAGCCTCTTCGTTCTTTAGAGGTCACTATTACGAAGGTGCCCAGCGCCCGCACCCCCGCCACCGACGTGTTCCACGGCCCCATGCCGTCACGGAACGGGAACACAACGGCGTCGGCGCTAGCCAGTAAGGCCCACGCTTCCTGATCGGCCAGAAAACCTGCCAGAGTGGACGCGCCGCGCCACACAGGCGACCCGGCTAAGGCGGCTAATTCACGGTGATAGGAGTTCGTCGAGGGATCGATGTGCCCCGCGATGATCAACTGGTCCCGACCGGGATCCGCAATCTCGAACATTTGCTCCACACCTTTATGCGGATAAATGAATCCAAAGTAGACGACAAGCTTCTTGTCGAGCGGCGCGTAGCGCGCCCTGACGCGCAGCCGCTCTTGATCGCCCAGTTCTGGCAAATCAATTGGAGAGGCGTTGGGAATGTAATCCAGTCGGGTCCCTCCGAGCATTTTCAGGAACCAAAGGGGCTGGCGTGACTCATAATTGGGCCGCACCACAATGACTCGGGACGCAGCCAGGGCGATGACCATGCGCAACCACGGCGGCCGTGGCATGAATTCATGCCATGTCTGCACAGTAGGTATCCTCGCCATGCGGAGTACGGCTGGCAATATCCAAGGTGCTGACTTGTTACCGTACGCCTGCGTCGGGTACTGGACATGAACCAGATCCGGAAGCCAGTCACGTACAGCGCGCAAAAGCCTGGGCAGGTCTCGCCAGCCCCAATCGCACTTGAGCGTCAGCACCTCGACGCCACATTCTGGATGGGGATTCGCTTCTTCGCTGGTCAGCACGCCGACATTCAAGCCTTCGATTCGCGCAAGAGCCTTAGCTAGGGCTGCGGTATAAGCACCAACGCCGCAGCGCATTGGCGGAAAGGTGCCGGAGACGAGGAGGACCCTCATATTTCAGTGATTCAGCGATTGAGTGACTGAGTGATTGAGCAATCCAGCAACTAACGAGATCTTCAGCACGACCTTAATCCATTAATCGCCTAATCACCCACTCACTCATTACTGCTTTTTCAGCACCAGCCACGCGAATGTATAGTCGCGCCCGAAGCAGGAGATAGGCTTCCCGCCCGCGCTGAAGTCCATTGGACCATACAGCACGAGGCCCTTGCTCTTCGCCAGGGCGATGAATTGCTCGACCTCCGGCTTCGAAAAGATGGTCCAGCTCATCCCGAATATGTCCTGCCCGTCGGTTGAGATCTTCTCCGGCCAGTAGTCGAAGGACGCGATGAAGAAACCGCCGGGCTTCAGCAGCCGCGTCACCTCCGCGGCGAGCGCTTCGCCGTTGAATCCGTGCTCAATGACCGAGATCGCCGTGACCGCCGCAAAGGACCGGTCCGGGAACGGCGCGTGCAGGAAATCGCCCACCCGGTAGTCGATGGCTCCGGCGAACGGCATCTTCACGATGTCCGGATTGAGGTCAATCCCCGCCACCCGCCGGTACCCCAACCGGTGAAGGATGAGCGGGACCTCCGAAGCATAAGCGCCGATGTCGAGCACCGGCTTGTCCTTCGCGACGTGCGACTCGATAAATCCCACGGTCTTCAGGACGTCCCAACTCTTCACGCGATCCCCGATCCGGATGCCGGGCAGCATGCGATAGCGTTGCAGAAGCGTCTTCCAGCCGGGCGTCGCACAAGACAGGCGCCGCGCGCGTAACGTACGTCGCGCCGCGCCGATTTGCTGCTTTCGGTACAGTACGTCCAGCGTCATTCCACCTCCAATACGACCGGGGCCGGGAGGCGGGCGGACAATTTGCGCCCGCCCCTTCACGACCCCCGCGGCAATAAGCCCCATTTCCTTACCTGTGCAGCAATCAAGGGCCTCGTTTCACGACCGACCAATCCCGCTGCCAACATTGAGACCGTCAGCGCGCACGCGAGAAAAACCAGAGAAACGGCGGCGCTTGCGCCCGCCGGATAGGCCGCGTAGGTGATGCCCCCGGCGAGCAGCGCCGCCGCCGCCGCCGGAAGCACATCTTTTGCGAACCACGCTACGGCCTCGCCCTTAAGCAGCCTGCTATGAGTAAGCGGAACGCCGATCAATACATAAAGAACATTCACCGATAGCCATGCAATCGCCGCTCCAATCACATCCAGTTTAACCGTCAGGATGATAATGGCCGGGACCATAATGACCAGTTTTACTAGGACGATCCTCAAGGCGAGGCTGGTCCACCCGTATGACAGTTGCAGTGCATACGGGATATTCATTAAGCCGTTGAGAGCGGTTCCCCACACCAGGATGCTGACCAGCGGCGCCGCGGCCACCGCCACTTCGGGATTCCGCGTCCACAGGGCAAGCACCTGATACGAGAACAGGCTCAACACGATGGCAGCCGGAATAACGGCGGTCGCCATCACCTGCGTGCCGAGATGATAAAGCTTCCTGAGATGATCATCGTGGTCTTGCGCGCTCATGGCGGAAAACCTCGGAAACAAGCCGCTGAAGAGCGGTGTTATGAAAATGTACAGCGAGTTTGCCACTACACATGCGAGCATGTAGTAGCCAAAATTATCGAGCGGCAGGAGGTTGATCAGTACCCACTTGTCAAGCTGGGTCAAGATGATGCTGGCGATGCTGATGCCCGACATCCCTGCTGCAAACTGTCCGATCTTCCGCAGAATAGCGATATTGAATCTGGGCCTGCGCGACGCGGGCGGCAGCGTACGACTCAGAAGAACGGCAACCGCAGTGAAATTGGCCAGCGACACCAAGACCTGCCACCAAAAAAATGCTGTGATGGTAGCCGAGACAAGCCACAGCACGAGAACGCCGCCAACCGCTGCGATTGTCGCCATGACGATCCGCAGCACATTGACCAGAACCTGTAGCTCCAGCCCCATCAGTGCGCCAAAGCGCAGGTTTATCGCCCATTGCATCGGGATGATGATTGCCATCAACATGATGGCATGGCGTGTCGTCTCATGGGACAGGGTCTGTGCTTTGATCACGTGACCTGCCAGAAAAGGTGCGGCGAGCAGAACGATGGCTGCGATGAGAGCAGACATCCCCCAGTAGACAAGGCCGACAGTTTTCAACAAGTCTCGGGAATCGCGAAGCCTATCGGGGCCGGCGGCCAGACGCGCGAATTCGCGAGTCATCGTCTGTCCCAGGCCCAAGTCGAAAACCTGGATCGTCGTCATCAGTGTCACGTAGAAGCCGATGAGGCCGTACGCCTCGATGCCGATAAGCCTGATGTACACAGGGACAAAAGCGAGCTGCAGCAGCGCCGCCCACCCCTGTCCCAGGAGGTTGGCAAAGACATTTGATCGCAGTTTGCTCAAACGGGGCGCCGGCGGCAGTCGTTAATCCGAAGCCCAGAGCGTCTCGACGCCGTCTCCGGAAACGACCTCAATCTTCGGCAGAGGGAAAATGAATTTGCCGCCGGACTGCAGGAACTTCTGCTCTCTTTGCAGGATCCCGGCCCTAAAGTGCCACGGGAGCACCAGGAAATAGTCAGGCCGCATCGCTCTCGCTTCCTCTTCCGAAATGATCGGGATCTTCGAACCGGGCGTGTAGGCGCCGAACTTGTCCTGGTTGACTTCAGCAATGAACGGCAGCCGCTCCGCCGTGATTCCGCAGTACTGCAGAAGGACGTTGCCCTTGGTCGAAGCACCGTATCCGAGCACCCGCTTGCCCGAATTCTGCAGCTCGTCGAGCAGCGCAAGCAGGCTCTGGCGGTGGGAGCGGATGCGCCCGGCAAAGGCGGCATAGGAGCGGGTGTCGTATAAGCCAAGACCCTCCTCTTCCTCAAGGGTGAGCCCGACGGTCAGATCCGCGGCGGGATACGACGACGCGGCGCGGGCTGCCGTCACGGAAAAGCTTCCTCCATTCACGTCGTTGAATTCGACGCCGATGATCCTGAGTCCCGCGTGATCGGTCAGGTGCTTGATCTGCTTGAGCGCGTAGTACTCGAGGTGCTCGTGGCAGACGGTGTCGTAAGAGTGGGTCTTGAGCATGAAGGGGAGGTAGCTTTGCTCGAAAACCCAGACGCCTTCGTCATCCAGAATCTTGACGATGTCACGCACGAAATCCATCGGCCGTTCGAGATCGTAGAACATCGCGATCGAGGTCACCACTTTCGCGCGACGGCCCGGAAAAAGCTCCTTGACGAGATCGGCTCGAAAGAAGTCGGGGATGAGCGTGACGCCCGGCGGATAGTAGCGCGCGAACTTCGGGCCGGAGGGATCGATACCAACGAGCTGCGGCCCGCGTTCCGGGTAAGCCTGTAGCAAGGTGCTGTCGTTGCTGCCGATGTCTATGACGAGGTCGCCTTCGCGCAGGTCGACGAGAGTGCGGATTCGCCCGACCTTCTGGTGCAGGTGCCGCACCATGGATTGGTTCAATCCCGAGCGATAACCGTAGGTTTCGCCGTAGAGTTTGCCCAAATCATAGTTGTGACGCAACTGAACGAGATCGCAGTCCTCGCATTTGCAGAGCTGAAGCGGGCCCGCGGCGACGTCTTCTGCTTTCGACTTCGGGAATATACCGGTCAGGGCCTGCACTCCAAGATCAAGCACGGTGGTGAGGCGGGCGCTGTCACACAGCCTGCACGCGGCGATTTCTTTATACAGCATCTTGAATCAGTTGATCATTAACGGCATCAGGTCCTGCCGTAGTTGTCCTGAAAACGCACGATGTCGTCCTCCCCCAGGTAGTCGCCACTCTGGACCTCGATCATCACCAGCTCCAGCATGCCGGGGTTCTCCACGCGGTGCTTGCGGCCGGGCGGGATGAATGTCGACTCGTTGACGTTGACGAAATACTCCTGGTCGTCGCGCACGACCTTGGCGATCCCGCTCACCACCACCCAGTGTTCGCTCCGATGATGGTGCATCTGGAGAGACAACGAAGCGCCCGGCTTCACCACGATGCGCTTGATCTTGAAACGATCGCCTTCCTCCAGCACGGTATAGGTGCCCCAGGGCCGGGTCACCGTGCGGTGCACCTTGTAGGTCTCGTGCTTCCTGAGCTTGAGTTGCTCCACGACCTTTTTTACGTCCTGGGTCCGGTCACGGTCGGCCACCAGCAAGGCGTCGGGCGTATCGACGACGATCAGGTTGCGCGTGCCGACCGCCGCAATGACCCGGCTTTCGGATCGGACGAAGGTGTTTTCGGAATCGACCAGCACCGCCTCGCCGACGACCCGGTTGCCGGCCTCGTCCGGCCGCACCAGATCGCTCACCGCGCTCCACGAGCCGACGTCGCTCCAGCCGAACCGCGCGGGCACCACCGCCACCGCACCGGATTTCTCCATCACCGCGTAATCGATGGAAAGATCCGGGAGTGACGAAAATGTCTCGGCGTCGATTTCCATCACGCCGGCATCGGCGCCCTGCCGGGCCTTCGTCCTCTCCCAGCACGTGAGCGCGCCTTCGTAAATGCGCGGCGCGTGCTCTTTCAGCTGATCGAGGATCGTGCCCACCGTGAAGCAGAAAATCCCGGAGTTCCACAGGTGGCGTCCCGAAACAAGATACCGCTGCGCCACCTCGAGCGACGGCTTTTCCTCGAAACGCGCCGCGCGGTACCCGCCGGTCGAGCCGATTGCCTCGCCCTGCTCGATGTAACCGTAGGCGGTCTCGGGAGCGGTCGGCTTGATGCCGAAAGTCACCAGCTTCGCTCCGCGCGCGAGGCCCTCCGCCATTGCAACCGCCTCGCCGAACGCGGCGTCGTCTTCTATCAGGTGGTCCGCGGACAGGACCAGCATCACCGCGTCCTTGCCCCACTTCTGACCGATCGTCAGCGCGCCCAGCGCTACGGCCGGGCCGGTATTGCGCCCCATCGGTTCGAGCAGGAAGGACTTCTCGACGCGAACGTCGCTGTCGAGCGCTTCGTAATCGTCGCGGGTCTTGAAGTAGTACTCGCGATTGGTGATCGTAAGCACGTTCTCGACGCCGGCAAGGCGGGCCGCGCGGATGAAGGTTTTCTGGAGCAGGCTTTGCCCGTCCGCGAGCTGCATGAAGGGCTTGGGATGGGCCTCACGCGACACCGGCCAGAGGCGCGTGCCCGCACCCCCGGAAAGCAGCGCCGGAATGATCGTGCTACTCACGCGCCACCCGCTTCAAGTCGGCCTCGACCATCATCGCGATCAACTCCTCGAGCGAGGTCCTGGGCGCCCACCCGAGCTTCGCTTTCGCTTTCGAGGGGTCGCCGCGCAGCATGTCGATTTCCGCCGGACGATAAAGGTTGGGGTCGATCACGAGATGATCCTCGTAATTCAGGCCCACCCGGTCGAAGGCGAGCTTGCACATGTCGCGCACCGTCGTCGTGCGGCCGGTGGCAACGACATAGTCGCCGGGCTCGGTCTGCTGCAGCATGAGCCACATCGCTTCCACGTAGTCACCGGCGTAGCCCCAGTCGCGCCCGGCGTCAACGTTGCCCAGGCGCAGCGCCTTTTGCTTGCCCAGCTTGATGCGGGCGACCGCGTCCGTGACCTTGCGCGTGACGAACTCCCGCCCGCGCAGAGGCGATTCGTGATTGAAGAGGATGCCGCTCGAAGCGTGCATGCCGAAGCTTTCGCGGTAGTTCACCGTCGCCCAATGGCCGAAGAGCTTCGAGACGCCATACGGGCTTCGCGGATGGAACGGCGTGTTCTCGTCCTGGCGCCCCGTCCCCGCCAGTCCGAACATCTCGCTGGTCGAGGCCTGATAGAACCGCGCCCTCGGATTGACCTGCCGTACCGCCTCGAGGATATTGGCGACCGACATGCCCGTGATCTGCGCGGTAAGCAGCGGCTGCTCCCAGGAGGTGGCGACAAAACTCTGCGCCGCGAGGTTGTAGACTTCCTCCGCGGCGGAACGCTCGAGCGCTCGAATCAGGGAGGACAAATCGATCATGTCTCCGTTCACAAGACGCACATCCGGTTCGATGCCCAACTCGCGCAGCCGCCACAGTGTGTCGCTGCCACGGCGGGCCATGAGGCCATGCACCTCGTAACCCTTCTTCAAGAGAAGCTGCGCAAGATAGGCGCCATCCTGCCCGGTGATGCCGGTTATCAGGGCTGATCTAGGCATGCTTGAGCCTGTTCTCCCAATATGACAGCACGCCCTGCAGCGACTGGTCGATATCGATCGTCGGCCGCCAGCCGACCTGCTTGTTCAGTTTGTCGTATGAGCCGCACATTCTTTTTTGCTCCCTCGGCCGGATGCGCGCTTCGTCGCACACGATCCGGCATTCGATACCGGCGATCGCGATCAGCCGCTCGAGTATGCCACGCACGCTGCGCTCGATCCCCGAGCAGACATTGTAGGCTTCGCCGCTTTCGCCGCGCTCCAACAGGCTGAAATAGGCCCGCACCACGTCGCGCACGTCGATGAAGTCCCGCGTCACGTCGATCGAGCCGACGTTGATCACCGGCTCACGCAGGCCCAACTTGATCTCGCTCACCTGGCGCGCAAAATCGGGAACCACGAACCGCTCGGCCTGGCCGGGACCGATATGATTGAAGGGTCTTGCTATGACCACGTCGAAATCGTGAGTCTGCGCCCATTGATAACACAGCAGCTCGGCCGCCGCCTTGCTGACCGAATAGGGATTTCGCGGCTGGAGCGCATGGGTTTCGGTGATCGGCAGGGCCTCCGGTTTCACGAATCCATACACCTCGCCCGAACTGACATATAGAAACCGCCCGGTGAATTTGTGGACCTGGAGCGCCTCCAGCAGATTGAGCGTGCCGAAAAAATTGATATTGTAGGTCGCACGCGGATCGTGGATCGAGATCGGCACGAAGCTTTGTGCCGCGAGGTGCAGCACCCGCTCGGGCCGGGTTTCTTCAATGGCTTTCGTGAGCGATACCGGATCGAGAAGTTCGATCGGCGCATCGGGAACGACGAGTTCGAACTGCCCACTTGTCATGCCGCTCTCGAGCGCGTCGCGGGCCACCTGACCCACAAAACCATCCAGTCCCGTGACGAGCAGGCGTTTCATGAATGCGGGCTCAGGCCACGTGGCGTGACGCCATGCATGAAGGGCCGGTCCGATGATCTGCGGTGGTGAGTCTGATTGTCATGGCGAAGCCGCGAACCGGACTCGATACCGATCGCGGCAAAGTCGTCTTCAGGCGAAGCGTCGATGTCGCTGTATTCTGTGAATGATTTTTCATTTCATTCTAGCATGAACGCTGACGAGCATGGGCGGTTCGCCTTGCGCAATCGCGGTGCCTTGGGCAGGACGTGCTTGCCACCGCCGGGTGGTATCATGGGCGACCCGCTTGGCGGCCAACTTCCTGAAACACGCCTATCGTGCAGCATGTTTTTTGGGCTCCGTTGACGGCATTCGCCGTCGCGCTTGCCACGGTCGCGTGGCTCGCAAGGAGCAGACTTTCGACCCTCGCGTTAGATCATCCCAATCCGCGGTCGCTTCACCACTCACCGGTGCCGCGCACCGGCGGGCTCGGCCTGCACGCAGGGGTGCTCTGCGGCTGGCTGCTCGTCGCGCCGAGCCTTCCTATTACGCTATGGGTCGGCCTCGGCCTGGTGTCGGCGATATCGATTGTCGACGACATACGCGGGGTGCCGGTCATTCTTCGCTTTGCGACCCATCTGTGCGCCGCGACCGCGGTCTCCGCCGGCCTGCTCTTCGCGGAGTTCGGGCCTGGGGCGACGCTGCTCGCCGCGCTCACGATCGCGTGGACGACCAATCTCTATAACTTCATGGACGGGTCGGATGGCCTTGCGGGCGGCATGACCCTGATCGGCTTCCTGTTTTACGGTATCGCCGCGTGGCTGGCGGGAAGCGCGGAATTCGCCGCGCTCAATTTCACCGTCGCCGCAGCGGCAGCCGCGTTTCTCGTATTCAACTTCCATCCAGCGCGCGTGTTCCTGGGGGATGCGGGATCGATTCCGCTCGGGTTTCTCGCGGCCGCCTTCGGCCTGGTCGGCTGGCTGCAGCGCGACTGGACATGGTGGTTTCCCTTACTGGTATTCTCGCCGTTCATCGTCGACGCCAGCGTGACCCTCGTGCGGCGGCTGCTCGGCCACGAAAAAATCTGGCAGGCGCACCGGGATCACTACTACCAGCGCCTGGTGCAATTGGGCTGGGGCCATCGTGGCACCGCGATCGCCGAATATGCCCTCATGCTCGCCTGCGGAGGGCTCGCCTTGCTCGCTTTGAGCCCATCCCCTGGAGCCCAGGCGGCAGCGCTTGCGGCCGCCGCATTCGGTTACGCCATGGTGATTGCCGCCGTTGAACGCGCATGGCGAATGAAGACGGGCGGTCGATGATGAGCGACGCGGCTCAGGTTATGAAGATCAACTGGCGCATCCTGCTCGCATTCGTTCACGATCTGGCGGCGTGCGCCGCCGCGTGGCTCCTGTCGTTCTGGCTGCGCTTCAACCTTGAGCCGATACCGTCCCCGTACGATCGGATCGCCCTGGAATCGCTGGGTTGGATCGCGCCGCTGTACGGAGCGCTGTTCCTGGGCTTCGGGCTGTATCGCGGGCTCTGGCGCTTTGCGAGCCTCCCGGATCTCAGGCGCATCCTCATCGCCGTCGCGACCGGGGCGATCGCCGTGCCGGCGTTGCTCTTCATGCTGCAGATCGCCGCGCCGCGGTCCGTGCTGATCATGAGCCCGGTCTTCCTGATCATGATCATGGGCGGCAGCCGGCTCGCTTACCGGGCCTGGAAGGAGCGCACCCTGGCGAGCCTGCTGCCCGAAAAACGCGAGCCGGTATTCGTGATCGGCGCCGAGGAGGCGGCGATCAACCTGATCAAGGAACTCGCACGCAGCGCGCAGTGGCAGGTGATCGGCGTCCTGGACGATGACTCGACCAAGCACGGCCGGCAATTGCACGGCGTCAATGTGCTCGGCCGGCTCGACGAGCTGCCGCGTTGGCGGCAGGAACTTCGCGTGCAGCACGCCATCATCGCCATGCCGCAAGCCTCGCACGGCGTGCGACGACGCGCGATCGAGCTTGCGCGCCAGGCCGGGCTCAAGGTCCTCACCGTTCCGTCCTTCGATGACCTGATGAGCGGGCGTGTCACCGTCTCGCAGATCCGGCACGTCGAACTCGACGACCTGCTCGGGCGCGATCCGGTGGTGCTCGATACCGCGGGACTCACGAACTGGTTCAGTGACCGCGTGATTTTGGTAAGCGGCGCCGGCGGATCGATCGGCGCGGAGCTGTGCCGGCAGATCGCGCGCTATCAGCCCCGTCAGCTGATCCTGTTCGAGTTGAACGAGTTCGCGCTCTACACCATCGAGCAGGAATTCAGCGAACGCCATCCCGGGCTGCGCGTGGTGTGCGCCATCGGTGACGTCAAGAATGCCGCGCGGGCAAAGCAGGTGATGGAGGCCTACCGCCCGTCCATCGTCTTCCATGCCGCCGCCTACAAGCATGTTCCGCTCATGGAGAATGAGAACGCGTGGCAGGCGATCCTCAATAACGTTGCCGGCACCCAGGTCATGGCGCAGGCGGCGACCGACCATGGCGTGGAAAAGTTCGTGTTGGTCTCGACCGACAAGGCGGTCAACCCGACCAACGTGATGGGCGCCAGCAAGCGGCTCGCCGAAATGGTGTGCCAGGCCTTGCAGCAGCCGGACGGCACCCGCTTCGTGATGGTGCGTTTCGGCAACGTGCTCGGCTCCACCGGCAGCGTGATCCCGAAGTTCCGGGAGCAGATCGCGCGCGGGGGCCCGATCACGGTGACCCACCCCGAGATCACGCGCTATTTCATGTCGATTCCCGAGGCGGTTCAGCTCGTGCTGCAAGCGGGCCTCATGGGCCGCGGCGGCGAGATCTTCGTCCTCGACATGGGCGAACCGGTACGGATCGCCGACCTCGCCGGCGACATGATCCGGCTCTCGGGCCTCGGCGAGAACGATATCCGAATCGTTTACACGGGCCTGCGTCCCGGCGAAAAGCTCTACGAAGAACCGCTCGCCGCCGACGAGAACTCGCTGCCCACGCCGCACCCCAAGTTGCGCATTGCCCAGGCGCGCAAGGAAGACGGTGCCTGGCTGGCCGGACTCTCAGGGTGGCTCGCGCGCAACGATCTGCCCTCTGACGAGAAAGTCAAATCCGAACTCGCGCAGTGGGTGCCCGAGTATTCCGGCAGCTAGAAAACAATGAAGCCGCCGATGAACGCCGATGAACGCAGATAAAGTTCAAGCCAAAAGCGAAACGGGCTTAAGCCACAGAAACCCTACAGAGCACAGCGATTGAAACCAAAATGACCGCTGCCGTATCTCTCGCTGAACTCTGTGTTCTCCGTGGCTTGTTTTTGATCTTCATCGGCGTTTATCGGCGTTTATCGGCGGCTACCTTTGCTGGTTTTTGCTGCAGATGAGCCGATATGCCGACTACATGGCGCGCTGGGGGGTGATCGGCCTCGGTTTTACGATCCCGCTTACCGTCGCACTCAACAACGCGCTGCTCGCGCTGATGCTGGCAGGCTGGCTGCTCGGTGGCCGGTTCCGGGAAAAATTTTCGGCGTTCCAGCATCCGGTCGCAATCGCTGCGCTCGCGCTGTTTGGGCTGCTCGCGCTCGGCACGATATACGGGGACGCCGGCGCCGCGCCCGCTGCGCTCTATCTCAGGAAATACTCCGATCTCCTGCTGATCCCCGTGTTCCTGTCCCTGTTGCGGGATGCCCGAACGCGCCGCCACGCACTGCATGCGTTCGCGCTATCGCTGGCGCTCGTTCTTGCGCTGTCTTACGCGATCAAGATGGGGCTGCTATCCGGCATTCCTTCCCTCCGTGGCAACCCGGACTATCCGGTGGTATTCAAGGAACACCTGACGCACAACATCCTCATGGCGTTTGGCGTGTTCCTCTTTGCGTGGCTCGCCCTGAGCGCAAATTCCCTGCTGGCGCGACTGTGCTGGGCCGTCCTGGCGCTACTCGCGCTCGCCAACGTAACCATCATGGTGCACGGCGCGACCGGATACCTGATCCTGGGCGGATTGCTTCTGCTGCTGGGATACCAGCGTCTGGACTGGCGCGGGTTGAGCGTGGCCGTGTTGGGCGTGAGCCTGCTGCTCGCTGCGTTGTTGGCGGTGCCCAACCCCTTTCAGCAGCGGGTGAGCAAGATCACCAATGAACTGCACGAGTGGCGCGCGGACCGGCCGGCCCGGACGTCAACCGGGTGGCGGCTCGAATTCTACGGCAACACGCTCGCCATCATTGCCGATCATCCGCTGCTCGGCGTCGGCACCGGCGGCTTCCCGCCTGCGTACGCGAAAAAGGTGGAGGGCACCGGCAGAGTGGCCACGCACAATCCGCACAACGAATTCCTGCTCATCACGGTACAAATTGGAATCGCTGGTCTTGCCGCGCTGCTGTGGCTTTTCTGGCGGCAATGGCAGCTCGCGGTGGGGCTCGACACGCGGCTCGAACGGGAGCTCGCGCGCGGGCTCGTCGTCACCATGGTCATCGGCTGCATGCTCAACTCGCTTCTGCTCGACCATACCGAAGGCTTGCTCTATGCCTGGCTCACCGGTGTGCTGTACGCCGGGTTAAAATTCGGTGATGAGTGATGAGTTATGAGTGACGGGAATTAAAAGCGCTGTGTCTGCCACTTCATTGCCCCATCACCCATTACCCATGACCCATCCCTCATTACCCACCGCCATGCGCGTCTCCGCCATCGTCATCACCAAGAATTCCGAGCCGACCATCCGGCGTTGCATCGAATCGCTGCGCTGGGCGGACGAGATCGTGGTCATCGATTCCGGGAGTGCCGACCGCACCCTCGAGATCTGCCGCGAACTCGGCGCCAAGGTGCACCAGACCAGCGACTGGCCCGGACACGGCCCGCAAAAAAACCGGGCGCTCGACCGGGCGCTTGGCGAATGGATCGTCTCCCTCGATTCGGACGAGTGGATGACGGCCGAGTTGCAGGCGGAGGTAAGACGCGCGATCGACGAGCCGCGCGGCAAGGCGGCATTCGCCATTCCCCGCCGCTCGAGCTTTTGCGGCCGGTTCATGCGCCACTCCGGCTGGTGGCCCGACTATGTCGTGCGGCTGTTCCGCCGCGAAGCCGCGCGCTTCTCCGAAGATCACACGCACGACCGGCTCATCATCAACGGCGCGACCGGAAGGCTCAATGCCCCGATCATGCACGAAGCCATCGCCGATCTCGATCAGATGCTGGTCAAAATGAACCTGTATTCGACGACGAGCGCACGCATGTTCTACCGGAACGGGCGGCGGGCTTCGTTTTTTACCGCTCTCGTGCACGGCGGATGGGCGTTTTTTCGGACGTATGTCCTGCGGCTGGGCTTTCTCGACGGGCGGGAAGGTTTCATGCTCGCGGTCGCCAACGCTGAAGGCTCCTACTACCGCTACGTCAAGCTGATGCTGTTGTCAGAAAAATCAGGTCAGCAGTGAGCAGGGAACGGTTCATGACACGGTTTGTTCCGCTTGCCGCTGACCGCTGACTGCAACTCAATGCGGATCGCCGTAATCGTCACGACTTATAATCGCCCCGACGCGCTCGCCGCGGTGCTCGACGGCTACCTGGCGCAGGACACGCGCGAGTTCGAGCTCATCATCGCCGATGACGGCTCCACCGCCGACACCCGCAGACTGATCGAAGACTACGCGCGGCGCGCGCCGTTTGCGTCGCGCCACGTGTGGCAGGAAGACCGCGGTTTCCGCCCGGCGGCGATCCGCAATCGTGCGCTCGCGGCGAGCGCCGCGGACTACGTCATTTTCAGCGATGGAGACTGCGTGCCGCCTCATCAGTTCGTCAGCCGGCATCGGACGCTGGCCGAACGCGGGTATTTTCTCGCCGGCAACCGCATCCTGCTCTCCAGACGTTTTACCGTCGAAGTGCTGCAGCGGCGCCTGCCCATCCATGACTGGAGCACCGGGCGCTGGCTCGCCGCATGGATGCGGCGGGACGTGAACCGCGCGCTGCCTTTGCTCGCTTTGCCCGAAGGCGCGTTCCGGAAGCGCGCGCCACAGCGATGGGAGGGGGTCAAGACCTGCAATCTTTCGGCCTGGCGCAGCGACCTCATCGCGGTCAACGGGCTGGACGAGTCGTACTCCGGCTGGGGGCTGGAGGATTCGGACCTCGTGATCCGCTTGCTGCGCGCCGGCATCCGGCACAAGAGCGCGCGTTTCGCCGCGCCCGTGTTTCATTTGTGGCACCCCGAAAACGATCGCAGCCGTCTTCCCGACAATCAGCGGCGTCTCGCCGACATTCTTGCTTCGCGGCGCACCGCAGCGGTCATCGGCATCAACCAATACCTGTGACCGCAAGCCCATCGGCAGTGCTTCGGTTCGCGGAGGGGGGGGCGCCGCCGCGCACTGTGCTGGTCGTGGTGACCCGTCGCATCGGCGATGTCCTGCTCGCGACCCCTCTCATTCGCTCGCTCAAGCGGGCCTGGCCGCAATGCGCAATCGACGTGCTCGTGTTCGACGGCACACAGGGCATCCTCGCCGCCAATCCCGATGTGCGACGGATTCTGACCATACCGCAGCGGCCGGCCCTCTGGCGGCATCTGGCGTTCGTGTTCGGGCTCGCGCGGCGCCATGACATGGCGCTGTCGCTCGTGCCAGGCGACCGCCCGACGCTCTACGCGTTCATCGCCGGCCGCCGACGGGCGGGCCTGCTGCTCGACACCCGCAAGGAACGCTGGAAGCGGCGCTTTCTCGACCACTGGCTGCCGTTCGACGACTTGAACACCCACACGCTGCGAATGCATCTCGCACTCGCCGCGGCACTCGGCATCGCTCCCCACAATGAGGTCATCGTCGCCTGGGGCGGGGAAGACGAGCGCGAGGTCGACCGACTGCCCGGCGCAAGCAGCGGGCAGCCGCTTGCCGTGCTGCATACCTTTCCCAGATTCAACTACAAGATGTGGCGGCGGGAGGGCTGGATCGAAGTCGCGCACTGGCTCGCCGACAGCGGGTATCGCATCGTGCTCTCCGGTGGGGACGATGCCGACGAACGCGCCTATGTAGCCGGCCTCGAGCGCGGCATGCCGAGGGGCACGCTCAACGCGGCGGGAAATCTCACGCTCGGGGCCTCCGCCTGTCTGGTGAGCCGGGCCCGGGTTTACGTCGGCCCGGACACGGTACTCACCCACATCGCGGCAGCGCTCGGCGTCCCGACCATCGCGCTGTTCGGGCCGTCGAACCCCGTGAAGTGGGGGCCCTGGCCGCGCGGGCATGCGGCAGAGGCCAACCCGTGGCGGCGTTGCGGCAGCCAACGCGTCGGGAATGTCACGCTGCTGCAGGGCGCGCACTCCTGCGTCCCCTGTCTGCTCGAGGGGTGCGAGCGCAACGTCGCGAGCTTCAGCGACTGCCTGCAGCAACTCCCGGCTGCCCGGGTGATTGCCGCCATAAAAGCAGCGACGGGTGACGGGTAGGGAACACCATGCAAGAACGTCATATTGAATCGTGCCCGGTGG
>JACQOK010000116.1 GCA_016202565.1 Betaproteobacteria bacterium | reverse complement strand
GGACATGGTGATCTGCGACATCAAGATGCCGGGGATGGACGGGATGTCGCTCCTCGACCGGATCAAGGAGTACGACCCGAATCTCCCGGTCCTGATGATTACCGGCTATGCGTCGATTGAGTCCGCGGTCGAAGCGGTAAAAAAAGGCGCGCAGGAATACATCCCGAAACCCTTTTCTCCGACCCAGGTCCGCTTTCTGGTCGAACGCACTTTCGAGCGGAAACGCCTGATCGAGGAAAACGTCCAGCTCAAGGCCGAGCTGGGGCAGGCTCACGTCAGGAACGTGGTCAAAGGGACGAGTCAGGTCATGGAACGGTTGTTCGATCTGGTCGCCAAGGTGGCCAGAACCGACTCCTCGGTGCTGATCACTGGGGAGAGCGGCACCGGCAAGGAAGTCGTGGCCCGTCTCATTCATTTTGGCGGCGCGCGGGCCGAAGCCCCCTTCGTCACGGTGAACTGCTCGGCGATTCCCAACGACCTTCTGGAAAGCGAGCTCTTCGGGCATATGCGAGGAGCATTTACCGGGGCTTTCTACACCAAACGCGGAAGCTTCGAGCAGGCCGACGGCGGCACGTTGTTTCTCGATGAAATCGGCGACATGCGGCTCGAGATGCAGGCGAAGATCCTCCGAGTGCTGGAAGAAAGAAGGATCAGGAAGGTTGGTTCCGAAGACGAGGTTCCGGTTGACGCAAGGATTGTCGCGGCGACCAACAAGGATCTGAGGGCGGAAATCACGGCCGGCCGATTTCGCGAGGACCTGTTCTACCGGCTCGACATCGTCCAGATCGCGATTGCGCCGTTGCGCGAGCACAAGGAGGATATTCCCTCGTTCGCCCGGCACTTCCTCAAGGTTTTCGCCACCGAGATGAAGAAACCGGCGACCGACTTTTCCGAGGAAGCACTGGATCTCCTGCAGAGCCATGACTGGCCGGGAAACGTGAGAGAGCTGAGAAATGCCGTGGAACGGGCGCTCATCTTCGCGAGCCCCGGCGAACTCGTTCGAACCAGCCATTTCCCGCCCCGGCTGCGCGAGAAGGCGAATACCGCTTTCTATTCCCCCTCCAAGGACTTCAGGAACCTGCGGGCGGTCGAGATGGACCACATCCGCGCCGTGCTGGATGCCTGCGGCGGCAACAAGGTAAGAGCTGCGGAGATTCTGGGCATCTCGCCTTCGACGATCTGGCGCAAGCTGCAGGAAGAATCTTGAGAGCAGGGTGCCGGCCGTCTCCGGCATTTCAATTTGTAGTGCCGTTGCAAAATGCAAGCAAGGAAAATCTTTGTTTTCAGCGGACTAAGATTGACGCTTGCAAAATGCAAGGGTCATCGATATTTCCCGGTCCCGATCGACCTCCGGAGGCTTGCCTGAAAGTCCCACCAGATTAAGTGGTTACACGATCCGGATCGGCCGTGGACTCTGGCATTGCTCTTGCTTTCCTGGACGATAAGACGAATGGCATAAGCATCAAGATCGCTTTTGAACAACGAGCTCAAGATCGTCCGGCGTGAGCAAAGTGCGCGATCGCGCCAGCATCGAGGGGTGCTGACGCGGGTGATCTATGAGTGTGACGCGCTGGAAATTCTGCGTACAGAGATGGATGCGGGAAGTGCTTTCGACAGCCTGGAATTCAGGGATTTCTCCGCCATCCACTTTGTCATTGACGGAACTCCCGTATTCCGCACGTCGAATCGGTCCGCTGACCTGATGCCGGGTGACAGCATCCTGTTCAATAACGAAAGACCATACGCGATTCTTAATGATGCTCCCTCACGTTCGGTGATCTTGAGCATTCTCTTCAAGACGTTCGCAATGGAGATTCGGGCTTGAAGCGCGCCACAAGGATATAACGCGTGGAATCAACACGGGCTTGAGCATGGGTTTCGACTCCAACTGCGCCTAAGGAGATTCTGGTATGAAACTGACAAGACGGGCTTTCATCAAGGCATCGGTCGCCACCGGCGGTCTGCTGATGGCGGGCGTGCCTCTGGCCCAGCCGACAACCAGCGCGATGGCGCTGCGCAAAGCCAAACCGGCGGGCCCCGCCAAGGGCGAGTGGGTTGCGACTGCATGTCAGGGTTGTACCCAGTGGTGCGCGATCCAGATCTTCGTTCAGAACGGCCGCGCGGTCAGAGTGCGCGGGAACCCGCTTTCCAAGACCAACCACGGCTACGTCTGCCCCCGCGGTCACCTGATCCCGCAGCAGACCTACGATCCCGACCGGGTGAAGGTGCCGATGAAGCGGACGAACCCGCAGAAGGGCCGCGGCATCGATCCCAAGTGGGTCCCCATCACGTGGGACGAGGCGCTCGACACGGTCGCCGGGAAGATGATGGAGCTGCGCAAGAACAACGAAACGCACAAGCTCGTCTACCTGCGCGGCCGCTATTCGGCAACGTCCACCAACCTTCTGTACGGCACATTGCCGAAAATCTTCGGTACGCCGAACTATTTCTCGCACAGCGCCATCTGCGCCGAAGCGGAGAAAATGGGACCGGGGCTGACGCAGGGCTTTTTCGGCTATCGCGACTACGACCTCGCCAACACCAATTGCCTCGTGGCCTGGGGCGCCGACCCGCTCGCCTCCAACCGCATGGTGCCCAACGCTATCCACCGCTTCGGTGAGATCCTCGTCCGCGGCACGGTCATCGCGGTCGATCCGCGCCTCTCCAACGTGGCGGCGAAGGCACAGGAATGGCTCCCGGTCAAACCGGGAACCGATGGAGCACTCGCCGGCGCAATTGCCCACGTGTTGCTCACCGAGGGCCTATGGAACAGAGAGTTCGTCGGCGACTTCAAGGACGGCGGAAATTTGTTCGTTGCGGGTGAGACGGTTGACGAGGCCGCCTTCACCGAGAAGGAAACGCACGGCCTCGTGAAGTGGTGGAACCTGGAATTGAAGGACCGTACGCCGGCCTGGGCCGAGACGGAGACGCTAATCCCGGCCGAGCAGATCGTTCGCGTCGCGCGCGCGATGGGCAAAGCGGCGCCGAAGGTGGCGGTGTGGATGGGACCCGGGGTTGCGATGAATCCGCGCGGCACGTCCGCGGCGATGGCGGTGCACGCGCTGAACGGCGTGCTCGGCTCGATCGACGTCGACGGCGGCACGCTGCAAAGCTCCGGTGTGCCGATTGGCAAGTTCCCCAGCGCGGATGCGTACGTTGACGACGTCGCCAAGGCTGCGAGCAAGGGCAAGAAGCTCGACGGCCGCGGCGCGAAGGACATGCCGGCGATGATGAACGCCAAGCCCGGCAGCGGCGTCGTGACCAACAACGTCGCCAACGGCATGTTGAAGGACCCGGGCGCGGTCAAGGTGCTGCTCGCCTCCTGGAACAACTTCTGCTTCTCCACCACCGATCCGTCGCGCTGGGACAAGGCGCTGGCAGCAGTGCCGTTCTTCGTCCACATGGTTACGAACGCTTCGGAAATGACTCAGTTCGCAGACGTGGTGCTTCCCGCCACGTTCAACTCGAGCGAGGGATACTCGATCGTCACCAACATGGGCAATACCTACGG
>JACQOK010000113.1 GCA_016202565.1 Betaproteobacteria bacterium | reverse complement strand
TTTCGCTGCCTTTGGCGCCGGCGCCTATGTCCTACGCTATCGCATGAACGCGCAAGGACAGGTGGTCGTGATCCGGGTCTGGCACAGTCGCGAGCTTCGCGAGTAGTCCATAAAGAAGTGACGACTGACACCGCTGGCGCTGCTACGAGGCGCTGATGTCCTATGTCGGCTGAGTGAACAACCAGTAGATTGAGGAACGTGCTGTCGCATACGACCGAGGAGAGCTGCAGACGTTTTCGGCCGAAGACGTATTGGCTGAAGCGAGGCACCATGAAGGTTAACTACGACGCGCAAACCGATATCCGATCGAGACGCAAGCGGAGTTCGTGCGCCGATTGTGACCGATCTGCTCTCGGCTTGACGCCCAAGAATGACCAGAGAGGACACGAACGGTACCAGAGTAGAATTGCTGAAACAGTCTACGCGTGGACGCCGCCTACGGACAGATGCATTGAGTGATGCGATGGCAACCAAGGGCCTGCGGATAGAACTCACGGTGACAAAGTGGGGCAACAGCCTCGCCGTGCGCTTGCCCGCTGAATTGGCCAAAAGGATGGTGGTGGGTGAGGGCGATACACTGATTGCGGAGGTCTCGGCCGGCGCATGCTTGGTCCTCGCTCCAGAAGGCGGCGTGATCGGCGAAGCCGACACGCGCCGCCTGCGTCAATTCCTGCGCCGGCAGAAGGAGACGGTGCCGGTAATCGGAGACATGCGGCGCGGTGCCCGCTGCTAAGCGAGCGCCAGAATTATTTGATGCGCTACTCGAGAAGAGGGCGGCAATGAAGCGGACAACTGTACGAGTGGGCACGGCACGCGAGTTCTTCGAACGCGGGCGGAAATACGCGCGTCGCGCACGTGCCGGCAAGCGGCTGCCGGAATCGCAGCTGATTACATTCGAAGATCGAGCTGAAATGAGTTCAGCGCCGTCGCCGCAGAGATCCCGCTCGAAACGGTAGAATCAGGGTTGCAGTCGCGCAAATCTGAGCATCGATTTTCTTGGGACAATTTGGGACAGTTGGCGGAAAAAAGGTAGTCACAAAGGCTTATTGTTAGATATCATCCAAAATTGCAAGACGCTGTTTTATCAGGAATCGTGCTGTAAGCTCTTGTTCGGTTTGCAAGTAATTTCTACCTGCAAAGCCGTGGACGCCGGTTCGATTCCGACCCCCGCCTCCAACCGTTTCCCTCTTGGACTCGCGTTCTTGCGTTGACGGATGAGTCGGTCTGCTGGAATGATAGGAGAGGCCGTGACGAGGCGGTTGCAGCGGAGAGGGAAATAGCCAGGCGGGCGAGTGGTGGAATTGGTATACACAAGGCACTTAAAATGCCTCGGCGCAGGCCATGCCGGTTCGACTCCGGTCTCGCCCACCAGTTTTCGGACGCCGGGAGAATTTGCGGCCAGGTAGGAGTATCTTTGAAACGTGCGAATCAGCGCCGTGTCCCGCAAGGGCGGTGAACGTGGCGGCGTCCGAGTGGTCTTGATAAGCAGGCATAACAACGGGATAGGTAAGCGTGATCGTTTACGAGCTGGGGTGTGGGAACAAGCACAGGTTCGAGGGGTGGTTTGCCTCGAGCCAGGATTTCGAGCAGCAATTGGAGGCGAAGCTGCTGAGCTGTCCGCTGTGTGGCGATGACAAAATCGTCCGCCTGCCGCACGCGTCATACGTCAACACCGGCGCGGCGCCGGAAGGCGCAGCCACGCCGCAGAAGGTGCCGCAGCATTACGCCAACCTCGGGGACGAAGTGCTCGCCAAATTGATCGACCACATCATCGAAACGACCGAGGATGTCGGGGCGGCTTTTCCCGAGGAAGCGCGCAGGATTCATTACGGTGAGACCGTCGAGCGGCACATTCGGGGCACGGCCTCTGCGAAGGACGTCGACGCGCTGAAAGACGAGGGTATCGAGGTCGTCGCATTGCCCATCCCGGCCCACCGCATGGGCAAGAGCCATTGAGGGACCGTTTCCCACAACCCGCCGCGGCGTAAGTCCCGTGCTGCAGCCCCGCCCGTGGATTGTGCGACGGGAATTCGTGGCCGGGCGTCAACCGGGGCCGACGGCGACGTGATATTCTCGTTTCCGGAGCAACGTTCTGCCATTCACGGGAGGTGTCATGTTCAAGCATATCCTGCTGCCAACGGACGGCTCGAAGCTCTCCGACCGCGCCGTGCAGCGCGGTCTCGAATTCGCCAAGGCGATCAAGGCCAGGGTTACCACCGTCCACGCCGTCCCCGAGTTTCGGATGATCGTCGAGGAAGGATTTGTTTCGCCGATGAGCGCAGAACTCAAGAAACGCTTCGAGAGTGAATCGCAGCAGCATGCGAAGAAGATGCTGGCCAAGGTCGAGAAGGCGGCAAAGGCCGCCGGCGTCAAGTGCGAGGCAGTCGCGGTGGTCAGCGATTTCCCTTATCAGCAAATCATCGAGGTCGCGAAAAAGAAGAAATGTGACCTGATCGTGATGGCCTCGCACGGCAGAAAGGGGCTCTCCAGCCTGCTTCTTGGCAGCGAAACCGCAAAAGTCCTCACGCATTCCAAGATCCCCGTCCTCGTCGTGCGTTGAGCACGGCGGCGCCGGCGCCTAGCGCGGCGCTGGCAACGGCGTAGCACAAGCGGCAGGCGCCTCCCTCCTGCCCCGACACATCGGTCACGGCACTCGAGGCGTCCTGCGCCTTGCGGCGGATGCCGCGTAGTTGTCTTCCACAATGGAATCAAATGCTTTGGGGCCGCCCGTACGCCCGCGTCGCGGGTCATGCCGCGGCTCTCGACTCGCTAGCCAGAAGAGCATCGTTGCGGATAAACAACAGCCAGGAAGACAGGGCATCATTCCATGACAAAATCATATTGACTGCATAATTGGACTGTATATACTGTCCAAACAGACAGACTAAACAGTTGCGATAGGGCTCACAAATTACATGATATCCAGCAAGGAACTGCTTGACCGAACGGGCATTTCGAGGGCGACGCTCAATAATTACATCGCCATGGGTTTGATTCCACGCCCGCTCGTCAGCTCCCCTGGGGAGGATGAGGAAAGTCGGGCCCGTCAGCTCGGCTATTTCCCGGACAGCGCCGTGGAGCGCGTCGCTGAAATACAACGCCTGAAAAGAGAGGGCTACACCATGGCAGAAATCGTTTCGCGCTTTGCAGAGGCGTCGCGGCCGGAGTCTGCGGCTCCGATCAAGGGACTCGTGGCGACGGCGGCCGGACCTGGGCCCGCGGGAGAGCCGCCGCGGTTGACGGTGGAAGGCATCGCGCACCCGGCGTTCATGGTCAACTACAACTTCGAAGTCATCTGGTTCAACGGCCCCGCGCAGAGCCTGTTTCTCGGCACCGATGCGGCGTTGCCGCCAACCAGCGACGGCCGCAACCTGTTCCGGCTGCTGCTCACCCAGCCGCAGCCGGAACGCAATCGCCTCGCGCTGCTGCGTTTTCACCTGTCGCTCGCGAAGGAGCGCGTATCGAAATCGATACTGATGACGTTCTGTCACGGCGTTCCCGCTGACCGTCTGGCGCTGCTCGACCGGATGTACGGGGAAATCGAACCGGAAGAGGCGCGTCCGATCCTCGATACACCGCTCGATCTCGAACACGCGGGAGGCGAACTCCTGACGCACCGCATGTATGCGGCTTACTTCCGCGAGGGGATCCTGCTGGTCCTCATGCCTGAGGGGGTGGAAAGCGACGGCCTGCTCAACTTCCTGGCACGTCGCGACGAGGTGATCCGCTCGTTGCTGCGCAAGCGGCTGCCGGTGCTCACCGATCTCGCGGTGCTGGTTGCCGATCTCCAGCACTCGGTAAAGATCTGCTCGGAGCTGCCGCCGGAGGAGTATTTCGAGCTGATCAACGAAATCTGCAGCGCGATGTCCCCGATTTTCCGCAAGTACTTCGGCACCCACGGCAAGCACGCCGGGGACGGCCTGCTGTACTACTTCTTTCCGCAACCCGACTCGAACTACATTTTCAACGCGCTGCGCTGCGCCCGGGAAATCCGCTCCGAAATGCAGAAAATCAGCAAGTCGTGGCAGATTCGCAAGAACTGGCTGAACGAGCTTTATCTCAACGTCGGGCTGACCGAAGGGCAGGAATGGCTGGGCACCTTTCAGTCGGCGACCAGCGTGGAATTCGTCGTGCTGGGGGATAGCATCAACCAGGCGGCGCGCATCAGCGACTTCGCCCGTTTCGGGGCGATCTGGGCCACCAAGAGCTTCATGGGCAAGCTCTCGACGGAAGAGCGGCTCAAGGTGCGTTTCGGCGTAACCCGCCGCACGCCGGAGGGCAGGGAAGTATTCGTCTCCTCCAGCTACGCCACCGTATCGGCCCTGGTGAGCCTGGAGAGCGCCCGTAACGACAAGCTGCGCGACATCGCCACGTTGCCGGTAACGGAAGTCGTCGAAGTCACGGTCTAGATTCGGCTGGCGCGGGGTGCGCGTCGCGCGGTGCGACGGAGGAGCCGACTCGCCCGCGGCGGTTCATCTTTGTGGTGTAATTGCAGTTGGCGCGACACGACGCCGGCATGGCTCGCGCCGGCCACGAATCCAGTGAACGATCTCCGATTCCTGCTCAACCCGAAGTCCATCGCCATCCTCGGCGCGTCGAGCGATTTCACCAAGATCAATGGGCGCCCGCTCAAGTACCTCCTCGACAAGGGCTATGCCGGGAAAATCTATCCGGTCAATCCCAAATACCGCGAGATTGGTCCCCTGCAGTGTTACGCCTCCATCGACGCCGTGCCGGAAGCAGCCGACCTGGCGGTGGTTGCCCTGCCCGCACAGTTCGTCGCCCAGGCACTGCGCGACCTCGGCCGGCGCGGCGTGAAATCGGCGGTTGTATTCAGCTCGGGGTTTGCGGAGATCGGGGAAGCCGGCCGCGCGCTGGAGCGTGAGGTCATTGCCGCCGCGCAGGCCGCGGGCCTGCGGCTGTGCGGCCCGAACTGCCTGGGGCTGATCAACGCCTTTGACCGCGTCATCGCGACCTTCGGCCAGTTTGCCGACGGGGAAACGCCGGCCGGACCAGTCGCGTTCGTCACCCAGTCGGGCGCATTCGGTACCGCGATCGCGGCACTGGCGCGGCGCCGTGGCCTCGGGCTCGGCTACTTCGTCAACACCGGCAACGAGGGCGATGTCGATTTCGTCGGGGTCATGCGCGCCGTGCTCGACGATGCCCGCATTACAGTCGGCGCCGGCTACATCGAAGGGCTCAAGGATGGACGCGGCCTGATGGCGCTCGCCGAACAGGCGCTTGCGCTGGGCAAGCCGCTGGTGCTGACGAAAGTGGGCCGGACCCGCGCGGGGGCCCGCGCAGCCGTTTCGCACACCGGCTCGCTCGCCGGCGCCGACGAGGTCTTTGATGGCGTCATCCGGGGCGGCGGCATCATCCGTGCGCGGAATGAAGAGCACATGCTCGACATGGTGGAAGCCTTGGCGAATTGCTCTCTGCCGGGCGGGCGGGGCCTGGGCATCATCACCCAGTCGGGCGGGGCGGGGGTGCTGATGGCGGACCGCGCCGAAGAATTGGGGCTGAACGTGCCGGTGCTCGATCCAGCGACGCAGCAGGCGTTGCGCCCGGTGGTCCCGGGATTCGGCGCGACCGGCAATCCAGTGGATGTGACCGGCCAGTTCATCGCGGAGCCAGGCCTCCTGCGGGAAGCGATGAACATCGTGCTTTCCGATCCGCAAATTCACGTGGGTATCATCTGGCTGCAACTGATGGAAGCCCACGTCGACACGTTGGTCGGAATGTTCGAGGAGATCAAGGCCAGGGCGGCAAAGCCGTTCATCGTGTGCTGGGTGGCTGCGCCGGACCAGGCCTTGCGGGCATTGCGCGAACGCGGCATCGCGGTCCTGCGCGGGGCGGAACCGGCGGTCGATGCCGCTGCCGCCTTGGCAGGCTACGCCGAAGTGCGGCGTGGCTGGCTGGCGGATAAAGAAGCGCGGGCCGCGCTCATCACGCACGCGTCCTCGCCTTCCCGGCTCAGCGGAAGCGGCCACGGCGGCGGCGCGGTGCCGACGGTCGCGGCAGCGCAGTGGCTCAACGAATATGGCGTCACCACCGCCCGCGTGCAACTTGCGCGCAGTGCCGAGGAAGCGGTAATGGCCGCCGCGGCACTGGGCTATCCGGTGGCGCTCAAGATCGAGTCGCCCGAGGTCCTGCACAAGACCGAAGTCCAGGGGGTGGCGCTGCAGCTCACCGATGCGGATGCGGTACGACAGGCTTTTGCCGTCGTGATCGCGAACGTCAAGCGTCACGAGCCTCGGGCGAGAATCGAGGGCGTCATCGTGCAGCCGATGCTGCAAGGTGAAGCGGAGCTCGTGGTGGGACTGCAAAACGACCCCGTATTCGGATTGGTCGTCATGGCCGGGCTGGGCGGAATCCACATCGAAGTCCTGAAAGACGTGGCGTTCCGCAAGGCACCGGTGACACCAACGGAAGCCGGCCGCATGCTCGATGAATTGCGGGGCCGCGCGATTCTCGATGGCGTGAGAGGGCGGGCGCCGGTGGACCGGGCGGCGGTGGCACGCTTGATCAGCGCCGTGTCCTGCTTCGGCGCGGCGGAAACGCGCCTCAAGGAACTCGATCTCAACCCCGTTTTCGCAGGCCCTGACGGCGCCGTCGCGGTGGACTGGCTGATGGTGCTCGACTGAGACGACCGTGACCGTAACCGCCCAGGATATCCGCCAGGCAGCCGCGGCGATCCGCGCCAGCGTGTCTGCCACACCGTGCCTGCACTCGCGCACGCTGTCGGAAATCACGGGTGCCGAAACCTGGCTCAAATTCGAGAACCTGCAGTTCACCGCGTCGTTCAAGGAGCGCGGGGCATTGGCGAAGTTGCTCTCGCTCGATGACGCAGAACGGCGCTCGGGCGTGATTGCGGCCTCGGCCGGGAACCACGCGCAGGGCGTGGCTTATCACGCCAGGCGTCTGGGCATTCCCGCCGTCATCGTGATGCCGCGCTACACGCCCCACGTCAAGGTCGAGCGCACGCGCGAATTCGGCGCCGAAATCGTGCTGGAGGGCGAGAGCTTCGACGAGGCCAAGGCCTTTGCACTCGATCTTGCCCGGCAGCGCGGCCTCGCGTTCATCCATCCCTATGATGACGAGCGGGTGATCGCCGGGCAGGGCACGGTTGCGCTGGAAATGCTGGCGGCGCAACCTGAACTCGACGTGCTCGTTGTGCCGATCGGCGGCGGCGGTCTGATCTCGGGAATGGCCATCGCCACCAAGGACATCCAACCGCGAATCGAAATCGTGGGCGTTCAATGCGAACGCTTCCCTTCGATGTACGGGGCATGGAAAGGCCTTCCGCCGGTTTTCGGCGCGAGCACCATCGCCGAGGGCATCGCGGTCAAGGAACCCGGCCGACTGACCTTGCCGATCGTGCGACGGCTGGTCGACCGGATCGTGCTCGTCGATGAAGGCGACATCGAGCAGGCGATCGTGATGCTGCTGGAAATCGAAAAAACGGTGGTAGAGGGCGCGGGAGCGGCAGGGCTCGCTGCGCTGACGAAGTATCGCGAAAGCTTTGCCGGGAAAAAAGCGGGGGTGGTGCTCTCGGGGGGGAATATCGACCCGCTGATGCTGGCTTCGATCATCGAGCGCGGCATGGTGCGCTCGGGCCGGCTGACCCGGCTCATCGTCGAACTGCGCGACCTGCCGGGCGCGCTCGCGAAGGCGACGGCCTGTCTCGCCCTGGTCAACGCCAATATCGAGGAAGTGCATCACCAGCGCGCCTTCACCCATCTGCCGGTGCAGAGCGCCGAGGTGGAGTTCGTGCTGCAAACGCGCAGCCACGAACATGTCGCCGAAATCCTGGAGGCGCTCGCGGCTGCCGGCTTCAGCGCGCGGCTGCACGCAACGGACTAGAACTATCCCTGCGAGCGCGGCACCGTCACCGCAATGGCCTTTCGGGTGCGCGCGCTATCAGGAAGCGCGGGGGATGCGTTAAACTAACGCACCCCCAATCCCCACGGTGTCCACATTATGAATTATCCGGGAATCGCGCTGCAGACCCTTACCGAAAAGCTCGTTGCGACCAAGGAAGGGTCGATCGGCTGGATCGTTTTCAACAATCCCGCGCGGCACAACGCGGTATCGCTCGAGATGTGGCAGTCGCTGCCGCTCGTGCTGGATGCCTTCACGGCGGATCCGGAAGTCCGAGTCATCATTCTCAAGGGGGCGGGCGAGAAGGCATTCGTGTCCGGCGCCGATATCTCGCAGTTCAAGGAGAAGCGCTCGGGCGCCGAAGCGGTGAAGATCTACAATGCCGCCTCGGATGCCGCAAGCGAAGCCTTGCGCGGATGTCCCAAGCCCACGATCGCGATGATTCGCGGCTACTGCATCGGCGGCGGCACCGCGACCGCGGTGAACTGCGACATCCGCATCGCGGCCGAAGACGCCCGCTTCGGGGTGCCGGCCGCAAAACTCGGTCTGGGCTACCGCTTCCCGGGCATCAACCGCCTGTCCACCTTGGTCGGGCCTGCCTTCACGGCCGAGATCTTCTTCACCGCGCGCCAGTTCACCGCCCAGGAAGCGCTGCAGATGAAACTGGTGAACCGCGTGGTGCCGGTTGCGGAACTCGAGAAATACACGCTCGATTACGCTCAAACGATTGCCAACAACGCGCCGCTCACTATCGCGGCCGTCAAGCGCGCGCTGATCGAGTGTCACAAGGATCCCGCGCAGCGCGACCTGGCGTTGTGCCAGAAGATGGTCGAGGACTGTTTCGCGAGCGAGGACTACAAGGAAGGTCAGACCGCTTTCATGGAAAAGCGCAAGCCGGCATTCAAAGGCCGCTGATCAACGCGGCGCATTTACGATGCGGCCGGCCGCAATATCGCATTGAGAGGAATTCATGAGTTTTGACGCAAACCGGCCCGATCTCACCGTCGGGGTGATCGGCACTGGTGCGATGGGGCGCGGCATCGCGCAGGTCGCGGCCGCGGGCGGCATGAACGTGCTGATGACGGACAGCCGTCCCGGCGCAGCGCAGGAAGCGCGCGATTTCATCGACAAAATGCTGGGCCGTGCCGCCGAGAAGGGCGGCATGAGCAAAGACGAGGCTTCAGCCGCGGTGAACCGCATCCGCATCGCCGGTGGTCCGGCCGACATGAAACCGTGCGACGTGGTAATCGAAGCGATCGTTGAAAACCTCGACGCGAAGCGCCAGCTCTTCGCCGAGCTGGAAGCGATCGTGTCGCCCGAGTGCATTCTCGCCACCAATACTTCGTCGCTGTCGGTGACGACAATCGCCGCCAAACTGAAGACTCCGCAGCGCTTCGCCGGCTTTCACTTTTTCAATCCGGTACCCTTGATGAAGCTGGTCGAGGTGATCGACGGCCTGCAAACCCAGAACTGGGTGTCCGAGGCGCTGATGACCGTGGGCCGGCGGATGACGCGCGAACCGGTGCGTTGCACCGATGCGCCGGGGTTTCTGGTGAACCAGGTCGGGCGCGGTTTCACGCTGGAGGCCGCACACCTCGTCTCCGAAGGCATCGCGAGCTTTGCCGACGTCGACCGCGTCATGCGGGACGTGGGCGGCTTCCGCATGGGACCGTTCGAGCTGATGGAGCTGACCGGGCTGGATGTGACGCATCCGGCGTCCGAGCTCATCTACAACCAGTTCTTCCAGGAGCCGCGTTACCGGCCCAACCTCATCATGCGTGCCCGCTACGAGGCGGGCGTGCTCGGGCGCAAGAGCAAGAAGGGCTTCTACGATTACGATGCGGAAACGAAACCGATCGTGCCGCCGGAACCGCCCGCGCCTGCGGCCTATCCCGGTAATGTGTGGGTGAGTCCTGCGGAACCGCGCGGCCACGCGGCACTGACCGAGCTGCTGAGAAAACTGGGAGCGTCGATCGAAACCGGGCCCAAGCCCAGCGCCAACGCCCTCATCCTCGTCACACCCATCGGGGAGGATGCAACAGGCTGCGCCGTGGACCAGGAGCTCGATCCCCGGCGCACGGTGGCGGTCGACACGCTCTTTCCCATGGTCAAGCGCCGCACCCTCATGGGCACGCCGGTAACCGAGAGCGTCTATCGCAATGCCGCGCACGGCCTGCTCGCCTCCGACGGCGTGCCGGTCACGGTGTGCCGCGACAGCCCCGGCTTCATCGCCCAGCGCATCGTCGCCATGATCGTCAATATCGGCTGTTCCATCGCGCAAAGCCGCACCGCGCAGCCCGCCGACATCGACAAGGCGGTGACGCTCGGCCTCAATTACCCGAACGGTCCGCTCAAGTTCGGCGATGTCCTCGGCCCGGGACCGGTGCACAAAGTGCTCGCCTCGATGCATCGCATTTACGGCGACCCGCGCTATCGGCCCAATATCTGGCTTACGCGCCGCGCCCGCCTGGGTGTTTCATTGCTCACGCCCGAACCTTGACGCTGCAATTACGACGAAGTTCCAGAAAGGAATCCATTATGCTAAATGCCTATTTGTATGAAGGACTGCGGAGCCCGTTTGGGCGCCATGCGGGCGTGCTTGCGAAGGTACGCCCGGACGATCTCCTCGCCGATATCATGAAAGCGGTCATGAAGCAATCGGCGTTCAAACCGGAGCAGATCGAGGACATCATCGTCGGTTGCGCCAACCAGGGCGGTGAGGATAGCCGCTGTGTCGCACGCCACGCCGGTCTGGTGGCGGGGCTTCCGATCGAAACACCGGGCACGGTGCTCCAACGCAATTGTGCGAGCGGGTTGGGCGCCCTGGTCCATGCCGCGCACGCGATCACCGCGGGGGAGGGCGACGTGTTTCTCGTCGGCGGCGTCGAAAGCATGAGTCGCTCGCCGCTCGTACTGAGCCGGTCGGAATCGGCGTTCGGCCGCGATGTCAAGCTCTACGACAGCACGATCGGTCCGCGCTTTTCGAATCCGAAGCTCACGAAGCGGTTTGGTGATGACCAGATGCCGCAGACGGCTGACACGCTGGCGCGGGAGTACGAGATCAAGCGCGACGAGGCCGACAGGTTCGCGCTCGCCTCGCAGCAGAAGTACGCGATCGCCAAGGGCGAGGGTTTTTTCGCCGGCGAAATCTCCCCGGTAGAGCTGCCGCCGACACGCAAAGGCCCGGTGCCGCCGGTGGCGGACGACGAGCATCCGCGTCCCAACACCGACATCGAGACGCTCGCCAAGATGCGCCCGCTGTATGAAGGCGGCGTGACGACCGCCGGCAACGCTTCCGGGGTCAATGACGGCGCGGCGGCGATGATCCTGGCGACCCGGGAGGCCGGTGAAAAGGCCGGAGTGAAACCGATTGCGCGCATCGTCACGAGTGCTGCAGCCGGCGTCCCGCCGCAGACCATGGGTATCGGTCCGGTGGCCGCGTCGAAGAAGGCGCTGGCGCGTGCCGGGCTCAGCGTGAAGGACATGGACGTGATTGAGATCAACGAAGCATTCGCCGCGCAGGTGCTCGCCTGTCTGAAAGGGCTGGGCGTCGCCTTTGACGACAAGCGCGTCAATCCCAATGGCGGTGCCATCGCGGTGGGACATCCGTTGGGCGCATCGGGGACCCGCCTCGCGTTGACTGCGGCGCGGCAGTTGCAGCGCACCGGCGGCCGTTATGCGCTGGTCAGCCTGTGCATCGGCGGCGGCCAGGGCATGGCCGCGATCCTCGAACGGGTTTAGAGGCGGCGTTCTTCCGCGGATTACCGCTCATCTTGAGCGTCTTTATATCCGTTCGTCCCGAGCCCCTCGACAAGCTCGGGACAGGCCTTGCTCCGCCCCCGCTCGTCCCGAGCGTAGGAGGCTACGACGAAGTCGAGGGATGAACCGGACTGCGCTCGGGATAAACTGCCGAGCAAGGGGAGGAAATCGAGGGATGGACGGAACAAGGCGTTCACCTCTCGACTCCGCGGCGCTACGCTCGAGGCGAATGCCATATCGAGATGGCTCCTGACGGGCAAGGAACGATTCATCATGAGGTGAACGTGCAAGACCATTCTGCAGTAACGCTGATCGGCGGCAAATTCCAGTGGGATGACCCGCTGCTCATCGAAGAGCAACTCACTGCCGAGGAACGCCTGATCCGCGACACCGCGCGGCAATATGCGCAGGAAAAACTCATGCCGCGCGTGATCGACTGGAACCGGCGCGAAGCGTTCGACCCGGTAATGATGCGCGAAATGGGGGAACTGGGCTTCCTCGGCGCGCAGCTCGAAGGCTACGGTTGCGCCGGCATCGGCTATGTCGCTTACGGGCTCATCATGCGCGTACTGGAACGGGTCGACACCGCTTTTCGCTCGGCCTGCAGCGTACAGAGCGCGCTGTCGATGACGCCGATCTTCGCCTACGGGACTGAAGCGCAGCGCCAGAAATACCTGCCGAAAATGGCGAAGGGCGAGCTGCTCGGCTGTTTCGGCCTGACCGAGCCCGACCACGGATCCGACCCCGGCAGCATGAAGGCGCGCGCGAAGAAGGTCGACGGCGGCTACGTGCTGAACGGCACCAAGCTCTGGATCACCCACGCACCGATCGCGGACATCATGGTGGTATGGGCGAAAGACGACGGCGGTGTCATCCGCGGCTTCATTCTGGAGCGCGGCATGAAAGGGCTTGCCACGCGCAAGATTGAAGGCAAGTTTTCGGTGCGCATTTCGCCGACCGGCGAAATTATCATGGACAACGTGTTCGTGCCCGAGGAAAACCTGCTGCCGAACGTGTCCGGGCTGAAAGGGCCTTTCGGTTGCCTCAACAATGCGCGCTTCGGAATCTGCTGGGGGGTGTTCGGCGCGGCGGAAGCCTGCTGGCACACGGCGCGCCAGTACGTGATGGACCGCAAGCAGTTCGGGCGGCCGCTCGCGGCGAACCAGCTCATCCAGAAAAAACTCGCCGATATGCAGACCGACATTGCGATCGGCCTGCTCGCGTGCCTGCACGTGAGCCGGCTAAGGGACCAGGGCAAGGCCACACCCGAAATGGTGTCGCTGCTCAAGCGTCATTCCGCCGGCAAGGCGCTCGATATCGCGCGGCTGGCGCGCGACATGCTGGGCGGCAACGGCATATCGGACGAGTATCACGTGATCCGGCACATGCTCAACCTGGAGACCGTCAATACGCTCGAAGGCACGCACGACATCCACGCGCTCGTCCTGGGGCGCGCTCAAACTGGCATTTCCGCGTTCAACTAGAAGCGATCTCAAAACCGTCGTTCCCGCGGAGGCGGGAACCCATACGGCGCGTCATCTTTTGTGAGCCGCACTATGGATTCCTGTTTTCACGAGAATGACAAACCATGTTTCAGCCTGCGTCACGGTGCGCGTGGCGGTGGTTCTGTTGGCGTCTGCGCGGCGTTCGGGTCGACGGTTTTGGCGCTCGACATCCCGGCCGTCAGCGTAAATCGCATCGCATCCTCATTCGTCATATCGATCGGCTCGACCCTGGAGCGCGGCACGTATACCGTATAGCCGCCGATCTGGTAGCTCATCGGCAGATAAACCGCCACGGTATCGTCGGAAGCCGCGAGCTGCGGCGGCAAATCGGTGAAATTCTCCCGCGTCAGAAATCCGATCAAACGGATTTCGTCGGTCAGGGTCACCATGACGACCTTATGAAAACCCTGCTTCGATCTCCCGTCCGAGAAGAACCGCGCGAGGTCGCGGATGCCACCGTAGACGCTTTTCACGATCGGGATGCGCTCCATGACCGCTTCCGCGCGCCCCAGAAGCTCTCGGGTAAACCAGACGTTGACCGTCAGTCCCGCCGCGAACACGAGACCGATGCCGAGCAACACGCCCAGCCCCGTCGAATAGTACTTATCGGGAATCAGCAACCGGACGATACCACCGAGAAGGTTCTCGGCGCTCACGGCCAACCAATAGATGAGGGCAAGGGTTATCGCGATCGGGAGAACGACGACGAGCCCCCGCAGGAAAATTCTGGAGATTTGCTTCGCCGATTGCGTAAAGATCGCCTTCATGCTGTGATCCTCCGGGTAGATGACGACGGACGGAGCGCTAGGTGTTCAACTGAAGCAACCCGTGCGCGAGCTGCAACCGGTGCCCGAATCGATATTGCGCTCGCAATTGAGCTTGGACGGACCGTTCGAGCCAAAAGTGCCTTCAAAGAAGGCTCCTCGTGTCGCTCCTGCAATAATTTGTCCGCGCGTAGCGTTTGTCGCTTCTGCGGCAGCGCTCCAATCGGCGTATCATTGCATGTCAGGGAATTCCTGACATACAACAAGAGCCTAAAGATCGACAATACTCAGTAGCGAGACCGTACCGGACCCAGACCCCGTCCCGGCGCGGCAATACAATCCGACAGGAGAGGGAGGGATGACGGGGAAATACTTCGATACTCAGCAGGCCGCGCCGCCCGGTGTGGCAGGAAACATCGCGAACCGGCTCCTGCCCACCCCCATCGTCATCTTCATCCTCGATGACCAACGCTACGGCCTGGCGCTCTCGGCTGTAGAGCGGGTTGTGCGTGTGGTTGATGTCACACCTCTGCCGAAAGCGCCGGACATTGTTTCCGGCGTGATCAACGTGCAGGGGCGAATTATTCCGGTCGTAAATGTCCGCAGGCGATTTCGCCGGGCCGAGCGCGAAGCGGCACTCAGCGACCAGTTCATCATTGCGCGGACATCGAGACGCCCCGTCGCGCTGGTGGTCGATGCCGTGACGGGTGTCCTCGAATGCCCGGAGGGGGAAACCATTCCGCCGGACGCCATTGTGCCGGGCTTGGAATACGTCGCCGGAGTCGTCAAGCTGAGCGACGGGATGGTGCTCATTCACGATCTCGACCGGTTCCTTTCGCTCGACGAGGAACGTGTGCTCCACGAGGCGATGGCGAATGCGTAAAGATCGCGACAGGCACACGCTTCCGGATTCGTTGCGCGCAGAGTTCAGCGAATTTCTCGCGACCCGCATCGGACTGCATTTTCCCTGCGCGCGCTGGGACGATCTCGAGCGTGCGGTGGGTGCGGCCGCGCGCGAGTTTCGCTTCGAGGACGCCGAAGGGTGCGTCCGCTGGCTCATGTCGTCGACGCTGACGCGGCCGCAGATCGAGATCCTCGCGAGCCATCTCACCGTCGGCGAAACTTATTTCTTCCGCGAGAAGAAAAGCTTTGACAGTCTCGAGCAATACGTTTTTCCGGAACTCATTCAATCACGCCGCGCAACCGGGAAGCGGCTGAGAATCTGGAGCGCCGGCTGCTGCACGGGCGAGGAACCTTATTCGATTGCAATCCTGCTCGCCAGGCTGATTCCGGATTTGCGCGATTGGAACATTTCAATCCTGGCGACCGATATCAATCCGGGCTTCCTGCAAAAAGCGTCGTTGGGTGTGTATGGCGCCTGGTCATTCCGCGATGCGCCGCGGGGAATCAAGGAGGAGTTCTTCAAGAAGACGAAGGAAGACCGCTTCGAGATCGTCCCCCGCGTCAAGGCATTGGTGACATTCGCTTATCTCAACCTGGCGCAAGATGGCTACCCGTCCGTGGATAGCGGCACCAACGCGATGGATATCGTGTTCTGCCGTAACGTTCTGATGTATTTCGAGGCGGCGCAATGCAAAAGGGTTTTGCACAAGCTGAGCCTGTCCCTGATGGAGGACGGGTGGCTCTTCGTCAGTCCAATCGAGCTTTCTCAAGTCGCGTCGCCGCACCTTGCGGTAATTAATTTGCCTGGCGCGATCGTCTACAGGAAATACGGCAAGCCCGCAAGCGCGGAACGCGCCTCGGCGGCACAACCTCCCTGGCTGGCGAAAGCTCCGGATCTGTCGGCGTTGCCGGTGGATCCCGGCATGACTGAACGGTCGTCGCCGACCTTGTCGCCGAAACGCCGGCAGGAAACAGACCTCTCCTTGCGCTTGGAACGGAAGCAACGTGAAATCGAATCGACGGCGCAAACACCGTATCAGCAAGGATCGGCCTTGTACGAGCAGGGGCGCTACGCCGAAGCGGCGGAGAAAATACTGCCGACGCTGTCGCAAGAATCGAGCGATGCCAGGGCTATGGGGCTACTGGCCAGGATCTATGCGAACCAGGGACGCATTGCCGACGCATTGGAATGGTGCAACAAAGCGGTTGCAGCCGACAAACTGAACCCGGGTTGGTGTTACCTGCTTGCCACCATACTCCAGGAACAAGGCTTGGCCGAAGAAGGCGTAGCAATACTGAAGCGCGCGCTCTATCTTGATCAGAACTACGCGTTAGCTCATTTTGCCTTGGGAAACCTGACCCGGCGTCAGGGCAAGCTTAAAGACTCCGAGCGGCATTTCCGGAACGCGCTTTCGATTTTGAGCGGATACCGGCAGGAACAAGTCCTGACGGAAGCGGAAGGTATCACTGCCGGAAGACTCGCCGAGATCATCCGATCGACCGTTTCGAGCGAGGCACCACATGAAAGCTAGCAAGACCACGACTCGTGCCAGACGGGTCGCGGCGGTTGATTGGCACGATATCCACGGCCGTCTGGAAACCGCACGGCAGGCCATCGAGCGAGACTGGTCGCCGGGGCCCGAGGAAACGAAAAAGATCCTCAAAGCCAGAGCCCGCGCGCTCGCGCAGGAACCGAAACGTGAACAGGACGTGGATGACGCTTTCGAAGTCATTGAGTTTGTCCTGGCGTATGAGACATACGCTGTCGAGTCGAGTTACGTCCGTGAAGTCTATCCGCTGAAGGAACTCACGCCGATGCCGTGCACGCCACCCTATGTGCTTGGCATCATCAACGTGCGGGGACAAATTCTGTCGGTCGTCGACATCAGGAAATTCTTCGATCTTCCGGAGAGAGGCCTGACCGATCTCAACAAGGTCATCATTCTCAGGTCGGAAGCGGCGATGGAGTTCGGGATTCTCGCAGATCTGATCAGGGGCACGCGCATGATTTCCATCAGCGAACTGCAGCCATCGCTTCCCACGCTCACGGGAATCCGTGAAGAGTATCTCAAGGGTGTCACCGCGGACCGGACCGTGATCCTGGACGCCGGAAAGCTTCTGTCTGACACGAAAATTGTGGTGCATGAACAGGTGGGGACGTGAACCCGGAAGGAGCAACTCATGCGATGGTTTCTTGATCTTTCGACACGGGGGAAGCTGTTCACCGGCTTCGGGTTGATGGTTATCCTGCTTGTGATCGTTGCAGCGATAGCCTACAACGGCATTACGGCGATCCAGGCCTCTCAGAAGAGCCTCTACGAACAAGAGCTCGTAGACGCCCTGGATATCAAGGACGTCCGGTCCAACCAGAACGCGCAGCGCGCAAACGTGGCGACCATGATGTTGCTCACCGGGCGGGCCGATCAGGAGGCGTTGCACAATGACACCAAGAGCCGCTCCAAAGAGGTCGACGAAACGGTGCGACGACTGCTCGAGCGTAACAAAGACAATCCGAAGCATTACGCGATGCTCGAGGAATTCAGCGCCATCCGGAAAGCCTATCGCGAAATTCGCGACGACCAGGTCGTTCCTTTGATTTATGCGGAAAAAATCGATGATGCGAAGAAGTTGATCGTTGGCGTCCAGGCCGAACGCAACGCGAAGATGCGGGCGATTGCCGACCAATTGGTCGACGAAATTGAAAAGACGGCCCGGGCGGCCTTGATCCAATCCGAGCAAACGGCAAGAGAAGCGGTACGCATCTTCGCGACGATGGGGATCATCGCAGTCATACTGGGCGTCGCAATGACGATGTTCCTGACGCGAATTCTGGCGGATCCGCTCAGGGAGATTTCGGGGGCTGCAGAGCGTATCGCGACCGGAGATCTGACCGTCAGCCTTCCCGCCAGCAACCGGGCGGACGAGACGGGGATTCTGATCCAGACATTCCGTCGAATGGTGGGCAATCTCCGAGACGTCACGCGTGAGATCGGCGAGGGGGTCAACGTGCTTGCCTCCTCGGCAGCCGAGATCACGGCCTCGACCACGCAGGTGGCGGCGGGCTCCGCGGAAACGGCGACTGCGGTGAGTCAGACGACCACGACGGTGGAGGAGGTGAAGCAGACGGCGCAGGTGTCC
>JACQOK010000112.1 GCA_016202565.1 Betaproteobacteria bacterium | reverse complement strand
GGAAAGCCACGACGATCGCTGCGACCGCCGTATTCGCCGTCACGGCCCCGGTATGGAAAAGCCGCAGGCTTGAAAGCGTGATCGCGTCCACATCGACCAGTCCGGACACGGCGGCCATCGCGAGCAACCCCTGCTCCCCGGCGTGCTCCGAGAGCCACGTCGACAGCAGCAGGATCGCCGCGTAAAGCCCGCCAAAGCCCAGGGCCACGGGCAGACTGGTCGGGTTGGTCACTTCGGGGACAGCGGGGCGGTTGTGGGCGATCGCGCTCCGCAATTTGTGCGCGACCGGTATGAGACCGCAGGCGATGCCGATTCCCAGCGCCGGCAGCAATACCGGAATGATTCCCGGCGCGCTCGCTGCGGCGAGAACAGCGAGCCGTGCCGGCACCACGAGATTGGCGATCGCGATGACCGCCGCGCTCAACGCGGACAATTGTTCATGCGCCGCCGCCTGGCGGGCATGGACCAGCGTTGTTGCCGTGCTCGATACCAGCCCGCCAAACAGTCCGACCATCAGCAGGCCGCGGCGCTCGCCGAGCAGACGCAGCGCGAGATAGCCCGCCACGCCCAATCCTGAAACCAGCACCACCATGAGCCAGATGTGGTAGGGATTGAGCGCACGGTAGGGCCCATAGCCCTCGTCCGGAAGCAGCGGCAGCACGATGAAGCTCAAGACCGCGAACTGCAGCACCATGCTCACGTCATGGGGCGCGAGCCTCTCGGAAAACGCGTGAAGCTCCGTCTTGAAATGCAACAGCACCGTGGTCGCGATCGCCAGTGCGACGGCGAGCTGGCTGAAACCGAACCACACCATGGCGCCCAGGCAGTAGCACAGGATCACCGCGATCACCGTCGTGGTTCCGGAGTCCGCCTCGGGGATCTCCTGCCCGCGATAGGCGGCGATGATCATCGCCCCCACCAGCAGCAGCCCGGCGGCGACGACCCATGGGGTATCGACCGACTGTCCGAGCAGCGCAGCGATCGTTCCAAACAGCGCCACCAGCGCGCAGGTGCGCACGCCCGCTTTGGCGGTGGGATTGCGCTGACGCTCGAGCCCGATGAGAAACCCGATGGCAAGACTGGTCAGGAACTGAACCGATACCTGCAGTTCTTCCAGAGGGAATTCATGCGCATTCATCCCCAAAATCATGCCTGATGTGGCGGGTCACGGTCTGATCCAGATCAAAGCTTGAGTCATCTCCCGTCCGGCGCCGTAACCCCACCAAACAGCCGCAAGAGACCGCAATGTGGCACGATTGCGCGATGGGCGGATTTCCCCGGTCGGCAACGCCTAAAGATTTGATCTGTATCAACAGATCAATCCCTCTCGCGGATTACGTTGACATTTATGGATAAGGACCCCCTCCCCTCTTCGGGCTGGCAACGCTATTTGGCGCAGTCGGCCGGGCACGCGGCCAGACTCAACCGTGCGCTCGACCCGTTCGGCATCGGCGCCTCGTTCACCCGGGTCACCGAAGGCTGGCTCGCGCATCCCGCCGCACTGGCGGAGGTGCTGGCGGGCCTCGTGCGCGAGCTGCAGGCCATGCAACTCAACGCGTGGCAAGCGGCGGTGGGGCTCCAGCCGCCGCCGTACGTTCGCGCTGGAGCCGACGACGAGCGGTTTGCCGACCCCGCCTGGTCGGAGCAACCGGCGTTCTCGCTCCTCAAGCAGTTCTATCTGCTCTACACGCACTGGTCACAGGAAGCGCTGTTCGAGACTCCCGGTGTTCCCGCGAACGACCGCCGCCGCGCGACCTTCTGGGCGCGCCAATGGCTGAACGCTCTCGCGCCGACGAACTACCTGTTCACCAACCCGGTGGCGATCCGCAAGTTCTGGGAATCCGGAGGCAAGAGTCTCGCGGACGGCTTGAAGTTGTGGCTCGAAGATCTGCGGGCGGGCGACGTGCAGATGGTCGATCGCTCCGCGTTCAAGGTCGGGAAGAATCTCGCCACCACGCCGGGCTCGGTGGTGTACCGCAATGAGCTGATGGAATTGATCCAGTACGCGCCTGCCACCGCCCGGGTGCACGCCACTCCGCTGGTGCTGATCCCACCTTGGATCAACAAGTACTACATCCTCGACCTCAACGAAAAAAAGAGCCTGCTGCGCTACCTCGTCGATCAGGGCTTCACCGTGTTCGTGGTGAGCTGGAAGAACCCGACCGCGCTGGAGTCGGAAACCCGCTTCGACGATTACCTCACGAAAGGCGCGGGCAAGGCCATCGACGTTGCGCGCGCGATCTGCCGGGCGCCGCATGCGCACGCGATCGGCTATTGCATCGGCGGCACCGCCCTGGCAGCGCTGATGGCGTGGTTCAACCGGGAATACGACCCGTCAAAAGTCCCGGTCGCGCACTGGAGTCTGCTCGCCACGCTGGCTGACTTCGCGCGCCCGGGAGCGATCGAGGTGTTCATCAACAGGGAAACCATCGAAACGCTGGAAGAAATGATGGCGCAGCAAGGCTATCTCGACGGCCGCGAGATGGGACGCTCCTTCCGCATGCTGCGTTCAAACAGCCTCATCTGGCATTATTTCGTGCACAACTATCTCTACGGGGAGACCCCGCCGCCGTTCGACGTGCTCTACTGGAACACCGATGTGACGCGCATGCCGCG
>JACQOK010000111.1 GCA_016202565.1 Betaproteobacteria bacterium | reverse complement strand
TGTTTCTGCTGCTCAAATGGTGGATGCGCCAGCGGCACGGCCGGGCCGAACTGGCAACCATCGAGGCAAGAATACCGGAGCTTAAGCAGCAAGAACCGATTGAGATCTTCCCAAGCCCTCAAAGCCGGCCAAGCGAAAATTATTCGCGACTCGATGTCTAACCCAGCAGACCTTTGAACCCGCCTGAAGCCGGCCGTTTTGTGAGGCAGTTGATGCCATGACACCCCATTCGCCCGCCACCCCCAAGCGTTACCCCTGGTATGTGCGCCTGATTTTCGCCTTACAGCGTCGCCGTTACGGTTCCGAACTCGAGTCGGCGCGGGTGTGGGGGCGCATTCCCAGGGCTTTCGTCGCGCTCACCCTGATCTACCGCGCACTGGATCGCCGGTCCTCGTCTATCGAGCCGGCGTTGCGCTCGCTGTTGACCGTGCGGCGTGTCCCAGATCAATTGGTGCGAATTCTGCGTCGATCTCAATTCCGCCGTCGCGCTGGAGCGCCACGTCTCGGAGGCGAAGCTCGACGCCATGCAAGACTTCGAGCACTCACCGCTCTTCAGTGCGCGGGAAAGAGTCTGAGTGAATTCGCAAAAACTTTGCGCTTTCCGTCGTGGGAGTATTGCCAAGCGGGCCGCATTGCTGGAGGTCCGCGGCTCCTGCCGGGGCAGCTACGCTAAGGGCTTGAGGTCCCCGAGCATCGTGGGGATCAATTCGGTCACGGTCGGATGTATGTGCATGGCTCGCTGGATCACCGTATAAGGCGCTCCCGCGTACATCACGTCGAGGATCGAGTGAACGGCCTCGTCCCCCTCGATTCCGAGAATAGCCGCACCGAGAATGTTTTGGGTTTCCGCATCCACGAGTATCTTCATGAAACCCTGGGTCTCGCTGCGCTCCCGGGCGCGGCCCTCGCGGGTCATCAGCATCTTACCGACGAGGGCTCTCCGGCCGGAAGCGCGGACTTCCATCTCGGTCATCCCCGCGCGACCGAGGGGCGGGTCGATATAGAGGGCGTAAGCCGTGATGCGGTCCGTCACCTTGCGGCGGTCACCGTCGAACAGGTTGGCGGCAATAATCTCGTAGTCGTTATAGGAAGTGTGGGTGAAGGCTCCGCGGCCGTTGACGTCGCCCAGAGCCCAGATGCCCGGAACACTGGTGCGAAGTTCGTCGTCGACGACGACGAAGCCCCGTGCATCGGTCTTGACGCCCGCCTTATCGAGGCCGAGATCATCCGTATTGGGCACGCGCCCTACTGCGATCAGCAGGTGCGAGCCGACGACTTCATCGGGAGCGGTGTCGCAGGTTATTTTCACCGCTACCCGATCGCCGCGCTTTTCCACGCTCAGGCACCGGGCGTTCAAACGCACCTCAACGCCTTCGGCTTCCAGCATTTCCTTGATCGCGGCGCAAACGTCCTCGTCTTCCCGGCCGATGAGCCGTGGCCCCATCTCCACTACGGTCACCCGACTGCCGAAGCGGCGGTATATCTGAGCAAACTCCAGCCCGATGTAACTGCCGCCGACGATCACGAGGTGTTCCGGAAGAAAATCCACCTCCATCATGCCGGAATTGGTGAGGTACGGCACTTCCCTGATCCCCGGCATTTCGGGAACGTTGGCCCTCGTTCCGACGTTGATAAAGATCTTGTCGGCTTCCAGCACTTCGCCGTTGACGCGGACTGCGTGTGGGCCCTCGAGGCGGCCATGGCCTTCATACACCGTCAGATTCGGCATGTTTTTGAGCCACCGCGTAACGCCTTCGTTGGACTGCCGCACCACCGCGTCCTTGCGCGACTTGACCAGCTGCATGTCAACCCGGACCGGTCCATTGATCACGACGCCGAAATCACCGGCACGGCGGGCAATATAAGCGGCCCGGGCGCTCGCCACCAGGGTCTTGGTCGGGATGCAGCCGACGTTGACGCATGTGCCGCCGAAGAGCTTGCGCTCGATGATGGCGGTCTTCATGCCTTCTTTGGTGAGCCTCGCGGCCAGGGATGGTCCGGATTGCCCCGTGCCGATGACGATCGCGTCGTGCTGTTTTGCCATTGTGCCCTCCAGATTTTCAACGGTCACTTCAAGTGAGGCTTGAAACCATGTACAACTGCTCTGGGCACCAGCAGGCTCCTGCCGAGCATCTGCATGCCCTGATCCGCGCTCTTGCGGCAAACCTCCTGCAGATCCAGGAGCAGCCTGCCCGCCGTGGTTTGCTGCCAGAACCACTTCTGGATCTCGTCGCCGGCGGGATTTCCCGGCTGCGCCACCGTAGCTTCGTGATAGAAGGCTTTGAGGTCGTCGCAAGCGCGCTTGAGCGCCTCGGCAGCCGACATCTCGGTATCGTAACTCGGCGGAGGCGGTTCACCGAGATGAGAAGTGACATAGCGGGCAGCTTCTTCCATCGAAAGACCGCTGATACCGACGGTGCTGCGCCCCAGG
>JACQOK010000123.1 GCA_016202565.1 Betaproteobacteria bacterium | reverse complement strand
GCCCCGGTAACCGGCTTCGTCGAGCTGGTAGCCCTGAATCATCGTGCCCATGGCGCCGTCGAGAATCAGGATGCGCTCTGTGAGCAGCGAATCGAGTTGTTGACTGCGGGTGTTCAGCGGGTTCGGGGCGCAGCGCTGGGAAAGACCATGCTGCAAATGTCGTTAAGTTTATCACGCGTGACGCGCACGACCGGCGCCGGCTGGCGGTTTGCGCGCGCTTCGGCCTATAATCCTGGCAGTTGATTGCACGAACTGTCATTCCCGCGCAGGCGGGAATCCATAGGACGCGTCATCTCGCATGAACCCAACTATGGATTCCCATTTTCATGGGAATGACACGCTATGACGCGAATCCCCTGAGTCTTGCGATGAAACACTTTGAACCGAAAGAAGCCTACGAATTCCTCAGGAAGAATCCGAACACGATCTTCGTCGATTGCCGCAGCGAGATGGAATTTCTGTTCGTGGGCCATCCGGTCGGCGCCATTCTCGTGCCGTGGAACGACGGCCCGAACTGGGAGATCAATCCCGATTTCGTCGCGCACGTAAAGAAAGCGGCAAGCGTGGACCGGCCGATCGTGCTGATCTGCCGCAGCGGCAACCGTTCACTGGATGCCGGCCGCGCGCTGGAGGAGGCAGGCTTCACCCATGTCTTCAACGTGCTGCACGGCTTTGAAGGCGAACTGGACGAAACGCATCACCGGAACTCGAAAACCGGCTGGCGCTACGAAGGCCTGCCGTGGGAGCAGTGCTGAAAACCAGGTAGCCTCGAAGAAGCGTAGCGAATTCCGGGAACACGGTTTTTTTGGGGGGCCTTCGTTCCCGCTTTTTTTGGGGGGCCTTCGTTCCCGCTTCTTACGCCCCGGATTTCATTTCATTCCATCCGGGCTACGCTTCCTCAATCCTACCCCAGCGTCACGCCGAGCAGCGTGCCGACGAGGTAGGTGACCGTGCCGGCGGCGGCGCCGATCATGAGCATGCGCAGCCCGCTGTAGACTGCGCTGCGCCCGGTGAAAAGACTCAACAGCGCGCCGACCGCAGACAGCGCCACGCCGGTAAGCGCAATCGCGATCGCCAGGCTCGCAGTGCCGCGCGCAAACAGGAACGGCATGAGCGGGATCGCAGCGCCCGCCGCGAAGGAAAAGAAGGAGAAAAACGCCGCGCCCCACGGCGACCCCAGGTCCTCCGGGTTCAGACCCAGTTCCTCGCGCGCCAGCGTTTTCAGCGCCATTTCCGGATCGGCGGTGAGGCTCTTGGCCATGCCTATCGCCTCGTCGCGGTTGAGCCCGCGCGCCTGGTAGATGAGAGCAAGCTCTTCGGCCTCCGCCTCCGGGTAGTGGTCAAGCTCTTCGCGCTCCAGTTCGATCTGGTATTCATACATCTCGCGCTGCGAGCGCACCGAAACGTATTCACCCGCGGCCATCGAGAATGCGCCCGCGATGAGTCCCGCCGCCCCGGACAGCAGGATGATCGCGTTGTCGGCGGTTGCGCCGGCGACGCCCAGGATGAGGCTCGCGTTGGAAATCAGCCCGTCGTTGACGCCGAATACCGCTGCGCGCAGATTGCCGCCGCCTTCCACGCCGCGGTGCCGGCGCCCGATCTCGTCGACGGATTGTGGCATCACGTGTCCAGGCTGCGCGTGGGTATAGAGCGACATCCCGCGCACTTTCATCGCTGCGAGCACACCGCGCAGCGGACGGGGCCCCAGCCGCCGCACCAGATGCGCCACAAGGCGCGTGCGCACGTCGGGACTGAAGCGCTCCGGAACCCGCCGCCCGAGGCTTTGTGCATGACGCGCCCAGATCGCCGCCTGCTTGTCCGCTTCCAGCGCTAGTTCGGAAAAAAGCGCGGCGCGCGTCGTGCCGCCCTCGGCCTCGGCGACGACCCGATAGAGGTAGGCCGAGCGCTTTTCTTCCCGCCAGCTGTCAAGTTCGTGCATCGGCCACCATCTTCGATTCAATGCGCACGTACATCATCCACGACAGGCAGCCGAGCGACAGCAGGCCCGTCATGGCGAGCGCGAGCGTGATGCTCGAATGCGACACGAGGGGCGAGATCACCCCCGCACTCACGCTGGAAAGCAGACTGTGCATGAACCCCTGGAGTGAGGAGGTCGCGCCCCGGTTGCGGGGAAAGATCTCGAGCGCGAGCAGCGTGATGCTCGGCATCGCGAGCGCCATCCCCATGGTGTAGATCATGATCGGCAGTACCGACCACGGCAGCGCCGGTGCGGCGAGCGCACTGTAGGCGACGTTGAACGCCGCCGCGCCGAACATGATCGCGTAGGCGATGCCGATCGTGCGCTGCGCCGAAAGCGTTCCGGCCGCGCGTCCGGATAGAAAAGCGCCGATCATGACGCCGATGATGCCCGGCACAAACAACCACGCAAACTGTTTCTCGTTCAGGCCCAGCAGATCGTAGACGAAGGCCGGCGCCGAAACGATATAGATGAAGAAGCCCGCGAAGTTGAGCCCCACCCCCACGCACAAAAGCAGCAGCGGCCGGCTGCCGGCGAGCCTCAAATAGGTCCGGGCAAGCGGCGCGAGCGCGAAGGGCTGGCGCGCCGATGGCGGATGCGTTTCCGGAAGCCGCGCCCAGGACACCATGAAAAGAACGAGTCCATAGAACGCGAGAAACAGGAAAACCGCCTGCCACCCGAACCACGCCTGCAGCCACCCGCCCACCACGGGTGCGATGGCCGGCGCCAGCCCGAAGATCATCGTCACCAGCGACATCAGTCGCTGCGCCGCATGGCCCTCGAAGCTGTCGCGGATGACCGCGCGTCCCACGACCATTCCCGCCCCTGCCGATGTCCCCTGCAGCACGCGAAAGAGCAGCAGCTGCCCGAAGTCGGTCGCGGACGCGCAGCCGAGGGACGCCGCGATGTAGACGACGAGGCTCGCCAGGATGACGGGACGCCGCCCGAACGAGTCGGACAGCGTGCCGTGAAATAGCGTCACGACCGCAAAAGTGAAGAAATAGACGCTCAAGGTCTGCTGCAGTTGAGCCGGCGTCGCTGACAAGTCGCGCCCCATCGCCGGGAACGACGGCAGGTAAGTGTCGATCGTGAAGGGCCCGATCATGGCGAGGCCGGCAAGAATCACCGCCAGCAGCGGCATCGAGAGCGGTTGACGGGGCAAAATCAGGTTACCTTTCCTGGCGCAAGACGGAAATCTCGATGGCTTTACTGTGTCGTGCCCGCCCCCGATTAAAACATTCGAGGGCAGGCTCCGGCGGGCATCCAATGTGCCGACAGCAATTAGATTCCCGACTACACGGGAATGACACAGCAGATATAGCGCCCATGCCGAATTATACGGTTCTGCGCTACGATGCCTCGTAATCGATGCCGCATGCATGAAAGGAGACGCCAATGAGTGTTGAAGCCTTGATCGACGATCTGGTGAGCGCCAATCATATTTTGTATGAGCAGGGCGTGGTCGACGGCTTCGGCCACGTGAGCGCCCGGCACGAAACCAATCCGGCCCGCTTCCTGCTGGCAAGAAGCATGGCGCCCGCGCTGGTGGCCGCCGAGGACATCATGGAATTCGACCTCGAGGCGAACCCGATCGATCCGCGCGGCCGGCGCACTTATCTCGAGCGGTTCATCCACAGCGAGATCTACCGGACCCGGCCGGACGTGCACGCCATCGTCCACAGTCATTCCCCCTCGCTCATCCCATTCGGGGTCACCGGCACGCCGCTGCGGCCGATCTTCCATATGACCGGGTTCCTCGGCGGCGCGGCGCCGATTTTCGAGATACGCGAGGCGGGCGGGCCGAAAACCGACATGTTGATCCGCACCCGCGAACTGGGCGCAGCGCTGGCACGGACCGTGGGTCCGGCATCGTTTGCGCTCATGCGCGGCCACGGCTCGGTCGCGGTCGGACGCTCGCTGAAGCAGGTTGTCTTTCGCGCGATCTACGCGGAAGTGAACGCGCGGCTGCAATCCGAAGCGATGCGGCTCGGAGACATCACGTTCCTGAATGACGATGAAGCCGCCAACGCGAGCCTGGCCAACGATAACCAGCTCGACCGGCCGTGGGAGCTTTGGATAAGGGGAATCAGGAGCCGAGCCCGCCGCAGCAGCCCGGCGCAGTGATCGCCGAGTCATCGCGGGTTGGTTGGTCCGCACGTCCCGCTGCCACCGGCAGCCCGGATTTTGGCGCGGAATGCCGCTTGACCCATAACTTGACCGATACTTGACCGACGAGTAACATCCGCGGCATGAGCTATCGGCCGCGGTTCACGATCACGCCGCCGCTTCTCGCGCGGGTGGAGGCTGTCGCGGCGTTGCGCGAGCGCATCCAGGGCGCGGCGGTGCAGGTAGCGTGGATTCCGGCCCTGCAGAAGGACACGCGCGCCCGCAACGCGCATTCCTCCACGGCGATCGAGGGCAACCCCCTTACGCTGGAGCAGGTGCGCGCCGTCGAGGACGGCAAGACCCTGCCCGTGCCGACACGGATTCGCCGGGAAGTCGTGAATTATTTCGCGGCGCTGCGGCATATCGAGAAGCTGGTGGCAAAGAAACGGATCACGCACGAGGATGTGCTGCGCCTGCACGGGATCATCGCCGGGGAGGTGATGGACCAGGGTGAGGCGGGCCGCTATCGGTCGATGCGGGTGCGGGTGGGCACGTATGTCCCACCACCGCCGGAGGAAGTATCGGGTCTGATGTTCGAGTTCCTCGAATGGTGGAACAAAGATTCGCCAGTACTTTCCCCGGTGCTGAGTTCTGCCATCGTGCATTACCGGTTCGAGGCCATTCATCCCTTCGCGGACGGTAACGGCCGGACGGGCCGCGCGCTGGCCCTGTGGGAACTCTACCGCCGCGGATTCGATTCGCACCACATCTTCTCGGTGGATGAGTTCTACTGGGAGGATCGGCCGCGCTACTACGCGGCGCTCCAAGCGGTGCGGCAGCAAGGCGACGATCTGACGTCGTGGCTGGAATACTGCACGGAAGGATTGCAGCAAACCCTGGAGCGGGTGTGGCAGCGCATCCAGCAATTCTCGGCATCGAGAAGCCGGGCACAGTTGGTGCTCCGTCCGAGACAGGAGCAGTTGCTGCAATTGCTGCGGACACGGGGCAGCCTCAGCCCGCGCGAAATCTGGGACGGCCTGCGGATTTCCAAGCAGGGTGCGATGGATCTGATCCGCCCGCTGCTCAAGGCCAGACTGATCAAGCGAGTGGGCACCTTGAAGAACGGACGCTACGTCCTCAGATGACGGCTCGCGCCTACACCGACGACCAACTCGTCGAGCAGTCCGCCATCAGAGGTCGATGCGAAGACCGAAACGATTCTGCGATGTCAGGCTTATCTCGCGGCGGGCTGAGGCGCCGCACGAGCATACCGGCCCATCATCTTCGCGCCGGCTGTTTCGCCGGGAATTGATCCCACCACTCCTTGAACCGCTCCGCCGGGAGAGGCGGGCTGACCAGATAGCCCTGGATCTCATTGCACTTCAGCAACCGCAGTATCTTGTTCTGGCCTTCGGTTTCAACGCCCTCGGCCACCACCTTGAGTCCGAGGGAGTGCGCCAGCGATATGATGGTCGTAACGATCGTCATGCCGTCGGGCGAGGTTTCCATGTTTCGGATGAATACCTGGTCTATTTTCAGCGTATCGACGGGCAGCTTTGCCAACTGGCTGAGCGAAGAGTAGCCCGTGCCGAAGTCGTCGATCGCGATCTTCACGCCCATCTCCCTGATCGCCCGCAGCTTTGGAATGGTGGCGTCGAGGTCCTGCATGATGAGGCTCTCCGTGATCTCGATATCCAGGCCGATCGAGCCGCATTCATTGTCCCTGAGAATGCTTTCAACCACGGCCGCAAAGTCCTTCTGAGCGAGTTGCAGTTGCGAAACGTTGACCGCGATTCGCGGCGGCTGCGGATGGGCCGCCTGCCATTGCCTGTACTCCGACGCCGCCTTCTCCATTGCCCATCGGCCCACGTCGATGATGAGCCCGGTCTCCTCGAGCACCGGAATGATTTCGCCGGGCGACACCATCCCCTCCCCCGGTTTATTCCAGCGCAGGAGCGCTTCGGCGCCGGATACCTGCCCGGTCTGAAGATTCGTCTTGGGCTGGTAGTAGAGGACGAACTCGTCCCGTTCCAGGGCGCCGCGCAGCGATGAGCGCAGCGACAGCCGCTCCTCAATCCTCGCATTGAGTTCAGCCGTATAAAACTGAAAGTTCTTGCGCCCGAGCTGTTTGGCGCGGGACAACGCCGCACCGGCATTCCTCAGCAACGCCTCGCCATCCTGACCATCCTGTGGATAGAGGCTCACCCCGATGCTGCAGGTGAGGCGAAGCTCGCGATCGCCGGCCGTCATGGGTTCGGCAATGGAAGACAAGGCCCTTTGCAGGATTTCTACGATCTGCGGGGCCGTAGAAATCGCTTCCGAGATCCTCGTCACCACTTTGGACGCTGACAAGGCTTCCGTCTGCCCCGGCAGGACCAGGACGAACTGATCTCCGGCAAAGCGGGCGAGGGTGTCACTGTCTCTCACACACGACCGTAATCGGACGGCGGTCATCCTGAGCAACTGGTCGCCGACTTCGTGGCCGAGGCTCTCGTTGACGAGCTTGAACTGATCCAGGTCAAGCAGGGCAACGGCCACGATCTCACCTGACCGATGGGCCTGTGCCAACGCTTGCGCGAGGCGATCGTTCAGCAAGTCGCGATTGGCGGCGCCGGTGAGCGCGTCGTAATAGGCGAGATAGTTGAGTTTTTCCTCCTTGGCGATATGGTCCAGCGCATACGAAATGTCGCGCGCGAGCTCGGTCAGCAGCTTCACCTCTTCCTCGTTGAAGAAGTTCGGCTCTTTCGCGTACATCGCGAGCGAACCTGCGACCGTATCGCCTTCGAACAACGGCAGCGCGATAACCGACCGAAAACCCAACCGCAGCGCCTCTTCCCGCCGCGGTCCGCCGGCGCCGGCCTCGGCACCGATATCATTGCTGAACACGGGCCGGCGCTCCCTGATGGCCTGTCCCACTTTCCCTTGTCCTTGAGGCGTGTCATTACTTGCGGACAACTTGATCCGGCTCAACGCGTCCGACCCTTCGCCCGCCCAGGTTGCCGGCGTGACATCCAGTGTAGCGGGATCGAGTGCGCCGACCCAGGCAAACCCGAACCGCCCGTGCTCAACCGCGATGCGACAGGCCTCGTTCAGCAGCTCGCCGCGGTCGCGGATGCGGGCAATGGCGGAATTGACGCCGGAGAGCAGCGCGTGGATGCGCGACAGCCTCGCGATCCGCCCCTCCTGCTCCTTGCGCAGCGTGATGTCGCCGTGCGTGCCGGTGGCGCGCAACGCCCGGCCCGCCGCATCGCGTTCCACCACCCGGCCCACCGTGCGGATCCAGCGCCACTCGCCGCTCTTGGCAAGCATCCGGTACTCGGCGTCCAGTGTCGGAACGGCGCCCTTCAAGTGCATCGCCAGTTTCGCTTTCAGCAGTCCCACGTCGTCCGGATGCGTGAGTTTTTCCCAGGCCTCTATGCGCAAGGGAACATCGCTCGGTTCATAGCCCAGGATAGGCCACCAATGCCGGCTCAGGCGCACGTCCCCCGTCACAAGATCATAGTCCCAGACCGCAAGGCCGGAAGCCTCCAGTGCGAGAGCAAGCCTGTATTCGCTTTCCTGCAGCTCCTTATTGCCTGCTGCGAGCTGCGCGAGCATCCCCTGTGCCTGGCCGGCGAGCCGCGCGTCGAATATGGAGAGCATCAAGGTCACCACGAGAATGACGAGCGTCGCCGTTGCCACCAGGATGCCGAGTGCATTGTCATCGACGCCAAGCTGGGTCGCCAGGCAAACGCTGTCGGGCGCGAAGTTCGCGGCCGCCATCCCCGTATAGTGCATGCCCGCGATGGCAAAGCCCATCACGACAGCGCTGCCCATCTTGCCGCCGATTTCCTTCGCCTTGAGCCCCGCCGACAGAAAGAATCGCGCTATCCACAGTGCCGCCGCCGATGCGACGATCGCGATGACTACGGAGAGACTGAAAAGCGCAGGATCGTAACGAATCGGGGGCTGCATTCTCATTGCAGCCATTCCGGTGTAATGCATCGCCACGATGCCGCCGCCCATCAGCACGGCGCTTACGGACAGTGTCCGGAGATTTACGGTCCGGCGGCTGAAATTGAACAACGCCAGGCCCGACGCCGCGACCGCCGGCAATACGGAGGCAAGCGTTATCGGGACATCGTAAGCGAGCGGGATGGGGAGGCTGAACGCAAGCATGCCGATGAAGTGCATGGACCAGATGCCCACGCCCATCGAGAACGCCCCGCCGAAGAGCCAGTAATAGGTCGCCCGCCCCGCCGACTGCGCGATTCTTGACGCGAGATCCAGCGCGGTATAGGACGCCAGGATCGCGATCAGCACGGAAAGCGCGACGAGTCCGCTGCTGTAGCTCGCTACCATCCAGACCCTCCCTCATCCCCGCCGTCAAGAGATTGGCGGCTCCTCATGCCAGTAGAGCAAACGCGCTACGTCCCTGATGGTACTGTTGCTCTGATGCATTGTGCAAATGCCAGCGGAATCCTCTGACGCCTGCGGGCCTCGGCGCAACTCGGGTTTCATTTCTCCCGCGTCGTCATGGTTGCAGCTTGCTCACGCACCCACTGCACGAATGTCTGGACCTCCGGTCGTGCGTGCGCAGACGGTGCGGCAACGAGCCAGTAGGCGCGATCCTCCGAGCGTGTGCTATAGCGTGCAGCGCGAAAGGGCGTGACCAGCGTTCCCTCCTTGAGCAGGCCCCCGATCAGCGGCAGCCGCCCGAGCGCAACGCCCTGCCCGTTGATCGCCGCCCGTAACAGCTGGTCGTAATGGCTGAAGCGAAGCATGCCCTTCCCCGCGACCCGCTTCATTTTCATCACTTCGAACCACACGTCCCACGAGAGCCACGGCGTGCTGTGCTCCGGATCCTCGAAATGCAGCAGCACGAAATGCTCGAGGTCCTCGGGCCTGTCCAGCGCGCGCTTCGCCAGCAGCTTCGGGCTGCACACCGGCACGACGCGCTCGCCGAACAGCTTCACCGCGCCGCGCCCTGCCAGCCGGCGCGTCGCGTAGCGAATCGACACGTCGAGCCGCTCCTGCTCCAGGTCGCGAATCGCGTTGTCGGCGGCCACGTGCACGGCGATTTCGGGATGCCGCTCCTGGAAGTCCGCCAGCCGCGGCACGAGCCACAGCGAGGCGAACGTGACCGTGGTGGTGACGGTGACCGCCCTGCCTTGGGAGGCGGCATCGAGGCGTGCGGTGGCTTCGCGCAATTGCTGCAGCACCTGCCCGACATCGCGGAAATAACGCTGTCCGGCGTCGGTCAGCAGCAGCGCGCGGGTGCGGCGGAAGAAGAGTGGCACGCCGAGTTGCTCCTCGAGCTGCTGAATCTGGCGGCTTACCGCCGATTGGCTGAGGAAAAGCTCGGCCCCCGCTTTGGTGAACGAGAGGTGCCGCGCGGCCGCCTCGAATCCTTTGAGCAGGTCGAGGGACGGAAGATCGCGCCGTCTATGCATGCGTTTCATGCATTCATTGTTTGCAAAATGACCATTTGTCCGCGGCCTCGGCTACAGCCATATTGGCATGCACGTGGGGCCGATCCCGGTCTCCGGAACATGGATGCAGGAGGTGCATGAATTATGAGCAAGCCGATCACCGATTACAAGGCGCAGCCGAAACGGTTCGAGCTCGCGCCCAACCAGGCGGTTACGATCATCGCTTACCGCGGCACCGAGGTGCGCGCCGTGCAAGGCGAGCTGTGGATCACGCAGGAAGGCGATGGCCAGGACTACATCGTGGCGGCCGGGACCCGTTTCTGCTCCGGCCACAACGGCGCTATCGTCGTGAGCGCCCTCGGCGGCACGAGCCGCGCGTCGGTCTCGTGGACCGATCCGGGGCGCGCGGGCGGTTACTCGCGCAGCGGCGTGTGGCTCGATTACGGCCGGATCGAGCAACTGCAGAACGCCGCGCGGCAGGCACGCGCGAGCGAGCTGGCGCGCCTCTTTCGCGGCGGGCTCGCACTTCTCGCGCGCGCCTGGCGCAGGACCACGCGGCGGCGCAAGGCAGCAGCGCAGCTCGCGATAAGATAGCTGAAGCGCGAGGGTCCGGGCTATCATCGGCTCATGAGAGGAGACCGCCATGCCCAACATCTTTGGCCTGAATGAGTGGCGCAACTATGACAACCCGGACCCACAAGCGCCGCTCGTGCTCTTGTTCGGCGACTCGTGGTTCTGGTATCCGATCCCGGGCGTGGGAAGCCTCGCGGACAAGTTCAATGACTTTGGCCGCGCCCAGGCCATTCCACTCGTTTCGATCGGGGACGTCGGGATGGAGATCGGAAACCCCGGCAAGCATCTCCTCTATGAGCTGTCCACCTTCCTCCAATGGGAGTCAGGGACGGTTGACCTGATCGCGGTGAGCGGGGGCGGCAACGACTTCGCCGGTCCCGACGATCTCGATCCGCTGCTGCGGCCCGGCAACAAGACCGATCCGCTGAGCTGGTTCAAGAAGGAGGAACTGACGGCGCTGTTCCAGCGCGTGCAGGCGGGGTACGAGCGAGTCATCCACCTGCGCGATACGTTCTGCCCCGGCATCACGATCCTCACCCACGCCTACGACTTCGCGCATGCGAGCGGCAAGGGGGTTCTGTTCCTGTCTCCCTGGCTCAAGCCTTCTTTCGACAAGTTCAACGTGCCGGACGCACTGCGGCCCGCGCTCATCAAGGTCATCATCGACCGGCTCGCTCGAGTGCAGAACGGGCTCGCGAAGAAGAACAAGAACTACAAATTCGTCAACACGCCCGGCACTCTGACGGCGGCGGAATGGTCCAACGAGATTCATCCGACCCGCGAGGGGTTCCAAAAGCTCGCCGGGAAATTTTTCCCGCAGTTCCGAAGCCGGTTTCCCGACTGGGTGGTCAAACCCAAGTGGCTAAAATGACGGCAAACAGCCCTCAATCTCTCAATCGGGGATGAGGGTTCACCCCCCCACCTTATTCCTCCCCCATAGATGGACGCCCCCGGTTTGTCAAGCGATCAATCGACGACGACTGATAGGAGAAGATTGCAGCCATAGATCCGGACTTTGCTTGAGGCTGGTGCCTCGGTCCCTGATG
>JACQOK010000122.1 GCA_016202565.1 Betaproteobacteria bacterium | reverse complement strand
GGTCCGCGCTTGATCTTCAGGTCGACATAGTTCACCGCGACGAAGCCCTGGAACTCCTTGGTGAGCCCGCGCGTTTCCCGGATGTATTCGCCGTTGCTCGTCATTATCGATCCATCAGTCGTGAAATCATGGGGTCGTGAAGTCGTGAGATCGTGAGGTCGTGGGATGGAGAGACCGTGAGTCGACCAAACACTGCGCCCTGGTTCTCCCAATCTCCCGCTCTTACGCTCTTACGCTCTCCCGATCTCCCGCTCTCACGCCCTTACGCCCTCACGTGTCTATCGCGGCAGCAGACTTCACCTGTTCGCGCAGGATGAATTTCTGAATCTTGCCGGTGGAGGTTTTCGGCAGCGGCCCGAACACCACGCGCTTGGGTGCCTTGAACCGCGCCAGGCGGGTTCGGCAGTGCTCGATGAGTTCTTCCTCGCTGGCTTGCGCGCCCTCTTTCAGTTCGACGAACGCGCACGGCACTTCACCCCATTTCGGATCCGGTTGCGCCACCACCGCTGCCGCCATCACCGCCGGATGGCGATACAGCACGTCCTCCACTTCCAGCGACGATATGTTCTCACCGCCGGAGATGATGATGTCCTTGGCGCGGTCCTTGATCTTGACATAACCGTCGGCCTGCATCACCCCCAGATCGCCGCTGTGGAACCAGTCGCCGGCGAATGCTTCCTCGGTCGCGGAGCGGTTCTTGAGATAGCCCTTCATGGTGAGATTGCCGCGGAACATGACCTCACCGATGGTCTCCCCGTCCCACGGCACGGGATTCATCGTGACGGGATCGAGGACGGTCATGCCCTGCTGCATGTGGTACCACACACCCTGGCGGCCGTTCAGTTCGGCGCGTTCTTCGATCGGCAGCGCATTCCACTCCTCATGCTTCGCGCATACCGCGGCCGGCCCGTAGGTCTCGGTGAGCCCGTAGACGTGGGTGATGGTGAAACCCATCTTCTCCATGCCCTCGATCACCGCCACCGGCGGCGCCGCGCCGGCGACGAGGCATGATACGGTATGGCCGATGCCCTGCCGCCATTCCGCGGGCGCGTTGAGCAGCATGCTGTGCACGATCGGCGCGCCGCAGTAATGCGTGACGCCGTGGCGGCGGATGAGATTGAAAATGAGCCGGGCGTCCACCTTGCGCAGGCAGACGTTGGTGCCGGCCGCTGCGGCGAGCGTCCACGGAAAGCACCACCCGTTGCAATGAAACATGGGCAGCGTCCACAGGTACACCGGATGCTGCGGCATCCCCCAGGACACGATATTGCTGATCGCGTTGAGGTACGCTCCGCGGTGATGGTAGACGACGCCTTTGGGATTGCCGGTCGTGCCGGAAGTGTAATTGAGCGAAATCGCGTTCCACTCGTCGTCCGGCAGGGACCAGGCGAATTCCGGATCGCCCTGGGCAATGAATGCTTCGTAGCTGCCCTCGCCAAGCAGCTTGCCGCCTTCATGTGCCGGATCGTCCACGTCGATGACCAGCGGCTTCGTCTTGAGCTGCGCCAGGGCCTGCTCGATCGTTCCGGAGAACTCGCGGTCGGTGATCAACACCTTCGCTTCCGCATGCTGGAGCATGAAGGCGATGGCTTCGGCATCGAGCCGGGTGTTGAGCGTGTTGAGCACCGCACCGGTCATCGGCACGCCAAAATGCGCCTCATACATTGCCGGCACGTTGGGCAGCATGGCGGCGACCGTATCGCCCAGACCGACGCCGCGCTGCGCGAGCGCGGAAGCGAGCCGCCGGCAGCGCGCATAGACCTCGGACCAGGTGAACTCAATGTCGCCGTGAATGACGGCGCTGCGCCGGGGGTAGACGTACGCGGTACGCGCCAGCAGCGACAGCGGCGTGAGCGGCGTGTAGTTGGCGGTGTTCTTGTCGAGCCCGGCGTTGTACGGATTAACGCGAGCCATCACTCCTCCTTCTGGTCTTGCACGCACCAGCAACGCGTGTGCCAGATTCGTTAACGCGTTGTTTTTGCTTGTCGTAGGGTCGCAGATGGGCGCGCAGCGCAGCCGCAGGGAGCGATTATCCGACCAAGCTGTTCAAAATTTCAGACAATCCGTGCAGTCTGAACTCAAAATCACTTACATTCAACAGATTACGATGTCTTAAAATCAGACATCGAGGGCCGCAGCGGCGCCCAAACCGAGGCTGGTCATCTTTTCATACAGCGTCGCCCGCGAAATGCCCAGGAGCCGGGCGGCGGTCACCTTGTTGCCGTTGGCGGCGGCAAGCGCGGCATGAATTGCGAGGCGTTCGGTTTCGGCGACCGCATCGGCCAGCCGTCGCGGGGCGCCGGCGAGTCCCCGGCGCCGGTCCTGGGGCGACTGCACGGCGGCCTCCGGCAGGATGGTGGCGAAGTCCTGCGCCACGATGTGCGGGCTTTCGGCGAGCATCGTCACCTGCTCGAGCACGTTTCTCAGCTCGCGCACATTGCCGGGCCACGAATAAGCGCAGAGGACGCCCACCGCTTCGCCGGACAGTTCGCGCGGCGGCATGCCGGTGCGCTCGGCGATACGCTCGAGCATGACCTCGCACAACGCCTCCAGGTCCTGCAGGCGCTCGCGCAGCGGCGGCACGTTGATCTTGAGCACATTGAGCCGGTAATAGAGGTCGGAGCGGAACTTGCCCTCCTGCACGAGCTGCTTCAGATCGCGGCTGGTGGCGGCGATGACGCGCACGTCCACCCGGATCATCTTGTTCGATCCGAGCGGCTCGAACTCCTGCTCCTGGAGCACCCGCAGCAGCTTCGACTGCAGCAGCGTCGGCATGTCGCCGACCTCGTCGAGAAACAGGGTCCCGCCGTCGGCGAGCTTCAGTTTCCCGTCGCGCCCGCGCCGCTCGGCCCCGGTGTAGGCGCCGGGCGCCGCGCCGAAGAACTCGGCTTCCAGCAGGTTTTCGGGCATCGCCGCGAGGCTGACGCTGACGAAGGGTTTGTCCGCGCGGGTCGAGACGGCGTGAATCGCATGCGCCAGCAATTCCTTGCCGGTCCCGGTCTCGCCGTGCAGCAGCACCGTGGTGTCGAGCTGGGCCGCACGGCGCGCCTGGCGCTTCACTTCGAGGCAGGGGGCGCTCGAACCGACAAAACTGGAAAAGGTGTACTTCGGCCGGCGGTGCTCGGCCAGCGCCCGCTGGGCGGCGGCGAGATCGCTCTGCAGCTTGGCGAACTTGGACACGAGCGGCTTCAGGTACTGCGGCCGATCGTAGAGCACAAAGCCCACCGCGCCGGTGACTTCGCCGTGCTCATTCTTGAGCGGCAGCCGCGTCACCACGAACGACTGGTTCTTGAAATCCATGATGTCGAGCAGGATCGGCTCGCCGCTCTCGACCACGTGGCGCATGAGGCTCGTCGGGATCACCTCCTCGATCGGCTTGCCGAGCGCCTGGTCGGCGCCGCCGAGTCCGAGCAGGACCAGATATTTCTCGCTGATCCACACGATGCGCGCGTCGCGGTCGACGACCACCGCTCCTTCGCAGATCACCTCGAGCGACTGGAACAGCGAACGCACCGCCTGCTCGTGTATGTCGCCCGCGTACGCCGACAGCTCTTTCCCCATGCTCATTGCCGCATTCTATCTTATGAAACCGGATGACAATCCGGACTCGCTCGCCAGCGCGTATCGCGGCTGCCACCGGCGGCTAACGCAACCGCGCGACCGCCTCCTCCACCCGCTCGACCGCGATGACCTCGATGCCCGCGACCGCCTGCCGGGGTTTGTTGGCCCTGGGGACGAGCGCCTGCGCGAAGCCCAGCTTGGCGGCTTCCTTCAACCGCTCCTGGCCGCGCTGCACCGGACGCACTTCCCCGGCGAGCCCGACTTCGCCGAACACCACGAGCTTTGCCGGCAACGGCTTGTTCCGCAGCGAGGACACGATCGCCATCATCACCGCAAGATCGGCCGCGGGCTCGGTGATGCGCACCCCGCCCACGGCATTGACGAAGACGTCCTGATCGAAGCATGCGATCCCGGCGTGACGGTGCAGCACCGCGAGCAGCAGCGCCAGCCGGTTCTGTTCAAGCCCCACGGAGAGCCGGCGCGGGTTGGGAGCGTGCGATTCGTCCACCAGCGCCTGCACTTCGACCAGCAGCGGGCGCGTGCCTTCCTGCGTGACCGTCACGCACGAGCCGGCGACCTCGCCGCCGTGCTGAGACAGGAACAGCGCGGAAGGGTTGGAGACGCCCTTCAGGCCCTTGTCGGTCATCGCGAACACGCCCAGTTCGTTCACCGCGCCGTAGCGGTTCTTGAACGCGCGAATGAGACGGAAGCTCGAATGCGTGTCGCCCTCGAAATAGAGCACGGTGTCGACCATGTGCTCGAGCACGCGCGGACCGGCGAGCGTGCCCTCCTTGGTGACGTGGCCGACGAACACGACGGTGGTGCCGCCCGCCTTGGCCGCACGCGTCAATTGCGCCGCACACTCGCGCACCTGCGCCACCGACCCCGGCGCCGATTGCAGATCGTCCGAATACAAGGTCTGGATCGAGTCGATCACCGCGACGTCGGGCCGCTCCTTCTGAATGGCTGCCTGGATCTTCTTGAGATCGGTCTCGGGCAGCACCTGGACCGATCCTGCATCGACGCCCAGGCGCTTTGCGCGCAGCGCGATCTGCTGCGTCGATTCTTCGCCGGTCACGTAAATCACCTTGCGGCCGGCGCCGATGGCGGCGAGCGACTGCAGCAGCAGCGTCGATTTTCCGATGCCCGGATCGCCACCGATCAGGACCACGCCGCCGGGGACTAGGCCGCCCCCCAGGACGCGGTCGAATTCGGGCACGCCGGTCGGCACGCGGTTTTCTTCGCGCGCTTCGACCTCGGACAGTCTCTGCAATCTGCCGCCGGGAATAAGGCCAAAGCGGTTGGCAGAGGGCGCCGCTTCCGCGACGGTTTCGACCAGCGTGTTCCACGCCTGGCAATGCGGACACTGGCCCTGCCATTTCAGAACCTGGCCGCCGCATTCGGTACACGAGTAGAGGGATTTGGCTTTAGCCATGCGTTGTCGTTGTTTGTCTGGAGCTTATCTCGAAAATCTCGCGGGCGCATTCAGCCCCTCGACTTCGCTCCGTTCGTCCCTCGACTTCGCTCCGTTCGTCCCGAGCGTAGCGCAGCAAAGTCGAGGGACGAACGGAGCTACGCTCGGGGCGAACGGCGCTCTTTGAGATACGCTCTATTGTGAGTTTACACCGGCGACCTCGCCTATTCACGGTCACGGCTGCTCGATAACCGGCACCCGCGGCGCCAGCGCGCACATCAATTCATAACCGACGGTGCCCGCGGCAGCCGCGACTTTTTCAATGGGATTGCCCGCGCCCCACAGCACGACCTGCGAACCGGCGTGGGCATCCGGCACACCGCTTAAGTCCACGCACAGCATGTCCATCGATACGCGGCCGACGGTGCCGGTGAGTCTGCCGTCGACCGCGACCGGGGTGCCATTCGGTGCGTGCCGCGGATAGCCATCGGCGTAACCGCAGGCCACCACGCCGATTCTCATGTCTTTTTCGGCTGTGAAGACGCCGCCGTACCCGACGACGTCACCGCGCTTCAATTGCTGCATGCCGATCAGTTCGCTCGCCAGCGTCATGGCCGGCTTGAGATCGAATTCGGCCCCGATTCTCTCGGAGAACGGCGAGCAGCCGTAGAGCATGATGCCAGGGCGGACCCAGTCGAAGTGGGTCGCCGGGTAGCGCAGGATTGCTGCGGAATTGGCGAGGCTGCACGCCAGTCCGGTGCCGCGCGCGACGCGCTCGAAGGCCTCCATCTGCCACGCCACGCCGCGCGCGTCATCGGCGTTCGCGAAATGCGTCATCAGGGTGATGCTGCCGACGCCCGGATTCGAACGCAGCGCTTCGATTGCGGCGGGACAGTCGGCCGGGGCGAATCCAAGCCGGTTCATGCCGGTATTGATCTTGAGCATCACGTCCAGGCCGGCACCCGGCGCGAGTTCCCGCAGCATCTGGAGTTGGTCGTGATTGTGCACCACCGCCGCCATCCTGTGCTCGACCAGCGCGGACAATTCCCGCACATCGAAAAAACCTTCGAGCAGCAGGATGGGCTGCCGGAAGCCGGCCTGCCGCAGCTGCAACGCGGCCTCGAGTTCGAGCAGCGCGAAACCGCTCGCGCCAGCCATGGCCCGAGCGGCGCGCATGAGTCCATGCCCGTAGGCGTTCGCCTTGATCACCGCAAACACGCGCGAGCGCGGCGCGTGCCGCTGCGCGACGCCGAGATTATGGCGCAGAGCGCCGAGGTCGATCGTGGCGGATATCGGGCGAGGCATGATTCACGGATGAAGGATGAAGGATGAGGGATGAAACGTCCGGCCGAACCGGCCGGCATTCGTGTTCTCAGTTCCGCCTTCCGCCTTCGTTATGCCTCACTGGCCATCTGCTGCATCCTGGCGGTCGCGAACTCAACGAAGGTCGTGAACAATTTCGAGCGGAATTTCTCTTTGGGATAGACGAAGGAAAAGGTGCGGATCAGCCGCGGCTGCAGCGGCACCGCCACCAGCATGCCGAGCTTGCGCTCCTTCGCCACCCGCGCGCGCGACATGATCGAGACGCCAAGTCCGGTCTCGACGACGCCTTTGATCGCCTCCGGACTGCCGAGCTCCATCACGATGTTGAGATCCTCGGGCGAAACCTTGCCCTCGCGCAGATACTGGTCGGTGAAATCGCGCGTGCCGGAGCCGACCTCGCGGCTCACGTACTGCTCGCCCATGATCTGCCGCGGCGCCACGCTCTTCAGTTTCGCAAGCTTGTGGCTCGGCGCGCAGATCAGCACGAGTTCGTCCTCGCACACCACTTCGATAGACACGCTCGGTAAGTGCGAAGGCGACTCGATGAGCCCCAGGTCGAGGCTGTGGTCCGCAACACGGTTCTCGATGGTTTCGGAATTGCCAACCGTCATGTGCGCCTGGACCTGCGGATACCGCGCCTTGAACTCGCCCAGTATCTGCGGCAGGATGAACTCGGCTATCGTCGTGCTCGCACCGAGCAGCAGCGGCCCGCCCATCGAACCGCTCAGCTCCGCCACCCTTTTTTCCATCTCGTCCGACATGCCAAGGATTTTTTCGGCGTACTCCATCACCAGCTTGCCCGCGGGCGTGAGCGCAATCCGCCCGTGGCTGCGCTCGAAGAGCCGCGTGTTGAAATGTTCCTCGAGCTGCTTGACCTGGAATGTCACCGCCGGCTGCGTCATGAACAGCTGTTCGGCTGCTTTCGTGAAGCTCAGCTGTTTTGCGACGGTGTAGAAAACCTGTAATCTGCGGTCAGCCATGCGTTCGCGCGTGAGAGGTGAGAGGTGAGAGGAGAAGCGTTTTGGGGTCTCCCGCGCAACTCGATGCCCCTTTCTCCTCTCTCCTCTCTAGAAATGAGTTAGTATTCAACCATATTTCCTGGACCAAGAGTAGAAGAGCAGGCACGAGCGGCGCCCGGTGACGATCACCGTGGCGGGAGGGCAGCCGGCAGGATGCCGAAATCGACGAGTCGCGTCGGCCGGCGGCTGTTCGAATCAGCCACAGACGAGAAGAGCGCACGATAAGGCCACCGCAGGCGCTGAATTGTGGTATAAAGCGCCGGTTTTGATCACCCCGCTCGCCCGCGCCGGGCTCCCCGGATAATGCCGTTAGGCTTCTACATCATCATGGCGGCGCAGTTCTTCTCGTCGCTCGCCGACAACGCGCTGCTCGTCGCCGCCATTGCCCTGCTGCTGGAGATGAACTCGCCGGCATGGCTCACCCCCATGCTCAAGTTCTTCTTCACCATCTCCTACGTGGCGTTCGCCGCGTTTGTCGGCGCGTTCGCCGACTCGATGCCCAAGGGACGGGTGATGTTCATCACCAATACGATCAAAATCGTGGGATGTCTGATCATGTTTTTCTACCAGGCCCTGTCATCGTCCGGCCCGGCGGCCTATTTCGCGATATTGTTCGCATACGCCGTGGTCGGCCTGGGCGCGGCCGCCTACTCGCCGGCGAAGTACGGCATTCTCACCGAATACCTGCCGCACCAGAAGCTGGTGATCGCCAACGGCTGGATCGAGGGCCTGACCGTGGCCTCGATCATTCTCGGCACGCTGCTCGGCGGCGTGCTGATCAGCCGACCCGTATCCGCGCGATTGCTCGGGATTGACTTTCCCTTCATCGATACCGGCGTCGACACGGCGCCGGAAGCCGCCATCGCGGTCATCATCGTGTTCTATGCCATCGCGGCCGTGTTCAACCTGTATATTCCCGATACCGGCGTCGATCACCGCGCGCCCAGCAAGAACCCGCTCTACCTCGTCCACGAGTTCGCGCACTGCGTGCGGTTGCTGTGGACGGACAAGCTTGGTCAGATTTCGCTTGCCACGACCACGCTGTTCTGGGGCGCCGGCGCTACGCTGCAGTTCATCGTGCTCAAATGGGCGGAAGTGGCGCTCGGCTATACGCTTTCCCAGGCGACGGTGCTGCAGGGCGTCACCGCGCTCGGGATTGCCGCCGGAGCAATATTCGCCGCGAAGTTTGTCCCGCTCAATCGCGCGGTCAACGTGGTGCCGGTCGGTATCGCCATGGGACTCATCGTCATCGCGATGAACTTCGCGCGCAGCGTGGAATTCGCCATTCCGCTGCTGGTGCTGATCGGCATGCTGGCCGGATTCTTCGTGGTGCCGATGAACGCGCTGTTGCAGCACCGGGGCCACATCCTGATGGGCGCCGGCCACTCGATCGCCGTGCAAAACTTCAACGAGAACCTCTCGATCCTCGTCATGCTGGCGGTCTACGCGATGCTCATCATGCTCGACGTCTCCATCTACACGGTGATCGCGCTGTTTGGCTTGTTCGTGTCGCTCACCATGGCCCTGGTGCGCCGACGCCATCTTTATAACGCGAGAGCAGGCCTCCTGCCGGTGGTGCCGTCCGACGTCCACCACTAACTCGCCGCCTCACGGGCGGCTTGGCTTCCAGGTTCACTTCAGGTCGGGGTTGTCCCAGATGGTCTGGTACTTGACCGGCGCGAACAACTCGAGGAAGGCGAAAGTCTCCTGCGTGTGGTTCTTGAACCAGTGCCGTTCGCCGTCGAAGACCGAAACGAAATCGCCCGCTTTGACCTCGTGCGGCACGTCGTCGATGTACATCGTGCCGCGGCCCTCGGTCACATAAAAGAGGTGTTCGGTTCCGATGTGATGGTGGCTCGCACCCGCCGCGCCGGGCGGGTAGACGACGATTTCGCCGCAGATGTTCCTGAGTCCGAGCACGTTTTCCTTGACCGCCTCGTAGCGGAAACGGTCGTCTTTCTGTGAATAAAGCCGGGGCACGTCGTGAGTGTTCACAATCTTCGCCATCACGCCTCCGTGAGCGGAATTTCCTGCAACAGGACCGGGCCGGGCAGCGCCGGCCGCAGCCACATACTGGACTCGAATCCAGCGAACGGGTGAGTGGCAAGTTATCATTTCCGACGCGGTCTGTGAAGGCGGGGCACATGGTGGACTTGCAAAAATGCGATTATCATCCCTATGCGAAACTCAACAGGGAGGAGAGCGGTCATGAAGCGCAGCTTCGTTACGTTCGGTCTGCTGGTCGTGCTGTCCGCAGCCGGGATCGCGTCCGCGCAGCAGGTGTATCCTGACCGGCCCATACGCGTGCTCGCCGCGCAGTCGGCCGGGTCTTCCCTGGACACGATCGCACGCATCGTCACCCCCAAGTTGTCTGAACTGCTTGGCCAGCAGCTGGTCGTGGACAACCGCGGCGGCGCGGCCGGGACCATCGCCCTGGAGTTCGGCGCCCGCGCGACACCCGACGGCTACACCATCATCGTGGGCGCGTCGAGCTCGATGATCGTTTCCCAGTTCACCTACAAGAAGCTCGCGTTCGACGCGTCCAGGGATTTCGAGCCGATTTCGCTGATCGTGAACGCGGACGGCGTAATGTGCGTGCACCCCGGCGTGCAGGCGAAGACCGTGAAGGAACTGATCGGGCTGGCGAAGGCCCAGCCCGGCAAGCTCAACATGTCATCCGCCGGCGTCGGCTCTTCGAGCCATCTCTCGGGCATCATGTTCACGAACCTGGCCGGGATCGAAACCGTGCATGTGCCGTATAAGGGCGGGGGGCCGATGGCGGCCGCGGTGGTCGCCGGCGAAAGCCAGTGGCTCATCGCACCGGCAGCGTCCATAATGGGTCACGTGAAGGCCGGCCGCATGCGGGCGCTTGCGATCACGTCGAAGGCCCGCTCGCCACTGTTGCCGCACTTGCCGACCATAGCCGAGTCCGGGGTTCCCGGTTACGAATTCAACAGCTGGAACGGTTTCTTCGCACCGCGAGGCACGCCGCGGCCGATCATCAAGACGCTGCACGCGACGATCCAGAAAGCACTCGCTGCACCCGACGTGAAGAGCCAGTTCGCCAACCAGGGTCTGGTGCCGGCGGGCAGCGCCGGCCCCGAGGAGTTCGGAAAGTTCGTCCGCGGCGATTACGAGCGGATCGCAAAGCTCGTGAAGATCGCGGGCATCAAAGCCGAGTAAGGCGAAAAAGGGAGTCCTTCCCCCTCAGGGGGAAGGAGATCAGACGGCCTCGTACTTGAGCCGGCGCACCGTTTCCATGTTCACGCCCTCGATGCGGATCAAGCGTGTGGAATTCGCGCGGCTCGGCGAGTGCAGGTCGCCTTCGTTGTAGACATGGGCAACCCCGGGGGTGAGCTTGTAGGTTCTCACTTTGCGTACCTTGCCCGCTTTGTCGGGACTGGCCGGCTCCAGCAATTCGTAATCGCTCATCTCGGTCTCGCCCAGCGCCTGGCCGTAGATCGCCCAGGACGGGCCGTGATCATGCGGCGGGCTCACCTTGGGGCCCCGGTAATGATGCGCAAGAATGCAGAATCCCAGGTCGCGATCCTCATAGAGAATTTCGCGCTCGGGCGTCTGATCGGTGAGATGGGTGCCGACGAACTGCGGGTCCTTGAGGACGTCCTGCAGCAGCGCGCACACCTTCCCGCGGCCGTGCGGTCCCGGCTCAGCCTTCAGAATGTCGTGGCAGGAAGCGGCAAATTGCTCGAGCGTATGGGCCATGCGGTGATCCCCTTTCCCGGTTGTCCAAAAAGCCGCATTTTCCCTGACAATCCCGATTCTGAAAAGCGCCATTGTCATTCCCTTGAAAAAGGGAATCTATAGTGCGGTTCACCCAAGACGGTGCGCCGTATGGATCCCCGCCTTCGCGGGGATGACCGATTGGGATCGCATCGCGACCGCAATCCGTCACTTCTCGCGGGGACTGTGCAACCCGGTGTTGGGCGCCTGGTAGGCGCACGATCGGATCTGCTTCACCATGTTCGCGAGGCTTAACGCTGCCTGATCCACCTGCACGAACGTGTCTTCGTCAGCGTCGAGGTCCTCGTGGCTCGTGGCATAGGGCCGGTACCAGCCGATCCAGGTGTCGAGTGCGGCCTGCGGACCGGCTTGGACCATCCCGATGTCGGTCAGCCAGTCGGCGAGCATGCGGCGCAGGTTTTCCGGACCCGCCGCATCGCCGTGCGCGACGATCGCAAACGCGCGTCCGGCGAAATGCTTGGGATAGGGCCAGCCCTTGAGCTCGAGTTCCTTCGCCAGCGCCGGGTCCTTGCCGCGCGTGGTGGTCGGATCGGGATTGCCGCCGTCGGCGCACACCAGCCGGTCGATCATGAGCTTGAGACTGGCGGGCGCCTGATACCAATGCACCGGGCACAAAATGAAGACGCCATGCGCCGCCGTCCAGCGCGGATAGATCTCCTCCATCCAGTCGTTGGTCTGGCCGAGCGCATGATTGGGGTAACAGGAACACGGCCAGTGGCACAGCGCCTGCGACGTGGACACGCAGGCCTTGCACGGGTGGATCACTTTCCACGGCTCGTCGGCCAAGGTGGATATATCGAGGAAATCCACCTCGTAACCGGGCAGCGCCCGGATCGTCTCCTGCGCCCGCTGCGCGAGCCGCCGCGGCTTGGAAATCTCGCCGGGACAGGTGTGCTCGCTGCGCGTCGAACGCTGGACGATCTGAATCCGCGACGGTGATTTCGGGTCCTTCTGCCGCTTCTCCGCGGCGTCGATCTTCGCGCGCGTCTCCAGCCACTCGAGCGGCAGCTCGAAGGACGGATCGGCGTAGCCTTCTCCGGCACGCCGCTTTCGCGGTGATTTGCGGTAGACGATGTAACCGTCCCATGCCTTCTCGAACACCTTCTCCAGCTCCGGATGAACCTCTTCGAACACCGGATCGTAGAACCTGGCGAAAAAGCGCTGGCGGAACTGTTCTTTGGTCAGCGGAACGTACTCGGCCTGACGCCGAACGGCTGGCTTGGACATGGCATCCCCCTTTTTGGTCCAACGCACTATTGGTCGACTATGACGCCGGGTCCTTACGCGCCGGACAGACCCGCGCCTGAATAACGCTTCACCGCAAAGATTCGGCGGCGCGCCGCTCCCTGACAGCGCGCCCGCCCGAAGAATGAAGCCGCGGTTGCCGCCGACTGCAACGTCACGAAAGTCCCTGAATGATACGCGCCATCTCCTGCTCGCCGAAGGCCCGCATGGTGGAACTGCGAACGTTGCCTTTCATCCCCAGACTCATGGCAAGCCGGGTGGCAGTCTCGTCGTCCGGGGCTTCGAACACGACAACAACGTCGTATTGTCCCAAGGTCCAATATGCGTCGATCAGCTTGCCGCCCCCGGCCTCGAACGCCTCGCGGGCTGCCTTGGCCCGATTGATGGTTTCCTTGGCGGTGCGGATTCCCTGGTCTGTCCAGTTGAGTAGAGAAACATACCGTGCCATAGCGACCTCCTACACTTTGTCGGCTCATCCGAGCCGTCAGTCATGCGTAAGTTGCCTTACGCCCCCGTTGGACGGGACAGCCGCAGCACACGTCCGGATCGAAACTCGCGCCCTGCCGGCTGCCGTCCGCTCCAACGCTTGTTCTCACTCCACGATGACATCGACCTGCTGGACCATGTTGTTGCCATAGCCCCCGAAATTCCATTGTTCTTCGCGCGGCTGCACGCCGCCTTCGGAGTCGGTCGCGCGCGCACAGAGGGTATGCCTGCCGGGCGAAGCATTCCAGCGGAATGACCATCCTCTCCAGGCATGGGCTGAAACCGGTTCAGCCAGCTCGGCATCCGACCACGTGACGCCGGCATTCACGCTCACTTCGACGCGCGAAACGCCCAGGCGGCCCGCCCATGCGCGGCCCGCCAGCGTGACGGGGCCCGCCTCGAGCACCCGCGCACGGGTCAGAAAATCCGGAATCCCCGGCGGAATCATCAGGGCACGCACCCTGATCAGGGTAACCGGTTCGCCCAGGTCGTCGGCCGAACGTGCGTAGCGGTAGGTGCGGAGCATCTGGAACCCCTGGAAGGGTTCGGCCACCGCCTCGATCCGGTCCAGCCACTTGACGCTCGTCATGCCATACCAGCCGGGCACCAGCAGGCGCAGCGGGAAACCATGCTGGGGTGGCAGCGGTTCGCCGTTCATCGCGTAGGCGAGCAATACCTCTTCCCGCATCGCCTCGCTCAAGCTGAGGCTGCGCTGGTAGTACTGGACTTCGCTTCCTTCGATTCCCTGGTCGAGACCGGTGAACACGATCTCGGCGACCTCGCGACCCAGGCCGGCTTCTTCCAGCAGCGCGCATAAGGGCGTGCCGGTCCACTCCGCCGTCCCGACCGCCTCGAGGAACCACGGCTGGCTGATGCGCCGCGGCGCAAACAGGGCACGCCCGTTTCCTGCACACTCCAGCGTCACCGCGAGGGTCCGGGCCGGCCGCTTTCTGATCTCGTCCAGAGCCAAGGCAAGCGGCCTCGAAACCCGGCCTGCAATCTTCAGGCGCCACGCGCCGGGGTTCACTTCCGGAATATCGTAGTGGATCAGCAGGTAGTGCATGCCGGCCGGCGTGATGGGATAGCGCAGCCCTTCCAGCGGCATGCCCCGGTTGCGCAGGGCGAGCTGAAGCTCCTCCTTGTAGAAACTATCCGTGTGAGCGAACCCGCTGCCGTCGCCAACCGCTGGAAACTGCGTTTCGGTCCTGTTCCGTTCCATCGTTGGGCTCCTATGGGGTAGAGACCGGTGGGCACTACCGAAAAGCTTACCACCGGCAGAGCCAGACGGTGAGGCGGGAGTGAATTGGCGTCAATTGCCGATAAACGACGCCGCGTCTAGAATGAGTGCGCCCACCTCATTACCGCGGGAAGCCTGATTTGAAACAGCGTCCTTCATTGTTGGTGCTTGCGCTATTGCTTGTCGCTGCAGGAGCTTCTGCGCAAACGATGTACAAATCCACCATGCCCGACGGCAGGATCGTCTACGGAGAAAAGCCGGAGCCCGGCGCGAAGGACGTGGAAACCATGCCCCCGCCCCCGCCGAAGACCGGGACCACGGTGCTGACGCCGGCGGAAAAAAAGAGCATCGAGCAACGGTTCCAGGAACGCGCCGCGGCGACCGATGCGGAGCGGCGGGAACTGGAAGCCGCCCATAAACAGTTGAAGGAAGCGGAGGCCGCGCTCGAAGCGGGCAAGGAGCCGCTCCCCGGCGAGCGCCTGGGAACCGTCAGCGGCGCGAGCCGCCTCACGGATGCCTACTGGGAACGGCAGAAAAAGCTCGAAGCGGCCGTCGAGGCTGCTCGCGCACGCGTGAAAAAGGCGGAGCAGGCGGGGCGCTGAAGTCTCTCGATCCGCGTACCGCATTACGACTGCACGGCGAGGTCGTGCGCGAGTGCGCCAATGCGCGCGATCGCGCGCTCGGTGCGCTCGGACCACGGAATGCCGCAGTTCACGCGCAGGCAGTTTCGGTAGCGATTCGAGGCCGAGAACATCGGACCGGGCGCAATACCAATGCCCTCTGTCAGCGCCTGTTCATAAAGCGTAACCGAATCGACCCCTGCCGGCATCTCGACCCACAGCACGTAACCGCCGCTCGGGCGCGTGACCTTCGTCTCCCGTGGAAAATAGCGGCCCACCGCATGCGTGACCAGCTCCAGTTGGTGCGCGTAAGTGCGCCGCAGCGCACGCAGCAGCCGTTCGTAGCCGCCGTTCTCCAGGAATTCCGCGATGGTGAGCTGCAGCAGATCGGAGACGCCGACCGAGCTGATGAACTTCAGCATCTGCACCTGCGCGTGGTAGCGTCCGGGCGCGACCCAACCGACGCGCAGACCCGGAGCGAGCGTCTTGGTGAATGAAGAGCACAGCATCACCATGCCCTTCCGGTCGTAGGCCTTGGCCGCGAACGGCGGCGCCGGGCTGAAGTGCAGCGCGCTATACACGCTGTCTTCGATCAGTGGGATGTCGTGCTCGGCAAGCATCCGCACCAGGCGTTTCTTGGCGGCTTCGGGCATCGTGCTGCCGAGTGGATTGCTGACGTTGGGCATCACGATGCAGGCCTTCACCTTCTCGCGCTGGATCGCGAGCGCCAGCGCGTCCAGCGAGATGCCGTTGCGCGGATGGGTGGGAACCTCCAGCGCCTTCATGCCCAGGCTCTCGATGATCTGCAGCAGCCCGAAATAGGTCGGCGATTCGAGCGCGATGACATCGCCGGGCTTCGCCACCGCGCGCAGGCACAGGTTGACCGCCTCGATGCAGCCGTTGGTGATGATGACCTCGTCGGCGGTAAGGCTCACGCCCCAGTCGCGTGCGCGGAGCGCGACCTGGCGGCGCAGCTCTTCCCGCCCCGGCGGCAGGCTGTAGATGGCCATCGACCGTGCCTGCCGGCGCGCGATGCCCGCCACGATGCGCTGCAGTTTGGCCGTCGGCACCAGCTCGGGGCTGGGGATGGCGGCACCGAGCGGAATGATGTCTGCGCGGGTCGAGCTTTCCAGGACGCGATTCACCAGCGCATGCACGCCCACCAGTTGCGGTGACCGGGGCGGCTTCGAGATCGCCGGCTCCGCCACCGGGCGCAGCGGCACGCGCACGTAATATCCGGACTGCGGCCGGGCTTCGATCAGGCCGCGATTCTCGAGCAGTTGATAGGCCTGCAGCACGGTCGCGATACTGACGCGGCGCTGGCGACTCATGCGCCGCACGGACGGCACGCGCGCGCCGGGGCCGAGCGTCCCGGACCGGATCAGCGCGGAAAGGTCATTCGCGACCGACTCGTAGAGGATGGAAGCGTGGGCGGTTTCCATGACAGTTGATGATCGCGCAGCCGCCGCGCGCGGCACAGTCACAGTTGCGCGGCGACTCGGCCGGTACAGTGTCGCACAAGAGCGGCTGTACCGTGCACAGTTTTGCCGATCTGAAACTGTTGGCCGCGCGCCGGCGTTCCTAGAATGCCGGCATGAGGCCGAATCCCGATGAACTATGCGTGAAGCGGCTGAGGGTGGGTCAATCGCTGAAGCTGCGGGATGGCACAGGCTGCACGGTCATGTGCTGTGCCGGCACGATATGGATCACCCAGGAGGGCGATCCGCGCGACATCTTCCTTGCGGCGGGCGAGCGCTTTACTCTCGATCGGCCCGGCCTGGCGCTGATTTCCGCCGAAGAAGGCGCGAGAAATGAATGGATGGACGACGTGGGGTTCGCCGTGATAACTCTGCCGGCGATATTGACGAGATCTGATTCCTTCTCAACCGGAGGAAGGGAACCCTGACCGTGGAAATTCCGTTTTACCAAATAGACGCATTCACGAACCGTGCTTTCTCGGGAAATCCGGCGGGCGTTTGTTTCCTCGATTCCTGGCTGAGCGATTCCGTCCTGCAGTCCATCGCCGCGGAAAACAATCTTCCGGAGACGGCGTTCCTGGTGCAGCAGGGAGACGACTACCAGTTGCGATGGTTCACGCCGACGGTCGAAGTGGCGTTGTGCGGACATGCCACCCTCGCCAGCGCCTTTGCCATCTTCACCTACGCCGCTCCCGGGCGCCAGAGTGTCGGATTTCACACAAAGAGCGGATTGCTGTCGGTGGAGCGCCAAGGGGAATTGCTCGTCCTGGATTTTCCCGCAACGAATCCCGCGCCGTGCCCATGGCCGGACGGGATTGGCGAAATTCTTGGGCAGAAACCGTCGGAAGTGCTGCGTTCGAGGGACCTCTTGGTTGTTTTCGACAGCAAAGAACAGGTCAGGAACCTCAATCCCGACATGGCGCGCATCGCGGCCCTCGATTGTTTTGCCGTCATCGTTACCGCGCCAGGCAACGAGTCCGACTACGTGTCGCGCTTCTTCGCTCCGCGTCAGGGCATTCCCGAAGATCCTGCCACCGGCTCGGCCCATTCCACTTTGATCCCCTACTGGGCCAGTCGGCTGCGAAAAAAGGAGTTGCACGCATTGCAGCTATCGCCCCGCGGCGGCGAGTTCTTCTGCACCGACCGCGGCGATCGCGTTGCCATTGCCGGACAGGCGGTCGCGTTTTTGTCGGGGACAATACGCGTTTGATTCGATACGACGGCGAATATGCGTCGAGAATCATGTGGGAACCAAAGCGCAAACTGTGTAACCCATGTCCCCCGACGTTTTTGTTACCTATCTCCCCGGCCGGTCATCATCATCCGACTCTGGTTCCCTGAGACCAAAGATTACCTCCGCTATGCGACGCACCTTCTCAAACTCTGAGCCATTCAGCGCGAAGGACACTTCCACGTGATTGTCCGTCTTTCGCACAATCTCGAACGCGAGCCGCGTGTCACTGAGTTCGGTCAATCGCAGCGGGAAGTGGCCAATGTAGCCTTCATCGTGCGTTTCAATGTAGCACCATCCAGCACCGGGTGTCTCAAAATCGCGCTGTACTATCAGGTAGGGGCCTCTCACCTGGTATGGGTCGGCTTCCTCTTCGTCCGCCTGCTCGGGACCGAGCCAGAGTTGATAGTAGTCACCGTCGGCCGAAGCGGATACGGATGCTGCGTGAAATCGCATGGTGCCCCCGCGCTCTAACCGTTCACGCCCACCGGCGCGCGGCACACGATGCTACTTCATGGCGCGATGCTTCCCGCGCGTCCGTGTGCGACGTGTTAGGTGGCATTCGCAACTACTCGAGCGGTTTTCATCGTCTACGGCTTCCCGAACCGGTTCTTGTCGACGATCTGTTCTTTGAAAGTGAACACGTGGGAGTCGTTGAGATCGACTATGACACGGACCCAATGCCCCTCGGGGAAGCCAAAGGTTTCCACACGCGTGAAGTTTTCGATCAGGCGGCCCCAGTCTCTGGGACCTGCTTCCTTGCTCCTGAACAAAGGCTTGTCGACGCGGAAATAATGGGTGTCGCCGTGCAACAAAACTACCGTCTTCCCAAACGCCAGGACCTCAACCTCCAGGGCGGACATGAAGTCCGTAAAGCCGAACGGCCTTTTCGGTGCAGGACGTACCCTTAAAGCGCGCTCCCGCCTGGACGGTAGTCTGTATTCAAAAAGGGGGTTGGCCTGCATGAAGATCGCCACCGCCCTGTTGCCCTCCCGTCTTGCTACATCGAAGGCCTCCTTGAGCCATGCGAGATTCGCGGCGTTGCGCTCGCGGTATTCGGCATCTGCCTCAGGCACCCGCCCCAGATTATTGTTCGAACCCACCATATGAAGTGTGACGAACAAGACATTCCCGTACGTCCATCGCACGTTTTCCCGGAACTTCGAGAACTGCGGGCTATCGCTCTGGCGCTTCACCGTCAGTTTTCGCTGCCCGAGGCTTTGGTTGCCCTGGAAAAAGATCTCGCGGAGCTTTGCCAGCCTCTCCACCGGATCGTAGCCGCCAGCCTTAGGACGATAGCAGTCCAGCCAGTCGTTGTCTCCAGGGGTGTAAACGAAGGGGTGTCTGGAAGCATCGAATTGTTCTTTACGCTGCTTGAAAATGCCATCATCGCACTGAGAAGACCCTCCCTTAAAATCTCCGATATGGACCACGAAGGCGAGATTCGCCCGGTTCACCTCGTCCATAAGGTGGGGAAATTTCGCTTCCGACTCGGGATCATATTGCTGGTCGCCGATAAAGCCGATTTCAAATCTTCCCGGTCCCGGCTCCCCAGCCGGTTGAACGCCTGCACAGCCGACCAAAAAAGCGAAGCAGAAAGCGCTGAGACTTATCGTTATCGGACCAACCGCTGATCTCGCCGAATAACGTCTCGTATTCATATCCCCTCCCTTCTGCCTCTGAAAGCATGCCCCGGCCATCACGTTATCGCGTCTGATGGCGCTCGCAACATGCCATCAACGCCCGCGATGACGCGCGCGAGTATGCGAAGCGCCGCTCGCATCGCGTCGCTGTCGATCGCACGGATACTTATTTATGGCCCCCTCTCTGTCAACGGGCTTGGCAGGGTTAGCTACCATCCCAGGGCGGTCATGTGACCGCGTGATCGAAGCAACAGGAGGGAGCCGATGAGATTCTACACCGTAAGCCACCAGCACTACTGCGGGATCGATCTGCACACCCAGGTGATGTATCTGTGCATCCTGAACCAGGCGGGGGAGGTGCTGCTGCACCGGAACATGAAAAGCGAGCCGCAGGCGTTTCTTTCGGCGATCACCCCGTACCGGGGGGGCGGAGTGCATCTTCTGCTGGTATTGGCTGGCGGACTTATGCGCGCGCGAGGGCATTCGGTTCGTGCTGGGGCATGCGCTCTACATGAAGGCGATCCACGGGGGCAAGGTGAAGAACGACAAGATCGACTCGGCGAAGATCGCGGGGCTGCTGCGGGGCGGGATGTTTCCGCTCGCCCACGTGTATCCGGCCGCGATGCGGAGCACGCGCGACCTGTTGCGCCGGCGCCAGTATCTGGTGCGCCAGCGCGCGGAGCTCTTGGCCCACGTGCAGAACACCAACAGCCAGTGGAACCTGCCGCAGTTCGCGAAGAAGCTCGACCGCAAGTCCAACCGCCTCGATGTGGCGCAGCGCTTCGAGGACGCGGCGGTGAGAAAGAGCATCGAGGCCGACTGCGCCCTGCTGGACCGGCTGGGCGAGCTGATCAAGGCGCTCGAGGCCTATATCGTGCGTAACGTGCGGGTGCACGATGCCAGGACCTGGTATCGGTTAAGGAGCGTGCCCGGCATTGGCGAGGTGCTGGCGCTGGTGATTCTCTACGAGATTCAGGACATCGCGCGCTTTGCCAGCGTGGGGCAGTTCTGCTCCTACGCGAGGCTCGTGCGCGGGAGCAAGGAGTCCGCCGGCAAGAAGGCGGGCCCGATG
>JACQOK010000128.1 GCA_016202565.1 Betaproteobacteria bacterium | reverse complement strand
GTCCGTCGTCCATCGTGATCGGCACGTCCCAGTCGATGCGCATGCCGTCGCGGATCTCGCTCTTGTATTCGCTCATCTCTTTACCTCACCTCAGCGGGATAACCGGCAGCACCAGATAAGAAGCGTAGTTGCCGCCGGCGTAGATCGTGTTCTCGGCACCGGCGTTGTAGTCCGCGTGATAATGCGTATACGGTGCGCTGCCGACGCCATCGCGCGGCTGGATGTCGATGCGTAGCTTATGACCCTTCGCGAACACCATGCTGGTCGGCCAGATCTCGACCTGGCACTCGACCGGCTCGTTGGGCTTCAACCACCAGCGCTCGTCGTGGGCGTGATACGGCCGATACGGCAGCGAACGCTTTTCGTCCAGCTTGCGGTGTGAGGCGCGCAGCCAGCCTTTCGTCACGCACGGGATCGCCTGTCCGTGCTGCCCGACCTCGCACACGTCCTTGCCATCCGGCCCGATGTTGCGAAGCGTCGCGAAGATGTCCATGTCTTCCGACGTGCTGGACACCCACAGGTTGAGCACGATTGGACCGGTCAATTCCGTATCCTTCTCCAGCGGCGGCGTCTCAAATGAGACCCCGGTTCGAGTGAGACTGCCGTGAGAGGTGGCAAGCGACGAACCCGACGCCACCCCGGCGCGCGTCACGCCGGTCGCCGAGTAGGTGAGCTTTCCTGTCTTCTCTGGCAGACGGTTGGTGAGCCGGCCTTCAACGGCATCGGGATCGGCAGAGGGCTCGCGCTCGACGTTGAGATACATCTTCGTCCACTGCGTGCGCGCGAGCGGCCATTCGTTCTCGGAGCGGAACGCGTAGGGCCTGGTGCTGCCGCCGGTGCGGATCTCGAGCTTCACCGGCGGCTCGTCCAAGATGCCGGTGTCGATGCCCTTCAGCCAGTGATCGAACCAGCGAAGCTGGTCCCGGCGGCCCTCTTCCGAATGGAACGGATGGAAGTGGGTGCCGGTGTGGATGCGGAGTTTCTTGTGCTTCGAGGCGGCGCACATGAAGCCCTCGGTGTTGCCGCGCAGGTGCATGGAAAATCCGCCCCAGTTGCCGACGCTGTACACCGGCACCGTGATCCGGTCCCAGCGCGCACTGCACAGCCGCCAGTACTCGGAATCGAGGTCGTTGCGCATGTAGTTCCACATCATGTCGTTGTGGAACGCGTCGGGGTTGTAACTGCGCGGGCGGCCGAGCAACTGGTGGGCGGTGTGGGTGAGCCACCAGTTGCCGATGAAACCGAGCGCGAAAATGCCGCCGTGATAGGCCTGGTCCCGGTACTGGTCGGCGCGGCCTTCCCACGGCATGATCGCTTTCAGCGACGGCGGCTGGAGATTTGCCGCACGCCACTGGGAAGCGGCGTGATACGAAATGCCCAGCATGCCGACGTTGCCGGAACACCACGGCCGCTGCGCCATCCACTCGATCGCGTCATAGGTATCGGTCGCTTCCTGGTGTGAACTGGGATCGGACTTGCCGGGCGACTTTCCCGAGCCGCGTGCATCGACGCGCACGCAGGCATAGCCGCGCGGGCACCACCACAGCGGGTTGACCGTTTCCCAGTTCATGTAGGGATTGGCAGCTTCCTCCAAGTCCGCCGGCGGCACCCACAGCTTGTCCTTCTGGTAGACGCTGATATTGATGATCACCGGCACTTTCTCGGCGGTATCGGGACGAAACACGTCGGCGTAAAGTATCGTGCCGTCGCGCATGGCGATCGGCACGTCTTTCTCGACGATCAATTTATGGTCGCGCGGTTGCGAGCCGCGCGTGGCATCGGCGCTCATCGATTTTTTTCCTCTGTGGGTGGAATCAGCTTCCGCCGGCCGTCGCAACGCGTCGGTCGGCGTCTACCTTGTATTCAGTGATGAATGTCGCACTGCGAACACTACAGGCCGCACTTTACGGCGCTTGCCGGCGAACTGTCCATACCCGCACGCGCTTGGCCGAGCAAGGTTCACATCGTGGATATAGCGGATCGGAACATGGCGGCGGAAGCCCGACTCGCGGAGGAATCTGGTCGCGCGCTTTGCTGGTGTAGGATAGCGTAGCAAGGAGGCGATATGAACAGGCATTGTCTTCTGTTTGTCGTTCTTGGGGGCTTCGCTGCGGCAGTTCTCGCGCCAGTGACCCAGGCGGCGGAACCGGCGCAGGCCGATGCTGCGATGCCGGCCGGAAAGCCGGACATGGTGGAGAAGCGCATTCGGGAAAAAGAACCCATGTCAGGCGGCATGAAGCGCGAAGGCATGATGAAAGAGGATGTCAGGATGCACGCCGAGAAGAAGGAGAAGATGATGGAAGAAGCGATGAAGCGCGAGCAGTCGGAGAAGGGGCAGCGGAAAAAGTAAGCCGTGCACCCGCTCGTCCATACGCACGGGCGCATGCACAGCAAGACCGCGAAGATCTTATAAAGCTTGTCGGCTTTTCGCCAGAGCTGCGGGCAGTCGCCTTCTCATTCGACGCGGAGATTGGCCGCCTTCACCACCTGGCCCCAGGTGGTAGCCTCGCGCGCGATCAGTGCGCCGAAAGCCTCCGGCGTGTTGGTCTGCGGCTCGACGCCGGCAGTGGCGAACCGCTTGCTCACGTCCGGATGCTGCAGCAGCCTCACCACTTCGGCGTTGGTCTTCTTCACGATGGTGCCCGGCGTGCCGCCGGGGAAGACAAGGCCGTACCACACGTCGAAAGCGTAGCCCGGCACCCCCGACTCGGCCACGGTGGGCACCTCGGGCGCGATCTGCGCGCGCTTGGCGCCCGTCACCGCGAGCGCCTTCAACCGGCCGCCGCGGGCATGCGGTAGCACCGTAGCGAGCCCCGCCAGCGCGATCTGGATCTCGCCGCCCATCAGCGCGGTCAGGGCCGGATTGCTGCCCTTGTACGGCACGTGCAGCATCTTGATTCCCGCGGTCAACTGCAGCAGCTCGATGCCGAGATGAGACGCGGAACCGCTCCCGCCCGAGCCGTATCGGATCGAGTCGGGACGGCTTTTCGCCTGCGCGACGAGATCCTTCATCGAGGTGGCCGGCAGCGCAAGCGAGGCCGCCACGAGGAACGGCTGCACCGCTGCGAGCGAAATCGGCGTGAGATCCTTCAGAGGATCGTAGCCGAGATTGGTGCGAACGGCAGGGACGAATGCCAGATGTCCCACGCTCCCGAGGAGCATGGTGTACCCATCCGGAGCAGACTGTTTCGCCACGATCGTGACCCCGGCGACCCCGCCCGCTCCGCCGCGGTTGTCCACCACCACGGTCTGGCGCCAACTGTCGCCGAGCCCTTGCGCGATCAGGCGCGCGATGATGTCGGTGCCCCCGCCGGGCGCGCTCGGGACAACGAGGCGGATCGGCTTGGTGGGATAGTCGGCCGCGGCGGCCGGCAGCGGCTGGACGATCGCCGCAACAGCCAGCGCCATCCACAATGCGAACGTGCCACGCAGATGCAGTTTCATGATCTTCCTCCCGTGACCGGACGCGAGCGCATGGAACGCTTGCTCCGCGTTTGCCGGGATGACATGATCACACAAAACCGCCGTTAGAAAAAACGCCCGCCAACTTTTTGTTCCACTTTGTGAGACTCATCCCATGAAGAAGTCAAAGACGAAACGCGACTACGACGCCCGCTTCGAGCGCGGCATGCAGGTGCTCAGGAAGATGGGCCGGGAAAACCTGATGCTGAATCAGAAGGCGCTCTATCCCGATATGTACGAGATGTCGGTCGGCCATCTCTTCGGCGACGTCTGGGGGCGTCCCGGGTTGAGCCTGCGCGACCGGCAGCTCGTCACGCTAGCGGCGAACATCGCGCTCGCCCGCCCCACCGGCAATCATTCGCATTACCTCTCCTCGATGCATCTCGGCATCACCAAGGAAGAAATCTGCGAAGTCATGATCCAGGTCGGGCATTACGCCGGCTGGCCGACGCTCTCCAATGCCGTGCGCCAGTTTACCGAGATCCTCGAGGAGCAGAAGAAGATGAAGAAGCTCGGCAAGCGCTACCGCTCGAAGCTGCTTTGATAAACAATGACAATATCCCCTCCCTCTCGCGCGAGGGGGAGGGCTAGGGTGGGGGCAACAAAACATGGCACGAGTCTCACCTGCGACAGCGCCTCCGTCGGCGCAAGTCGCCGACTACATGGACCGCTGGAAGAAGACCAAGGGCTACGCCCCCAACGCCTGGCTCACGATGGTGCGCCGCCCCAAGGTTTTTCTCGCCTTCCGCGATCTGCATACGGCGGTGATGATGGACGAGGGTGAAGTCACCAAGGCGCTCAAGTTCATGGTGGCGGAAGTGGTGAGCAACGCCGCCGGCTGCACCTACTGCACCGCCCACAACGCCGAAAATTCCGTAAAAATCGGCGGCGTGCCGGCGGAGAAGGTCGCCGCGCTGTGGCAGTTCCGGGCAAGCGCTCAGTTCACGCCCGCGGAACGCGCGGCACTGGAGCTTGCGCTTGCCGCTGGGAGTCACCCGCCGACGGTTGCTGACGCGCATTTTACGGAACTGAAGAAGCACTATTCCGAAAACGCCATCATCGAGATCGTGGCGGTGATTTCATTATTCGGCTGGCTCAACCGCTGGAACCAGACGCTCGCGACGGAACTGGAAGACACCGCGCTTCCGTTCGCCCGGAATCACCTCACGCCCTCCGGCCGCAAACCCGCACCCGCGGCGCCGACCTGACCGCCCTTCTCTGGAGTGCCGCTTCAAAAAAGTGCGGCCTCGTACCGCAGCTCCCATTGTCATTCCCGTGTAGACGGGAATCCATAGTACCGTTCACGCAAGATGATCCGCCCTATGGGTTCCCGCCTCCGCGGGAACGACATTTTCGGGATGGCCTTTAGTTAGATGTGGCTGGCGGTGACGCGCTCGAAATGTTCCGCGACCGGCGGCTGCGCGAAGCAGGGGCCGACCAGCCCGCGAAAATCCTGGAACTTCGGCGACTGCCGGAAATTGACCATGTGCGCGTCGATGCTCTCCCACCGGATCAGAAAATGATACCGGCCCTTGGTTTCGACGCAGCGCTGCAGCTCGTGCGAGATATAGCCCGGAATGCTGCTGATGATGGCCTCGGCCTGCGGGAATACGGACTCGAATTTCGAAATTTCCTCCGGCTTGATGTGCAGTATCGCGACTTCGAGAATCATGGTTTCTCCTTTCGTTACTTTGCTACCGCCGACCCGATGCGCTGCGCCAGGTTGGGCGAGCCCGGTGCGTGGACGAGCTTCCGCACGAAGCGGTCGGTCCACGCTTCCATCTCGGGGTTCGCGTTCTCGTGATCGGGAAAGTGTTTGTTGCGCGCATCGAGCGACACGAACTCGTACAGCACGCCATGCTTGGCCCATCCCGCGACGGAGACGAGCTTGCGGATGCCGACACACCCGGGCAGTTTGTTGAGAGACGGCAGGCGCCACTGCGCGTACCACGCCAGGATCTCCTCCTCGTCCGCGGATCCGGCGTTGAACGATCCGAACTGGATGCAGGGACTCAGCGCTTCGTCGGCTTTGCGCCGGCCCGCGTCGGGACCGCCGATGCGATCCTCGTCGATCATGAGGTTGACGCGCTCGCCGATCCTCAGCGCCAGCATCTTCCGGTCCTCCGGCGGCAGCTCGGCGTGAAGCTTGCCGGGTGTCGGATGGGCAAAGGCGTGCGGCGTGTCGGCCCCCAGTATCAATATGTAGGCGTTGCCGGTCGGAACCGACCTGTCGTCGGTGTGACGCAGGCGCCCCGGCGCGCCCGCCGGCACACCCGACATGCGGGGACTCACCTCGGACTTGAAATGCGCGGCCCACAGAAAGCCGGGTTGTGCGAGCCGCTGCGGAATGTAGCGCTCCTGCAGCCACGAGATATACGCATCGCGTGTGCTGTCGGCGAGATCGTACCAGGAAATCCAGAGTGCTCGGTCCAAGTTTCTTCTCCTATCGGTTCGTCCCCGGAATCCGCTTCACTCCTTCCGGGCTACAGATGACCTCTCTATTTCTCCAGTGTTTCGGCGAGCAACTGCAGGGCGGCCTTCGCGAAGGCGTACATGTTGGCGACCCGGTCGTTGCTGCCCGTATTCACGCTGACCGCCCGCTCGACCACGCCGGTCACGGCAACCCAGGCGTGCCCCGGCGGATCGCCATAGCGGTTCCCCGTGGGCCCGGCTGCGCCGCTCTCGCCGACGCCCCAATCGGCAGAACAGCGGCTGCGCAGCGTTCGCGCCATGAGCAGCGCCCACGGCTCGGTGGCGCCGCGCAGCCCTTCGAACATCGACTCGCGCGTATCCCGGAGGGCGAGGATGGCCTGGCGCGTATAGACTACGCCACCGCCGATGAAATAAGCCGAGGCTCCCGGCACGGCGAGCAGCGCCGCGGAAATGAGGCCGCCGGCGGATGATTCGGCAACCGCAATCGTCTGCTTGCGCGCTTTCAGCGTGGCCGCAATTCTCTCGGCTAGGGGAAGCAGTTCGCGCACGGTATTCCTCCTTCGTCTGAAAGCAGCGAACAGCAAAAATATCACATCTCACCGGAAGTGTTTTGTATCATCTACGCTCGTTCGTGCACTGCGGCGGTCCACAATGTGAAACGGTGAATGTCCACCGGGAAGTCGAACGCAATGAAGCGGCGCTGGACTACACCGGCAGCAAGGAAAGCGCACAGCGCATGGCGCGGCTTTACGGCCAGCTGAAAACCGCGCTGATCGATGCCGGCCTGGCGAAGGAATGACTTTGAATGCATCCAACATGGGAGAAATGACATGGCACTGAATGGATCGATGAACCGGGGAAGCCAGGCGTCCCAGACCCTGGCGCTCAACATGAAGCTCGTCGCGCACCACGAGATGGGCGGCTTCGGCGGGGTGGGCGAAGGCATGGGCATGCAGAAGACGAAAGACGGGCGCCGGGTAATGTGGCTCGGGCACGAGGGGGCGCCGAAGAACTTCACCGCGCTCGACGTCACCGATCCGCGTGAACCGAAGATGATCATCCAGACCGAGCTGCCGCACAACAAGATGCGCTCGAACAACCTCGAAGTGTTCGGCGACACGATGTTCGTCGCGCACCAGATTCGCGGCGAGCGCGGCATGACGCCCGCTGGGTTCGACATCTGGGACATCGCGAAGCCGGAACAACCGAAGCGAATCACGCACTTCGACGCCTCCGGACCGCATTCGCTCGGCGTGCACTGCCTGTGGTGCGCCGACGGCGAATACGTGCACATGTCTTCCGGCGCACCTGACTTCCAGCCGCGCCATCCCAACGATCACCAGTTCTACCGCATCATCGACGTGCGGAACTTAGCGAAGCCCGTCGAAGCCGGCCGCTGGTGGTATCCGGGACAGCGGGAGGGCGATGCCGCGCCGCCGCTCCCGCGTCATCCCAAGTTCGACGGCGGCTATCGCCCGCACAACATCCAGGTGTATCCGCAGCGCCCGGATCGCGCGTACGTCGCCTATATCGACGGCGGCGTCGTCATTCTCGACATCAGCAACAAGGCCCACCCGAAAGAGATCTCGCGCTACAACTATTCGCCGCCGTACAACGGTTTCACCCATACCGCGCTGCCGCTTTTCTCGCGCAACCTCATGATCGTGACCGACGAGTGCACCAAGGACGACGGCATCGACTGGCCGAAGCTCGGATGGGTGTTCGATATCCGCGAGGAAAAGAACCCGGTTCCGATCGCCACGCTGCCGCTGCCGCCGGCGGAAGTGTTCACGAAGCGCGGCGGCCGCTTCGGCGCGCACAACCTCTACGAGAACTATCCGGGCGATTGCTCGTGGCGCTCGGAGAACATCATCCTCGGCACCTTCTTCAACGGCGGGCTGCGCGTCTACGATCTCACCAACCCGTACCAGCCGCGCGAGATCGCCTACTTCGTGCCGGGCGCGCCGCCCTTGTCACCGAAGGGCGCAGTGCAGATCAACGACGTTTACGTCGATGATCGCGGCTTGGTGTTCATCGGCGACCGCTTCACCGGCGGGCTTTATGTGCTGGAGATGACGGTCTAACAGGGCGTTGAAAAAACCATTACTTACCGATCGTGTTGAGCGACTTGTTCACACTTCGACTCCGCGCTTACGCCGTAGTCTATCCCGAGCTTGTCGAGGGGCTCAGTGCGAACGGGCTTTTTCAACAGGCTGCTAAACTAAGGAACCGCCGGAACTGGCGGCTGCATACGGCAACCACGCCAAAGAAAATGCCCCCGCGCCGCGAGACACAGGGGCATTGGGGGGCAGGAAAAAGCGGGAACGAAGGCCCCCAAAAAAAGGACCGAAACGCTAAGCGGCGGCGCGTTGGCTCACGATGTCCTGCGCGATCTTGCGAAACTCGGTTTCAGTCAGGAGCTGCTTGGTCTTCAGGGAGTAGCTCTTGACCGCCGCCGTCATCTTGGTGGCTTCCTCGTCGCTCGCTTCGATTCCCATTTCCGCGAGCCAGGCCTTGACCGAATCGATACCGCTGCCCTTGCCCATGACCACTTCAGCGGGCGGCTGGCCGACGAATTCCGCACGCACCGGGAACAGCTCGGTCGCGTTTTCCTCGCCGCAGTTCTTGTACCAGCTCGCGATGATGCCGGACTCGATCTGGTAGAGCTGCCTGCCGACGACCGGCTTGTTCGAGGGCACGTCCACGCCGGTGATCTTCTGCACCAGTTTGGCGAGCGGCGTGAGCTTGCTGTAATCGAGGCCGACGTCAATGCCGTACATCGTCAGCAGCCCCATCACTGTCTCTTCCATCGGTGTATTGCCCTCGCGTTCACCCACGCCGAGCACGGTCGTATGC
>JACQOK010000119.1 GCA_016202565.1 Betaproteobacteria bacterium | reverse complement strand
CTGCGCATGGACACTCCGGGCGGTCTCGATACCTCCATGCGCCAGGTGATCAAAGAGATTCTGGCGGCGCCGCTGCCGGTGGCGGTGTTCGTGGGCCCGAGCGGCGCACGCGCGGCGAGCGCGGGTACCTACATTCTCTACTCCAGTCATATCGCGGCCATGGCGCCGGCGACCAACCTCGGCGCCGCTACGCCGGTTCAGATCGGCATGCCGGGTGCCGAACCCGACAAGAAGCCGGAGAGCGCCAGGGAGGATGAAAAAAAGGCCAAGGACAAGAAAGGAAAGGACAAGAAAGCCCGGGATGAGGCACAGCCTGATACCTCGACCCAGAGCACCCTCACCCGCAAGCAGATACACGATGCGGCGGCTTATATCCGCAGCCTCGCGCAGTTGAGAGGCCGCAACGCCGAGTGGGGCGAACGGGCGGTGCGCGAAGCGGTGAGCCTGTCGGCGGAAGAAGCGAAACGCATCAATGTGATCGACATCGTGGCGCACGATGTCAACGACCTCCTCAAGCAGTTGCATGGCCGCAAAGTCACGGTGCAAGGCGTCGAGCGCACGCTGGAAACCCAAGACGCTGCGGTAACCGCGATCGAACCCGATTGGCGCACACAGTTGCTGACGGTGATTACCAATCCCAGCATCGCGCTGATCCTGATGATGATCGGCATCTACGGGCTCATTTTCGAGTTCTCGAATCCCGGTTTCGTGCTGCCGGGGGTGGTCGGAGGGATCTGCCTGCTGCTCGCGTTGTTTGCGTTGCAGCTGCTGCCCATCAACTATGCCGGTTTGGGCCTGATCCTGCTGGGCCTCGCCTTCATCGTCGCCGAGGCCTTCCTGCCGAGCTTCGGCGCGCTTGGCATCGGCGGGACGGTCGCGCTCGTCATCGGGGCGGTGATCCTGGTCGAACCGGAGGCAGAAGGCTACGGCGTGTCGCTGCCGTTCGTCATCACCCTCGGACTCGTGAGCGCGCTCATCGTCTTTTCCATCGTCGCGATGGCGCTGCAGGCGCGCAGACGCGGCGTGGTGAGCGGGGCCGAGCACATCGTCGGCGCATCCGGTGAGGTGCTGGACGACATGCAGACCGAGGGGTGGGCGCGGGTGCAGGGCGAGCGCTGGCGGATCGTGAGCAGCACGCCCCTCATTCGCGGGCAGAAGGTGCGCGTCACGCGCATCGATGGGCTCACGCTGATTGTGGAGCCAGAGACACAACAACGCTCTGAAGGAGGCGCAACATGATCTGGGACTTTGGCGTGGGCGGCATTCTGGTACTGGTTGCGATCCTGGTGGTCGCGTCGTTTCGCATCCTGCGCGAGTACGAGCGCGGCGTCGTGTTCATGCTGGGCCGGTTCTGGCGGGTGAAGGGGCCGGGGCTCATTGTCATCATTCCCGGCGTCCAGCAGATGGTGCGCGTGGACCTGCGCACGATCGTGATGGACGTGCCGAGTCAGGATGTGATTACTCGTGACAACGTGTCGGTGAAAGTCAATGCCGTGATTTATTTCCGCGTCATCGACCCGCAGCGGGCGATCATCCAGGTCGAGAACTTTCTTGAGGCGACCAGCCAGCTCGCGCAGACCACGCTGCGCGCGGTACTCGGCAAACACGAGCTGGACGAGCTGCTCGCCGAGCGCGACAAGCTCAACATGGACATCCAGCAAATCCTGGACGCCCAGACTGACGCCTGGGGCGTCAAGGTCGCCAATGTCGAGATCAAGCACGTCGACATCGATGTCTCCATGGTGCGCGCGATCGCCCAGCAGGCGGAGGCGGAACGGACGCGGCGCGCCAAGGTGATCCACGCCGAGGGCGAATTGCAGGCAGCCGAGAAGCTGCTGCAGGCGGCGCAGATGCTCGCGCGGCAGCCGCAGGCGATGCAGTTGCGCTATTTGCAGACCCTCGGCAGCATCGCCGGCGACAAGAGCTCGACCATCGTATTTCCGGTGCCGATGGACCTGCTCTCGCCGTTGCTCGACGTGCTGAAGGAGAAGCCCGGCACCACCGGCTGAGCCCGCCCGCTGTCGCACCCTTTCCATTGGTCTGCAGAAAGGAGCGTGCCACGGGCGTTTCGGTGAACCATTGCCGCCCCGGTCTGGTCTGTTGAATAGGCCGATGACGAAAGGAGAGCAACGATGCGACACACGGGATGGTTAGGTCTCTCGATCGTGGTTCTTGCGCTGCTGGGAACGGCGCCCGCCCTGGCGGCGGAGAAGGTGGAGAAAGTACCTGCGCGGGGCAGCGTATCGTTCGTGTCGGGTGGCGTGGGCATCGATTCCGAAGCCCAGCTCAAGGCGCGCGAGAAGGAATTCAATCTCAAGCTGGTCTTTACGCTGGTCGAGGGCAATTACCTGGCCGACGTCGGCGTCAGGATTACCGACGCCGCCGGGAAAATGGTCATCGAGCACGTTGCCGACGGTCCGTTATTCCTGGCGAAAGTGCCATCTGGCGCCTATACGGTGACCGCCACCTACAGCGGCAAGACGCAGACGCGCAAGGTCAAGGTGGGAGACCGGCTGCACACCGAGTATCTGCGCTGGCCGAGCGACCCCGCGCGCGACATGACATTGCCGCCTGAAGGACGCGAAGCCGCTCCTGCCCGCGCAACCGCCGCTCGCGCGCCCGCCCCGCGTAAAACGGAGGGAGCGAGCATGCCGGGCGGCGTGTCGTATGTATCCGGTGGCATCGGCGAGGATTCCGAAGCCCAGCTGAAAGCGCGCGAGAAGGAATTCAATCTCAAGCTGGTCTTCACGCTGGTCGAAGGCAACTACCTCGCCGACGTGAACGTCGCGATCAAGGACGCAGGTGGCAAGACCCTCGTGGAACATACGGCGCAAGGTCCGTTCCTCCTCGCGAAGTTGCCAGGCGGAACGTATGCCGTCAGCGCGACCTACGAAGGCAAGACGCAGTCGCGCAAGGTAAGGATCGGCGAGCGCATGCATACCGAATATTTCCGCTGGGCAGCCAATCCGCAGACTGACTTCTCGGTGCCGCGCGAGAGCGCGCGCTGAGCCAGGTCATTCGCAAATCCTGCGCCTGAGCGGGGTCCGCCCCCCGCCCGGCGGTTGCATGGCGCAGGCCGCAGGCGGCGCCCCGCGCGGCGGCAAGAACAATGAATGCGCCCCTCTTTATCTGGCTGCAGTTTGCAACGTGCGTGGCCCTCATCGGGATCGCCGGTGTCCGCCTTTCCCGTTATGGCGACGTCATCGCCGAGAAGACCGGTCTCGGCGGCAGTTTTATCGGTCTTGTGCTGCTTGCGACGGTGACTTCCCTGCCGGAACTGATTACGGGCATCGGCTCGGTCGCCCTGGCGGACGTTCCCGATATCGCACTGGGTAACATTTTCGGTGCATGCGTGATGAACCTGGCGATGATCGTGATACTCGATCTCCTATACCGGGAAGAGTCCGTTTATACGCGTGCAAGCCATGGCCATATCCTGTCCGCAGCCTTCGGCGTGATCCTCCTCGCGTTCGTCGCACTGAACCTATTGCTGGCGGCGCGGGGTGTTACGCTGGCGCTGGGCCATATCGGGCTGTACTCACCGGTCGTCCTTCTGCTGTACGGTGCGGCGGTCAACGTCGTCTTCAGATACGAGCAGCGGCAGAGAGCCGAGTATGTGCAGGAGAGGGCCGAACGCTATTCCCGTGTCACGCTGCGCTCGGCGGCCATCGGCTACACGACTGCTTCCAGCGTGGTTGTGGGTGCGGCGCTGTGGCTGCCCTTTGTCGCCGGGCGCCTTGCGCATGAAATGGGATGGAATGAAACCTTCGTCGGGACCCTGTTCGTGTCATTCGCCACCACGCTCCCGGAACTCACGGTGACGGTTTCCGCGTTGCGGCTGGGCGCCGTCGACATGGCCATCGGCAATCTTTTCGGGAGCAATCTGTTCAATCTGGCCCTCGTTGCCGTAGACGATGCGTTCTTCCTGCGCGGGCCGCTGCTTTCGCACGTGACCTCAATTCATGTCGTTTCCGCCTTGTCGGCGCTCATGATGACCGGACTCGCCATCACCGGACTGCTCTACCGGCCACGCGGGCGTCTGTTCGGCACCGTCGGTTGGGTCAGCGTCCTGCTCCTCGGAATCTTTGTCACCAACGCGTTTATCCTGTTCCGGTATGGCGGGTGAAGCCCATTCTGCAGGGATCGGCATGGCGTGAGGGTTGTGTCGATACCTGGTAGTTCGTAGAATTCGGATAAACTGCTTTCCGCAAGAATTACACGTTAGCGCCGTCTGCGTGCGGTGTTGTCCAGCTTGAGTCGGACCGCCGATAAGCCTGGGCGTCGGAGGAACCCGTTGTACGCGCTGAGTTCAATCCTGGTTCTCTTTGCATTCTGGTTGCTGCTGTCGGGATACTTCACGGTATTCCTGATGACGGCAGGAGCGGCGTCTGCCATTGGGGTAGTCTTGCTCGCGCGCCGCATGGAGCTGGTGGATCACGAGGGCCATCCGATACGCCTCAGCTGGCGCGTTTTCACCTACTGGCCATGGCTGTTCAAGGAAATCGCCAAGAGCGCATGGGACGTGTCCAGGATCATCATCAACCCCCGGCTGCCAATAAGTCCCACGCTGGTGCGCGCCAGGACTTCGCAGAAGAGTACGGTGGGTGTGGTGACGTACGCCAATTCGATCACACTCACCCCGGGCACCATTTCGGTGGAAGTCAGGAGGGGCGAGATTCTGGTTCATGCCCTGACGCGCGAAGGTGCAGACAGCCTGCTCGAAGGCGAGATGGACCGGCAGGTAACGCGATTTGAGGGATTAAGCTGATGTTCACGGCGGCGGCTGCGGCTTTGCTGGTGGCGCTCGCGCTTGCGCTGACACGCGCTTGCCTTGGTCCGACGGTGTTCGACCGTGCGCTCGCCGCGAACACGGTAGGCACCATCGCGGTCCTGTTGCTCGCCGTGATTGGCTTCCTGACCGGCCGGCCGGAATTTCTCGACCTCGCGATCGTATACGGCCTGCTCAACGTCGTCGGCACCATCGCGGTGCTCAAGTATTTCCAATATGGCAGTCTGGGCGATCCCGGGAATGCCGACGACGGCGGCCAGCGATGAGCGTGCTGATCGATATCGCGAGCTGGGTATGCCTCGTCGCGGGCGGTATTTTCTGCGTGATCGGCACCGTTGGCCTGCTCCGGATGCCTGATTTCTACACGCGCATGCACGCGGCAAGCGTGACCGACACGCTGGGCGCGGGACTCATGCTGATCGGGCTTGTGCTGCAGGCAGGACCCACCCTGGTCGCAGTAAAGCTATTGATAATCGGATTGCTGATCTTTTTTACCAGCCCCACCGCAACCCACGCGCTCGCCAAGGCGGGCTTGACGCGTGGCGTCAAACCGCTGCTGGCGGAAGACAGGAGCCAGCCATCGAAGCGGTAATTATCATCGCGCTGCTCGTCATGATGGCGGTCGTCACGGTTGCGATTGCCGTCCGACGCAATCTCTTTGCGGTCGTCATTCTGGGGGGCATCTACAGTTTCCTGATGGCGACCGTGCTGGTCGCGCTCGATGCGGTGGATGTCGCCATGACGGAAGCTTCGGTAGGCGCGGGAATTTCCACCGTGCTGTTCCTAAGTGCGCTCTTTCTCGCCAAGAGCGAAGAGATGAAGCCCTTGCACAAACCATTCCTGCCGCTGGTGGTGGCGGTGGCGACGGGTGCGGTGCTGGCATATGGCACGCTCGGACTGCCGGCCTTCTCCGATCCGAACGCCCCCATCCACCAACATGTCGCTCCACGCTACATCCAGGAAGGGGAGCGCGAAACCGGCGTGCCCAACATCGTGACGGCGGTACTTGCGAGCTATCGCGGCTACGATACGCTGGGCGAGACGACGGTGGTGTTCACCGCCGGCGTAGGCGTGATCGCACTGTTGCGACGGCTGCGCCAGAGAACTCGCGGAGACAAGCGGTGAAGGACTACCTCGTACTGCGCGTGATCGCGAAGCTCATGATCGCGTTCATGCTGCTGTTCGCGCTCTACGTTCAGTTCCACGGCGATTTCGGACCCGGCGGCGGCTTCCAGGCGGGGGTCATCTCGGCGGCGGCAATTATTTTCTATGCCATTATCTATGGCCTGCCGGCGGCGCGTGCGGTGGTGCCCGACTGGCTGGTCGAAACGATGGTGGGGGCAGGCGTGCTGCTTTACGCCGGCGTGGGCGTGGTCGGTTTGCTGCTGGGCGGTAATTATCTCGACTATTTCGTGCTCGGGCACGACCCCGTGCATGGGCAGCACCGCGGAATCTTTTGGGTGGAGATGGGCGTGCTGATCACGGTTGCCGGCGTCATGCTCAAGATCTTCTACCTGTTCGCCGGACGCGCTGAAGGAGGAGAGAGGTGACGATCGCGGGTCATTTCAGTTACTGGATCACGATTTTCATCGCGATTGCCGGGCTTTACATCGTGATCGCGCGCGGCAATCTGGTGAAGAAGCTGGTCGGACTGAGCATTTTCCAGACATCGGTGTATCTGCTCTACATTGCGCCCGGAAAACTGATCGGCGGCACCGCGCCGATCATCGCGCAGCAGTTCCAGCTTTACTCGAATCCTTTGCCCCACGTTCTCATTCTCACCGCAATCGTGGTCGGGGTAGCGACACTCGCGCTGGGGCTCGCACTTGTGGTGCGCATCAAGGAAGCCTACGGCAGCATCGAGGAGGACGAGATTCTGGAGCAGGACGAATCGCTATCTTCTGAACCGCGCTGACAGAAAAAAGAATCGAAGCAGGCGTGATTGCCCCGCATTTTCCCGTTTTGCAGGTGGTGCTGCCGCTGCTGGCCGCGCCGATCATGGTCCTGCTGCGCAGTGGTCGCGTGGCATGGGTGCTCGCGACGGTGGTGAGCTGGGCGGCGCTCGGCATCGCACTGTCGCTCCTGGCCCAGGTCGCCGATGGGAGCGTCGTCTCATACGCGATCGGCAGTTGGCCTCCGCCGTGGGGCATCGAGTACCGCATCGACCGCGTCAATGCTTTCCTGCTCGTGCTGGTGTCGCTGATTGCATCCGTGGTGGTCGTCTACAGCCGCGCCAGCGTGGCCGCGGAAGTTCCGCGCGAGCAGCATTACCTTTTCTACACGATGTATGCGCTGTGCCTTGCGGGATTGCTCGGCATCGCGGCGACCGGCGACGGTTTCAACCTGTTCGTATTCCTGGAGATCTCCTCGCTGTCGAGCTATGTGCTGATCGCCCTGGGTCGGGACCGGCGGGCGCTGATGGCTTCCTATCAGTACCTCATTATGGGCACGATCGGCGCCACGTTCATTGTAATCGGCGTGGGCCTGCTCTATCTCATGACCGGCACGCTCAATCTCGCGGACATGGCATCGCGCCTGCCGCAAGTCACTGAAACACGGTCGGTCCTGGCCGCACTCGCTTTTCTCACGGTCGGCATCTCGCTGAAGCTCGCGCTTTTTCCCCTGCACCTGTGGTTGCCCAACGCGTACGCCTATGCGCCCTCGGCCGTCACCGCTTTTCTCGCGGCAACCGCGACCAAGGTTTCGGTCTACGTGCTGCTGCGGTTCTATTACTCGGTGTTCGGCGAGAGCAGGGTGTTTTCGGCATTGCCGATGGGCGAGATCCTGCTCGTGCTGTCGCTCGGAGCGATGTTCATCGCCTCCACGGTGGCCGTCTTCCAACACGACCTGAAGCGGATGTTCGCCTATTCCAGCGTGGCGCAAATCGGCTACATCACGCTGGGTGTGAGCCTGGATTCGGCGACCGGGCTGACCGCCGGCATCGTGCATCTTTTCAACCATGCGCTGACCAAGGGCGCGCTGTTCCTGTTGCTCGGCAGCTTCGCGCTGCGTCTGGGCGCCGTGAAGTTCGAAAACATCGGCGGCATCGCGCGGGTGATGCCGGTCACTTCGTTCGGCATCGTGCTCGGCGGCTTGAGCCTCATCGGTATTCCGGGCACCGTGGGCTTCGTCAGCAAGTGGTATCTGGTGCTGGCGGCGTTCGACCGCGGCGCATGGTGGCTCGCGCTGCTGATCGTGCTGAGTTCGCTGCTGGCGCTTATCTATGTCTGGCGTTTCGTCGAGGCTGCGTATTTCCGCGAGCCCGATGAAACGGTCGCGAAGCTCAAGGAGGCGCCGGCGGAGATGCTGGTGCCGGCGTGGCTGATGGTCGGCGCGTGCATCTATTTCGGTCTCGACACCGGACTGACGGTGGGCGGAGCCTCTCAGGCTGCGGCCGAATTGCTGCGGAGCGGGCGATGACGCCGGGGGCGACCATCCTGCTCGCACTCGCCGTGCCGGTTGCAGGTGCCGTTCTGATCGCGCTAGCGCACCGCTCGCCCAATCTGCGCGAAACGATTACGCTCGCGACCGCCGGGCTGTTGTTCCTGCTGGTGGCATCGCTTGCGCCGCGGGTGGCCGACGGCGGGCGTCCCGCCCTGACGCTGCTCGAGGTCATGCCGGGGCTTGCGCTGAAATTCGCAGTCGAGCCGCTCGGCATGCTGTTCGCACTGGTCGCATCCGGCCTGTGGATCGTCAATTCACTTTACTCGATTGGTTACATGCGGGGGAACGAGGAGGCGCACCAGACCCGGTTCTACGTGTGTTTTGCCGGGGCGTTGGCCAGCACGATCGGCATTGCGTTCTCCGGAAACCTTCTCACCTTGTTCGTGTTTTACGAAGCGCTGACGCTGATAACCTATCCACTCGTTACGCACCACGGCACGCCGGAAGCGGTGCGCGCCGGCCGCGTTTATCTGGGGCTCCTGGTCGGCACGTCGATCGCGTTCCTCCTGGTTGCGATCGTCTGGACCTGGTACGTTGCGGGCAGCATCGACTTCGCGCCCGGCGGCATTTTGCGCGGAAAGACTTCCAACGCCATGATGGGAGTGCTGCTGGCGCTCTTCGTATTCGGCATCGGCAAGGCAGCGGTGATGCCGGTGCATCGCTGGCTGCCGGCGGCGATGGTGGCGCCGACACCCGTGTCCGCGTTGCTCCACGCGGTCGCCGTGGTCAAGGCGGGCGTCTTTTCGGTGTTGAAGATCGTGGTCTATGTGTTCGGCGTGGACGCGATCGCCGGCCTGAAAAGCGTCGACTGGCTGCCGTTCATTGCAGGCTTCACCATCATCGCGGCGTCGATCATCGCGCTGCGCTCGGACAACCTCAAGCGGCGGCTCGCCTACTCGACGGTGAGCCAGTTGTCGTATGTGGTGCTGGCGGCCGCGCTGCTGACGCCGCTGTCCGTCATCGGCGCTGCGCTGCACCTCGCCGCGCACGCTTTCGGGAAAATCACCTTGTTCTTTGCCGCCGGCGCGATCTACACCGCGGCGCACAAGACCGAAGTGAGCCAACTCGACGGCATCGGCCGGCGCATGCCCTGGACCATGGGCGCGTTTGCGATCGGCGCCCTGTCGATGATCGGCCTGCCGCCGTCGGCCGGATTCATCAGCAAGTGGTACATCCTGCAGGGTGCGATGGCGAGCGAGCAGTGGAACGCCGTGGTGATCATCGCGGCGAGCACGCTGCTCAATGCCGGCTACTTTCTGCCGATCGTCTACCGTGCCTTTCTCGTCGCGCCGCCTGCAAGCGAACACCATCACCATGGTGAAGCGCCATGGACGATGGTCGTTGCACTCACGTTCACAGCGCTTGCCACGGTTATCATGTTTTTCTTTCCTGACGTGCCGCTGGCGCTGGCGCGGCAGCTTGCGGAGGGCCGATGATGCAACAGCACTGGTTGACGCGTCCCGGGACCATCAGGCGGCTGTGGCAGGTTTTCATTGCGGTGCTCGCTGCCACCGTGGCTGCGGAATTTTTCATCGAGCACGAAGCCCACTTCGGGATCGACGGCAGTTTCGCCTTCAATGCCTGGTACGGCTTTGCGGCGTGTGCCGCCTTGATCATCTTCGCCAAGCTGCTCGGCGAAGTGCTCAAGCGTCCCGACGCCTATTACGAAGAGGCGCGCGATGAGTAACCTGCTGGCACATCCGGGAGCGCTCCTGATCGCCGGCGCGGTGGGGCTCATCGTGCTGCGCGGGAGGGTACGGACCGCAGTGGCCCTGATCGTGCCGCTCGTTGCGCTGTACGTTGCATGGCAGGTGCCGGATGGGATTGCGGCGCAGGCGCGGTTTCTGGACTATGAGATTGCGCCGTTTGCCGGGGACAAGCTCTCGCGCCTGTTTGCGATCATCTTCGCGATCATGGTGTTCGGCGGCGCGCTGTTTGCGCTCAATCAGACCAAGGCGCTCGAATTGCCTGCGGCGTTTCTCTACGGAGGCTCGGCCATCGGTGTGGCTTTTGCCGGCGACCTGATCACCGTATTCGTGTTCTGGGAAATCATGGCGATCGGCTCCACGCTCGTGGTCTGGAGCGCCGGCGGCCGTTCGGCCTATCGAGCGAGCCTGCGCTACCTGATGATCCACCTGCTCGGCGGCGTGCTCCTGATGGCGGGCATCGCCGGACATGTCGCCGAATTCGGTTCGATCGCTTTTGGAAGCATGACCCTCGACTCGCCCGCGCATTGGCTGATCCTCGCGGGCTTCCTCATCAACGCCGGCGCGCCCCCTCTCTCGGCCTGGTTGCCCGACGCGTATCCGGAGGCATCGTGGAGCGGCATGGTATTTCTTTCGGCGTTCACCACCAAGACGGCGGTCTATGTCCTGCTGCGCGGTTTTCCGGGAACGGAGCTGCTGTTGTACATCGGTCTGTTCATGATCTTTTACGGCATCGTGTACGCGCTGCTCGAGAACGACATGCGGCGCATCCTCGCCTACAGCATCGTGAACCAGGTCGGATTCATGGTGGCCGGCGTCGGCATCGGCACTGAAATGGCGCTCAACGGCTCCGCCGCGCATGCCTTCACCCACATCATCTACAAAGCGCTCCTGCTGATGTCGGCTGGTTCGGTGCTGCTGATGACCGGCAAGAGCAAATGCACGGATCTCGGCGGGTTGTTCCAGAGCATGCCGCTCACCGCCGCATGCGGCATCATCGGCGCGCTGTCGATCTCGTCGTTTCCGCTCACCTCCGGCTTCGTCAGCAAGTCCATGATTTCGCAGGCAGCGGTGGATGAACACATGCTGTACATCTGGATCCTTCTTGCGGCGGCGTCGGCCGGCGTTTTTCTCCACGCGGGGATCAAGTTTCCCTGGTTTGTATTCTTCCAGAAGGACTCTGGCATGCGCCCGCCCGATCCTCCGCTCAACATGCGGCTCGCGATGCTGCTGTTTTCCGCACTGTGCATCGTTCTCGGCGTGTTTCCGGGACCGCTCTACGAGTTGCTGCCGTATGAAGTTCGGTTCGTGCCCTACACCGGCGCGCATGTGGTGACACAGTTGCAGCTGCTGCTGTTTTCGGGGCTTGCCTTCTTTGTGATGCTCAACTACCTGCGGCGCACGCCGACCATCACGCTCGATGTGGACTGGGTGTACCGGAGGCTGCTGCCGCCTCTGTGCGCGGCCGCGGCGAGCGGGCTTTCCCGACTGGGGGAGACTTTCAGCGCCGCAGCGTCCGCATTGAGTTCCCGGCTCGTTGCGGCATTGCACCAGCACCATGGGCCGGAAGGCGTATTGGCGCGCACCTGGCCCACCGGCAGCATGGCGCTTTGGGTAATGGTGCTGTTGCTCGCTTACCTGCTCTTTTATTACTTGTGATGACCGTATTCGGGATCAACCCGGGCGTCTCCGGTGCTGACCGGTCGGGCGGATTCGTAAGCGTCTTGTAAGCAACTGCTGTTTGAACAGGAATCGGCTTGATTTCGCGCAGGTGCCGGTATAGCATTGTCACGCCGCAATAAAGCATTGCGAATGGTGAAATCCGACTCCCCGCCATTACGTCGCTGCTTTGACGCGTAAAAGCCAGTATCATTAACAAGCCCGTTAAGAAGGTAGCTTTTTTCTCGCAACCCACACCATTGGAGGGAAAATCATGAAGGATCTGCTCAAGGAAAAATCCGCTGAAACGAAGCCGAGCCCGTCCCGCCGCAAGTTCCTGACCGGAGCGGCAGCGGCCACTACCGGAGCCGCAATCACCGGCTTCCCGATGATTTCGGTGGCCCAGTCTCCCATCGTTATCAAGATGCAGGGCGCATGGAGCGCCACCGACATCTTCAACGAGTTCGCGAAGGAGTTCGTCGACCGCGTGAACGCGATGGCGGGCGGCAGGCTGCGCATCGACTACCTGATCGGTGGCGCGGTGGTGAAGCCCTTCGAGGTGACCGACGCGGTGAGCAAAGGCGTGCTCGACGCCGGCCACACGGTGCCGGTGTACTGGTACGGCAAGTCGAAAGTTGCGTCGCTGTTCGGGTCCGGCCCGATCAATGGCTGCGACGCGCACCAGACCCTGGCGTGGATCTACCGCGGCGGCGGGCTGGCGCTGTATAACGAACTCCTTAAGAAGATCGGCCTCAACTACGTCGGGTTCTTCGCGCTGCCGATGCCGACCCAGCCGCTCGGCTGGTTCAAGAAGCCGATCACGGACGCCAAGCAGTTGAAGGGCCTCAAGTACCGGACCGTGGGACTCGCGGCGGACCTGTTCCAGGAGATGGGAGCGAAAGTGACGCAGCTCCCGGGCGGCGAAATCGTTCCGGCGCTGGAGCGCGGCGTGATCGACGCGTTCGAGTTCAACAATCCGACTTCCGACATGCGCTTCGGCGCCCAGGACGTGATCAAGAACTACGAGATGGGCAGCTTCCACCAGGCGATGGAGTTCTTCGAGATCGTGTTCAACAAGCACATGTGGAACTCGCTGCCCAAGGACCTGCAGGCGATCCTGCGCTACGGCGTCGAGGCGGCGAACTCGGCGAACTACTGGACGGCGATGGACAACTACTCGCGCGACCTGCAG
>JACQOK010000118.1 GCA_016202565.1 Betaproteobacteria bacterium | reverse complement strand
TTTCTTTTCTCGTCGTATCAGGCGGCCGCCGCTTCCTTGAGCAGCGTCTCGCCGGGTTTCACCCGCGTGAACCGCACCGGGCGCATTGCGATCTCGAATCGCCCATGCTGCCACGTCACGCACGTGTAGCGCGAATTGGCGAGATCGCGAACTTCGGGATAGTCCGAACGATAGTGGGCGCCGCGCGAGTCCTCGCGCGCCATCGCCGCGAAGCGGATCGTTTTGCTGACGAGGATCAGGTTCTTCAGATTGATCCAGTCGTGCCAGGTGAGATTGAAGACGAGGCTTGAGCCGTCCACGCCGGTGGCATCGAGTTGCGCTTCCAGTTCGTCGAGCGCGCCTTCCGCGCGCTCGAGACTCGCGGCGTCACGAACGATGCCAACGTCGTCCCACATCAGCTCGTAAAGCCGCTCCCGAATCGCGTTAAGGTCGCCCGCGCGCGTGCGAAGCGGCGCAGCGCAGCGCGCGATCGCGGCGTCTATCGCAGATTGATCGGGTTCGTGATACGCGCCGTGCGCCTTGACCCAGCCCGGCATCACGTCGCCGGCGATGCCGCCGAACACGGTGGAATTGGCCACGCCATTGCCGCCCAGGCGGTTGGCGCCGTGCACTCCCCCCGAATCCTCCCCCGCAACGAACAGGCCGGAAAGGTCGGTCGTGCAATCCGTCTTGAACGCGACACCGCCCATCATGTAGTGCGCCGTCGGCACGACATCGACGAGGCCCGATACCAAGTCGAAACCGCAGTCGGCGCAGCGCTCGACCATGCCCTTGAACATTTTGCGGACCATCGCGGGATCGAGATGGCGCATCGTGATGTAGAGACCGCCGCGCGGGCCAACCTTTCCGGCTCGCATCTGGTCGAACATGGCGCGGCTCACGATGTCACGCGTGGCGCGCTCCTCGCGCTTGTCGTAGAGGTGCATGAAGCGCTCGCCGTCGCCGTTGAGAAGGTGGCCGCCGGCCCCCCGCAGGCCCTCTTCAATGATGGTGCCGGTGATGCGGGTGTGCGGTCCCGCGATCAATCCGGTCGGATGAAACTGCACCATCTCCATGTCGCGCAGCGTCAGTCCCGCGCGCAGCGCCATCGCCATCCCGTCGCAGGTCTTGTCGCCGGAGGGCGTGTGGTACTTGTACATGGTCGGGCCGCCGCCGGTTGCGAGCAGCACCGCCTGCGCCTGCACCAGCACGAACTCGCCCGTCCGCACGTCGATCATCAGCACACCGGCGAGGGCATCGCCCGCCTTGTTCCGGATGAACTCGACCGCGCGATGCTCTTCGAGCCGGTGAATGCCGCGCGCCCACACCTGTTCGGCGAGCCGGTTGATGATCTCGATGCCCGTAAGATCGCCCTTGTGCACGGTGCGGTCGAAGGTTTGTCCCGCGAACGCTTTCTGGTGGATCGTGCCGTCGGGGTTGCGGTCGAAAAAACAGCCCAGCTCGTTTTCGAGTTCCCGGATGCGCTCGACCGCCACGCTCACCAGCGTCCACGCCAGCTCCTGGTCGGGCAGCCACTTGCCGCCCTCGATCGTGTCCATGAAATGCCGTTCAATCGAGTCGCCTGCGGCGAGCGCGACGTTGTAGCCGCCCTGCACCATGCGCGTGCAGCCGCATTTGCCGAGCAGCCCTTTGACCGCGACGGTGATCGAGAGACCGGGGTTGGCCTGGTGCGCGTGCAGCGCGGCGAAGAGCCCCGCGCCGCCCGAGCCGAGAATCAAAATATCAGTTTTTAGCTTACGCATTTATTCGAACCGCCAAGACGCCAAGCCCGCCAAGAAAGAACAAGGAAGTTTCACGATAACCATACAACTCACTGCCCAAGCGTCCATAAAATTCGTTTGCAATCATTGCTGAATTCCGGCTTTCGCCGGAATGACGATCTGGAAGCTCGATCGTTCGCTTCTCTTGGCGGCTTGGCGTCTTGGCGGTTAATTGCTTTTTACGCCGAGCGCGGCGAGCGCGGCGGCGCGCTTCTCGCGCGCCGACTCATTGACCGCGGTGTAAAGACTGCCCCCATGGCTGTCCATGGAGACGAGCAAGGGACCGAAGCCCTTCACCTGGAACTTCCACAGCGATTCGGGGTTGAGATCGTCAAGATCCACGTCCTCGATGGCTTCGACCCACGTCGTTTCCAGCGCGGCGGCCCCACCCACGATCGCGAGATAGACGCCGCCGAGTTCGCTGAAAGCCTCCAGCGAGCCCTGACCCAGCCCGCCTTTGCCAATGATGATGCGCACGCCATACTCACGCATCAACGGCCGGGTAAAGCGTTCCATGCGCGCACTCGTGGTCGTGCCGATGCACACCGGCGCATAGCCTGCCGGAAATTGCGCCGATTTCTCGACTTTCTTCACGTTCGGCGCGGTGTGGATCACGGCGTGTCCCTTGAGATCGAAACGCGTCTTCCTGCCGCGATCGAACATATGGATCTGCGTGGCATCGCGAATGCCGTAGAGCGTGGCATTGAGGCTCACCGTGTCGTTGATCCTGAGCTGCCGGATCTGTTCTTCCGTCACCGGTGTCGTGAAGTCATAATGCGCCATCGTTCAAATCCTATCTAACCGCCAAGACGCCAAGACCGCCAAGAAAATCTGGAAAAAATATAACGAAGGTAATTAGGACAAAACAAAAAAACCTGTTCCATAAAAATTCCCGCGCCTTCGCATTTCCTCTTTCTCCCGATCCTAATTCTTGGCGCTCTTGGCGTCTTGGCGGTTCAATCAAAATCCGTAGGTGAGCCCCTGGGGGGTGAAGGTCGCGCGGGCGCGGCGGGCGGAGTGGCATTGCATGTTCACCGCCACCGGGTTCATCGTGATGTGCGTGGCCGCCGTTTCCACGTGCACGGCGAATGCGGTTGAATCCCCGCCCAGTCCCTGCGGGCCGACGCCGAGCTGATTCACCGCCTTCGTCAACTCTTCCTCGAGTCGCGCGCCCTCCGGGTCGTCGCACTGCGAGCCGAGCGGGCGGGTCGCGGCGAGCTTGGAAAGATGTACACATAGATCCGCAGTGCCGCCCACGCCGACCCCGATGATCGTCGGCGGACAGGTCTTGCCGCCCGCTTCGAGCACGCAGTCGATGACGAAGGTCTTGATCGCATCGATGCCGTCCGCCGGCACCGCCATCTTGAGCCAGGAATTGTTCTCAGAACCCGAGCCCTTCGGGATCATTTCGATCGACAGCGTTTCCGCTTCCGGCACGAAATCGACGTGCACGACCGGCACGGCGCGTCCGCACGAGGTGTGCTCGTTCTTGCGGGTCACGGGGTGCACCACGGAAGAGCGGAAGGGATGCTCGCGGGTGGCGCGTTCGCAGCCCTTCACGATCGCCTGCTTGAGCGCGTAGCCGTCGACCTCTATGTGGGCGCCGATCACCACGTTGTAGATGGGAATGCCCGTATCCTGGCAGAGCAGATTGTGAGTATCCTCGGCGACCCTGATGTTCCTGATCATGGTGCCCAGTATGGCCTTGCCGGTGGGATGGGTTTCGTCGCGGTCCAGCCGCTCGAACCCCTGCTTGATGTCCGGCGGCAACATCTTGAGCGCGCGGATGTAGAGTTCCTTGCACGCTTCCTCTACCTGCATCAAATCCACTTTCATGGTCAATCCTGTTCATTACCCGCCGGTACCGGTGTTAGACAACACGCGCACCGTTCGATCATCGCGTCCCGCACCCCCCGGCTTGCTTAGTTTTTCTGCAGTTTGCGCTCGCGGACGACTTTTGCCCACCGCGCCGATTCTTCTTTCATCGCCCTGGCGAATTCCGCCGGCGTGTTGCCGACCGGTACCATTCCGAGTTCGTCAAAACGCTTCTTGACGTCCCCGCTCTGCAAGGCTTTCACCGTGTCGGCATGAACCTTGTCGATGATCGCCTTGGGAGTGCCCGCCGGCGCGACCAGGCCAAACCAGCCGAGGTTCTCGAAACCGGGCAGGGTCTCGGCCACGGCCGGCACATCCGGCACCTGCGGCGCTCGTTGTTTGCTGGTCACACCGAGCGCGCGCAGTTTGCCTTGCTTCACGAACCCGATAGAAGCAGAAAGGTTGGGGGTGAGGAAGTTGATCTGCCCCGCGACAAGATCGATCAATGCGGGGCCCTCGCCCCTATACGGCACATGGATCGCGGTGATACCCGCGGTAGCGACAAAATTCTCCGCCGCAAGATGCGTCTGGGTTCCAAAGCCCGCCGAACCGAAGTTGATGCTGCCCGGTTTGGCCTTGGCCATCGCGATCAGATCCTTGACGCTCTTGGCGGCAAAGCTGGGATGCACCACGATGACCTGCGGGCCGCTCGCAACATTGGTGATCGCAAGGAAATCCTTCTCAGCGTTGAACGGCATCTTGCTGTAGAGATGCTGGTTTGCCGTCACCACCGAGCCGGAGGGCATGAACAAGGTGTATCCGTCGGGCGTCGCCTTGGCCGCGAGTTCGCCCCCGATGTTGCCGCCGGCGCCGGCGCGGTTATCCACCACGATGGTCTGCCCCCACGTATCGTTCAGTTTCTGAGCGAGGATGCGCGTCACGATGTCGGTCGCCCCTCCCGGCGCGAACGGCACGATGATCCGCACCGGCTTGTTGGGATAATTCTGCGCCCCTGCCGCCGCGGCCACGAGCAACGCACACGCCGCGGCTATCCATTTCGCACTACCCATGATTTCCTCCTGGTTCCTTTTGTAATCAAGCTTTTTCCGGACTACTCACCTTACCTCAATACCACCCTTCGCAGCAAGGCGCAGGCTACAGCCCCATCGCCTCGACGGCGAGCCGCCGCAGTTCGCGCCGCAGCTTGTCGCGCACGGCGCGATATTGCGGGCGCCGGACCACATTGCTGATTTCGTGCGGATCCTTTTCGAGATCGTACACTTCGTCGAGCTCGCCATCGCGGCTGCGATTCACCCAGCGGATGTACTTGTAACGATCGGTGCGAACCGCCTTGTAGGTCATGCCCACGAGCCATGGCATCGCGTTCTCCGCCCAGTACTCGACGAGAAACGATTTGCGCCATCCTGCACGCTTGCCGGCGAAGAGCGGCAGCAGCGAGCGCCCCTGGACCTGAGACCCGGGCTTGCCGCCCGCAAGCTGGATCAGCGTGGGAGCGATGTCCTGGCAGATGACGAGACTGCGATAGCGCGAGCCCGCTTTGATTTTCCGCGGGTAGCGCGCGATGAACGGCGAGCGGATGCCTTCCTCGTACGCGAAGCGGCGCTCGGGGCCCAGGCCGTGCTCCCCGAAGAAATAGCCGTTGTCACCGAGGAAAACAATGAACGTATTATCGAGCTGACCGGTTTTTTCCAGCGCATCGAAAATCATGCCCACGCCTTCGTCGACCGCGGCCATCATGCACGCGCGCAGGCGGATTTCCTCCTGCTTGCCGGAATGGATAGCATTAAGCAGCGCCTGCGACTTTTCCGATTGCTTCAGTTCGAACGCTTCGGCCCACGCCGGCTTGTTCCTCACGACCTCTGCCGGGCTCATCATGCTCGGCTTTTTCGGGAAAACGCCGTTGCGGTAGAGGTCCTTGTGCCGTTCGGCGGCACGGTAACCGTCCATCGTAAATGTGCCATCAGCGGCCTGCTCCGCATCCGGATGCACCGCCTTGTGCGCGAAGAACAGCGACCAGGGTCGCTCATGCTTGCGCTCGATGAACTCCGCGGCCATCGCGTTCATGATGTCGGTGATGTAGCCGGTATGCTGCACGTAGCGCCCGTTTTCGTTCAACTGCGGGTCGAAAAGCCGGCCGTGGCCGTCGTAGCTCACCCAGGAGTCGTAGCCCGGGCGCGGCTTGCCGTCGTTGCCCATGTGCCACTTGCCGATGTGCGCCGTCTCGTAGCCGAGGCGCTGCAGCTCGAGATGATAGTTCGGCAGACGGTGGCTTGCCGCATCGCGCGCCACGTTATCGATGATGCCGTGGCGGCTCGCGTACTGGCCGGTCAAGATCGAGGCGCGGTTGGGAGAGCAGATCGGCGTCGTGTGAAACGCGCGTTCGAACAGCGCGCCCTCGCGCGCGATGCGGTCGATGTGCGGCGTCTTCATGTACGGATGGCCGCCCGCGCCGAACTCGTCGAAGCGCAGGTCGTCGATCAGGATGACCAGGAAATTGGGTTTTCGCGCCACGTTCTCTCCTCTTCCAACACCGGCTCAAGATTTGATTTTCATGTTTCGCCGGCGCGACACTCTTGGGCCGACCACGCCCAAGCCCACGCGCAAGGCCTCGGTTTCCAGGATGTCCTGCGGCATGACGTTCGCGATATTCACGTCCGGGCCGAACTCGCGCACCAGGAACTTTTTCATGTCCTCGACTGCCGACAGCGTGACACCCCTGATCCACGGACCGGGCAGCTCGATCAGGACGCGCGTCATATCCAGTCCCCGGCGCAGCCCGTTGATCAATTTCATCTTCGGCTTTCCGTTCTCGATCAGTTCCGCGGCCTCCACCAGCACCAGTTCCGCGCCCGCCCTGAAGCAGACTTCGCCCTGAGCGATCAGCCGGCCCGCGTCGTTCTTCATGTCCTTGGACCCGATCTCGCCAAATACCCCCAGCCCGCAGTCCACGGCGAGCCGGATCTGCCGGAATCGCTGTTCATCGGTGAGCGGCACGCAGTTGTCGGAAATCTCGACCACGTCGAAGCCGACCCGCTTCGCTTCAACCAGAAAATTCCTTAGCGCCCGGCCACCATAGGTGGCGAACACGTATTCCTGGAACTGCCCGCCGATGAAAGGGCGGATGCGGTGCTTCTTATAGAGCGCAAGCTTGCGGCGCAGATAGGACAGATCGTAGAGCCGCGAAGTCCCCACCGCGATCTTCGCGAGATCGATATAGCGGCCCGCCATCTCGGCCACATCCGCGGCATGACGGTACGGCAGGCCGAAGTCCACCATCATCGTAAGTCCGGTCGCGCGCGGCTTCACCTGGCTGCGCGCGCGCGGCAACTCGACAAATGCAAACGGTGTCTTGCGGGATCCGGTTACTGGACGCGCCACGGTCTTCCCCTAGAATTGCAGCGATACGCCTGACGCCAGAATCAGCCACAACAGCAGGCGCCGGAAGCGCTCCTCGCTGATCCAGGCGAACAGCCGGAGGCCCAGCCACAACCCCGCGGCAAGCGCCGGCAGGCAGGCAGCCAAATATGCGCCGAATCGCGCCGGGTCCACGTCGACGTTAAGGCCTGCCACCAGCATCACGAGCACGGCGGTGAACCCGATGTACGGTTGATAGACGCACCGGCTGCGCCGCTTGTCCCAGCCGCGCAGACCGCACCAGATGGTGGGCAGCGTGCCATGCAGCATCGCGAGCCCGCCCAGTATGCCGCTCACCCCGCCCACCGCGGCGTCGGCCGCGCGCGCCGCGACGGGGGCCAGGCGCACGACCGGCAGCCGCGGCCGCGCCAGCATGTAGACGCTGTATGCAATCATGAACGCTCCGAACAGGTGGCGGAACACCGCCGTGTTCACGTGCCGCAGCGCAAACACGCCGAGCGGCACACCGAATACCGCCCCGGCCAGAAACGGCCAGAGCAGACCGTATTCTATTTCCCGCCGAAACTGCCAGACGCTCGCCGCGTGCAGCAGCGTCGCGCACACTGCGGCGAGCAGCACCAGCACCGGCGGCGGCAGCACGTGGATCCAGATGCCGGTGACGACGATCGCGAAGGCGAAACCCGCGCTGCCGATCACCAGCGCCGCCAGAAAAGCGCCGACGGCGATCAGCCCCAGGTCGGCAGCCACCGCGCTCACACCAGGTTCAGCAGGAATGCAAGACCGGCTGCGATGCTCAGTCCGGCTGCGGCGGCGAGCAGGCTTTTGTGCCAGTCGCGCCACGCGAGAAATTCCAGCATCAACAAACGTACTCCGCCCGCCATGTGGGCCGCCAGCAGCAGCACCAGCACGACCTCGGCGAACTTGACGAGGGGCTGCTCGGTCCAGCGCAGGAAGCTGTCGAGTTGCGCCTCGCCCTGCAATGCCTGACCCAACGCCCAGAAATGAAGCGGCAGGAACAACGCCAGCAGCAGCCCGGATACCCGATGGACCAGAAACGCCCAGTAGGCCGGGTGATTGCGCGCGCGGAAATCGTTTTTCACGCGAATACGGCCCACACGGCGCGCAAGCCCCAGAGCGCAAGCAAAATGCCCATGATGAGCACGAGCACATCCAGCGAACGCCCGCGCCAGTCGAACGTCTCCGACAGAATGGTGCGCAGACCAATCGGTGCATGCACGGCGACGGCGGCAATGAACAGCGCGTAGAAGCCGAACCACAGCCCGCTGCCGCGGGTGCGGCCCAGGACCTCCGCCGCGCTCAGCCCGTTGCGTACCGCGTAAATGATGGTGACGAGGTGTACGATCACGCACAACGCGAGCACGGCGGCGCTCGCGCGTTGGGCGCCCCACAGTAAAACCTGGGTGCGAGTGTTCACGCGCAGCCTCGGCCAGTGATGAGTGATGAGTGATGAGTACAGAGCCGACTTCCCCTGGATTCCGGGTTAGCCGACGCTCTTTCACTCTGCACTTTGCACTCTGCGCTCATCATTGCTCTAAATCTCGCCTTCCAGTGCCGCGGCGAGCGCCAGCCGCTTCAACCCCGCGATGCTTGCAGTCGGCGAAAGCTGCTTGGGGCAGCGTTCGGTGCAGGTCATTTGCGTATGGCAGGCGTGGCAGCCGGCATCGCCCGCCACGGCCGCAAGCCGCGTCTGGTCGGTGTCGCGCACGTCGTTGACGAGGGTCCAGGCGCGATTCAGCGCCGCCGGACCCAGATAATCGGCGTTCCACGACACGACGTCACACGAGCTGTAACAGATACCGCAACCGATGCACTCGATCGCTTCGTCGACGAGCCCGCGCTGCGGCGAGTCCGGCGGCACGCGCTCGAAATCGTCCCGGCGCGTCCTGCCGCCCTGGAAGCGCCCGTGTGCGGCGGCCCACTTCTCGAAGAACGGACTCATGTCGGTGACGAGATCCTTCACCACCGGAAGATTTGCAAGCGGCGCGATTTCCAGCCGGTCAGCGGCGGCGACCTTGGCAACGTGGGTGCGGCAGGTCCAGCGCGCTTTGCCGTTCACCGTCATCGCGCACGAGCCGCACATGCCGACGCGGCAGGCAAAACGATACGACAGGGTGGGATCAAGGCTGCGCTGGATATAGGTGACGACGTCGAGCACGCTCTGACTCTCGAATCGGGGCACTTCGAATTCCTGATAATGCCCCGACTCGCCGCCGCGCCAGACCTTGACTTGCAAAACGGTCATGCTAACCCCAAGAACAAGTCAGCCACAGAGATCACAGAGATCACAGAGCGGACCAACTGACTCCATTTCTCTGTGTTCTCCGTGAACTCTGTGGCTCGCCTTTCCGCTTTTAGGCGCTTTCGTAGAGCCGGGTCATCACGAACTCGCGGTGCCCCAGCGCTTCCGCGGCCGTGAGCCGGCCGTTGCAGGTGCGCAGCATCACTTCCAGCAGCTCATTGCCGGTCTGGTCGAGGTTCTTCTGCCGTTGCAGCAGGCCCGAGCAGTCGTAATCGATGTGTTCCGACATGGTGCGCGCAGTGCGCGGATTCGCCGTGAGCTTGATCAC
>JACQOK010000107.1 GCA_016202565.1 Betaproteobacteria bacterium | reverse complement strand
CATCGTCGACCGCGACCGGCTTGTCGAGGACCGGCGAGCTTGCATCGTAATCATAGACCCACCCGCCGTAAAGGTCGCCGCCGCGGGTGGTATAGAACGCGCGCTCACTGCGCGAAAAATAGTTCGCCAGCTGAAAGAAACCGGGCTGGTATTCGCCGTTTACCGGCCCCAGCCACCAACCATAGACGTCGTTTCCGCGTACCGTGTAGACGAGCGCGCACAACAGCCCCACGCCGCGCGGGACGTATGCAATGAAGCACTGCGGGTCGGAACTGACGTGAGAGGACCGCCGTTCGGCGCGCGACAAGGTTGAGATCGGACACATAGGACACCTCCTGGCTCAAATACTAGCGGCGGGACGAACCGGTGCGTTGACCTAGATCAAAAACCCCCGCGGCGGAATCCGGTCTACTCTCAAGGCAGGCAGTATGTCCAAGGCGGCGGTGGCGTGCGTCTTATGCGGGTACCACGATGACAGCTGGCCAAATCGACAACCGGGTGGCGAACGGGGGCGAACCGCCCCTGATCGCCGCATTACACCGCGCCGGCTGCTACCCGCACCCGGTACGGGACGTGCGCATGCTCGAGACGCACATCTCCTGGGTGCTGCTCACGGGAGACTGGGCCTACAAGATCAAGAAACCGGTGAATCTCGGATTCCTGGATTTTTCCACGCTCGAAGCAAGACGCCATTTCTGCGAAGAAGAGCTGCGGCTCAACCGCCGGCTCGCCCCCCGGATTTACGAAACGGTGGTCGAGATCCGCGGCACGCCGGACGCCCCGCGCGTGGAAGGGGGCGGGCCGATACTCGAATACGCAGTGAAAATGCGGGAGTTCCCGCAGACTGCGCTGGCGAGCAGCATGCTCGCACGCGGCGAACTTGCGCCGCAACACGTGGATCAACTGGCGGAAACCATCGCGGCGTTCCATATGCGGGCGGAACGCGCGGATGAGGCTTCGCCTTTTGGCGCCCCGGACGCGGTGCTCGCCGTGGCGCTGCAGAACTTCGAACAGCTGTTGCCCTGCGTGACCGGGGCAGCCGACAGAAACACGCTGCAGTCGCTTCGAGCCTGGACCGAGCGCGAATTCTCAGCACGGAAGAAAGCACTTGCCGCGCGCCGGCGCCAGGGCGCCGTGCGCGAGTGCCACGGCGATCTTCACCTCCGCAACATCGCTGTGCTCGACGGGCGACCGGTCGCCTTCGACTGCATCGAGTTCAACGATCAGTTGCGGTGGATCGACGTGATGAGCGAAGCCGCCTTCCTGCTGATGGACCTCGAAGACCGGGGCCGCCGCGATCTTGCGTGGCGGTTTCTGAACGCCTATCTCGAAGCGACCGGCGATTACCCGGGGATCGACGTGCTGCGCTTCTACCTGGTCTATCGGGCTTTGGTGCGGGCCAAGGTGCACGCGTTGCGCGCGCGCCAGCCCCACATCGAAGACGCCGAGCGGCTGCGCCTGGATGGCGTCGTCCGGGAGTACCTCGGACTCGCCGCGCGGTTTGCCGCACCGCCCGCATCCTCGCTCATCATCACGCACGGGGTCTCCGGATCCGGCAAGACCAGCGCCACGCAGTCGCTCCTGGGGCACCTCGGCGCGGTGCGGGTGCGCTCGGACATCGAGCGCAAGCGGCTGCACGGGTTCCCCGCTCTCGCGCAATCGGGTTCCGGTCCGGGTACGGGCATCTACACCTCCGCGGCAACGGCCGCCACGTACGACCGGCTGCTGCTGCTCGCCCGCCTGATCGTGGCCGCCGGCTTTCCGGCGGTGGTCGACGCGGCCTTCCTCCAACGCGGCGAGCGGGATGCCTTCCGTGCGCTTGCCTCCACACTGCACGTGCCGTTCCTCATACTCGCCTTCGATGCACCGGAAGCAATGCTGCGCGAGCGTGTGGCGCAGCGGCTCGGCAGCGCCGCGGACGCTTCCGAAGCGGACCTCGCCGTGCTCGAGCGCCAGCTTGCTTTCCGCGAAACGATCGCGTCGGAGGAATCCGCCGCCGTCATCCGAATCGATACGCGCCGATCCTTGTCGCCCACCGTTTGGGAATCGGTTCTCCAACGCCTAAGCGGTCCGTCTCATCAGGATGACATTCACCCAAGCGCGCGCCACAGCAGCGCGTCCGAATGAACACAAGGGCATCCCGGGACGTCCTCAGGGCACCATCAACACCGGCACGTTTGAAAGATGCAGCACCTTTCTCGCGACTGAACCGAGGACAAGGCTTGCGATGTCGCTCAGGCCGCGTGTGCCCATGGCGATCAACTCGCAATGGTTGGTCTCGGCGAAGTGGGCGATCAGCGGGGCCGGGTCCCCGATTTCGACGCACGACCGGTTCCGGATCGAAGCCGCATCCAGCGCTTTCCCGGCCGCGGCCAGCAATTCCGCGCCGTGCGCTTTCAGCGGCGCCTCGAGGCTGTGCACTTCGGAGGGACGGCCGTCCAGCAACAGCCTGCTCTGCGGAATCGGGGGCTGCACGTTGATGAGGAGCACATCGAGCGGGTGCTGCAGCCTGTCCTTGAGCTCGACCACGTGCTGCACGGCGCGCAGCGACGACGTAGAGCCATCAATGGGAATCAGCACGCGTGGCATGGCGTTCTCCTTGGTAAGGGCCTTTCAGGATCGTCGCCCAGGACGGGCCGACGCGTCTTGATCTCGATCAAAAATCGATGGGTTCGGCCACGGCCAGTGCGCTTCAGAAGCTAGTTGATGAGCACCAAAGGACAGCGCAGACCCGACAGCAGCGCGTCGAACCGGCGGCGATCCTGCGGCAAGGTCCTGTCGTACCACAGGAGCGCGGCGGCATCCTCGGCATTGGCCGCTGCCACGACATTCGCTATTTCAGCGCTCCGCAGCCAATTGAAGCGTGCGGTTGCGCCCCGCTCGTTGAGCCACGCCCTTACCGGTTCGCGCAGGCGCTCGAATTCCTCCCTGCCCTGCGCCAGAACGAGCAATGCGAGCCGCGTCTCCGCGGTCGCCGCAAGCGCATAGGCCGCCGCAAGCGCGCGCCACGCCCGAGGCGTGCCGTCGAAGAGCAGGGCGATCGAGCGCAGGTTCAGGCGCTTGAACCGCTCGCCCGGGCGCCGGGCTTCGCCGGCCAGCGCCCGGCCCAGGGCGGGCAGAGTGACGCTCTTCGCGGTTGCCCCGTGAGCCGCCGTTCCGAACACGACGAGATCGGGTTCGCGCACGCATTCCAGCACCGCGGCGAGGACCTGCCCGCGCACGATCTGGAACGACCAGCGCAGGTTGAATGCGGAAGCGATGGCCTCGAGCTGTTCGCGGCTGCGCCCGGCCTGCAATCTGAGCGCGCGCTCGAGTCCGGAGGCCTCGAACGGCCGCAGCGCCGCCGAGGTGAGCCCGAGCTCGCGTGTGAATGGCAGCGCCGCGATGCGCATCAAGTTCACGTCCTCCACATAGACGCCGGAGAGTTCCGCGTCCAGCGCGGATGCGAGCCCCGCCGCCGCCTCGAGCGCGACCTCTTCAAGCGGCGTGGTGTCGAACGCGACGATGATGCGCTCGACCTTGGTCTCGCGTTCGCGCTCGGTCATTGTTTCCTCCGGTTGCGGCCGCGCGCGCGGCCCGTTTCCGCGGCAACAAACTGCTGTCTGCGCGCGGAAAGCTCGCGCAGACGCTTCGCCGCGCGGCCATTGACGGTGCCGGCGGGAAAACCCCCAACCGCATCCGGCTCGCCTGCCGGCACGCCCGTGAGCAGCCCGATCGCCTGGTCCACGTGCGATACGGCATAAACGTGGAAGCGTCCGGCGGCCACCGCCTCGATGACTTCGGTGCGCAGCATGAGATCCTCGACGTTGCTCGCCGGAATGAGCACGCCCTGCTCGCCGGTCAGCCCGCGCATGCTGCAGATGTCGAAGAAGCCCTCGATTTTCTCGTTTACGGCGCCGATCGCCTGCACTTCCCCGACCTGATTGACCGATCCCGTCGCTGCGAGCGACTGCCGGATCGGCACCTCGGCGAGCGACGACAACAGCGCGCACAGCTCGGCCAGCGAAGCGCTGTCGCCCTCGACCAGGCCGTAGGTCTGCTCGAACACGAGGCTCGCGGCAAGCGAATGCGGACGGTTGACGGAAAACCGCGCGGCAAGAAACGCCGACAGGATCAGCACCCCTTTCGAGTGGATCGCGCCGCCCAGCTCCACCTCGCGCTGCACGTCGATGATGCGGCCTTCGCCCAGCCGCGTCGTGGCGGTGATCCGCGTCGGCGCGGCGAATGCATAGTCCCCGACCTGCAGCACCGACAGCCCGTTGATCTGACCCGGGCGCGTCCCGGACGTATCGATCAGCACCGTGCCGCGCAGGATGGCCTCATGCATGCGCTCGCGCACCCGGTCGGCGCGCCGGTGCTGCGCCTCGACCGCGCGTTCGACGTCGGCGGCGGAGACGCGGTCGCGGCCGCCCTCACGCGCCCAGTAATCGGCCTCACACAGCAGATCGGACATCGCCTGCAGGTTGGCGGACAGCTTGCGCCCGTCACCCGCGAGCCGCGCGCTGCGCTCGATGACGCGCGCGACCGCCGCGCGGTCGAGTGCGGCGAGCTTCTTCTCGCGCGCGACGGTCGCCACCAGCCGCGCGAACAGCATGTCGTTTTCCGGGGTGCGGTCAAAGCGCTCTTCGAAGTCCGCCGCCACTTTGAACAGCTCCCGGAAGTCCGGATCGTAGGCATGCAGCAGGTAGTAGATCAGCCGATCGCCGAACAGGATCACCTTCACCTCCAGCGGGATCGGCTCGGGGGCGAGCGACACGGTGCTCACCAGGCTGTACATCTCCCCCAGCGACTCGATGCGGATGCGGCGCGTGGTGAGCGCGCGCTTGAGGCCTTCCCACGCAAAGGGCTGAGTGAGAAGTTTGTACGCATCGACCAGGAGATAACCGCCGTTCGCCCGGTGGAGCGCCCCGGGTTTTATCAGCGTGAAGTCGGTCATCAGCGTGCCGAACTGAGAAGTGTGATCGACGCGTCCGATCAGGTTCTGGTAAGTCGGATGGTCCTCCTGCACGATGAGCGAGCCGTCGCGTCCGCCGTGATCCACGATCAAGTTTACCTGGTAGCGGCGGAACGACGGCGCTTCCCCCGACATGAGCGGCGCCGGGGCCTGCGCCTCCCGCGCGCGGATGAAATCCTCGGCGTGTGCGATCACGTCCTGCTGCACAGCTTCTATGTACTCGAGAACCCTGGGCAGGTCCCCGTAGCGTTCCTTGAGTTCGGCCACATGATGGCCCACCGCGAATAACGTCATCTCGCGGTTGAGCTGCTTGAAGTGCTCGCGTTGTTCCTTGCGCCAGCGCACGATGTTGCGGATGATGTTCTCGAGCTTGCCCTGAAGCTCGCTGATCTTGCGCTCGATGCGCGCCCTCTCCTCCTCGGGAAGCGCGGCGTAGTCCTCGGCGGAAAGCACTTCGCCGTCTTTGAGCGGCGCGAAGGTAAAGCCCGCCGGAGTGCGCAGCAGGCCGATCTGCTGGCTCGCCGCCTCGCGTCCCAGCTCGGAAAATGCCTTTTCGTGGCGCTCGCCGAACTCGGCCTCGAGCTGCCCGGCGCGGGCGCGGTACTCGTCGCTCTCGAACACGGCCGGTATCGCGCCCCGCAGTTCCTCTACGAGCTGCACCATGTCGTCACGCAGCGCGGCCCCGCGGCCGGCGGGCAGCTCCAGGGCGAGCGGCTTGAACGCTTCGCCGAAGTTGTTCACGTACACCCAGTCGCTCGGTCGCGGCTGCTGCGCCACCTTATGCGCGAGCTGGCCCTTCACCAGCGTATGCTTGCCGATCCCGGCGGGGCCCATCACGAACAGGTTGTAGCCCTCGCGGCCGATGCCGATGCCGAACTCAACCGAACTGACCGCCCGCGGCTGGCCGAAGAGCTGCATCAGGTCCTGGAGTTCGGTGGTGGTGTCGAAGTCGAGCCGCGCCGGATCGCAGCGCCGATACAGTTCTTCAGGCTTGAGTTCTTGTACGCTCGGCATTCATGCCTCCCTTTTTTGTCTTTCGATTGTTGGGGTCCGCGCCGTCTGGTGCGTCGCTCAATCCGCTTCACGCTCGGTCGAGCAGCACTGGGCGGCCCGCTCGGCTTCCGGTTGGAGCACCGCACCTCTCAGTTCGCTCGGGCGATACGTCGTGCAACCCTTGAGCCCGAGATCGTACGCCCGCTGGTAAAGATCGGAAAACCGCTCGAAGTCGAAGTCCGCCGGCACGCTTACGGTCTTCGAAATCGAATTATCCACGTACGGCTGCAGCGCGCCCTGCATCGCGAGCTGGGCGTGCGGGTCCACCTCCGCCGCGGCGGCGAAAGCCGGCGGCGCCCCGCCGTCGGTGCGCTGGAGCCACCGGTACAACGCGCAGGCGTAGTCGGTCACGGGGATCGTTTTCAGCGATCCGTCCGCAAGCCGTACCGAGCGCTGATAGTCGACCGCGTAGGCCGGTTCGAGGCCGCTCGACACGTTGCCTGCGAGCAGGCTGATCGTGCCCGCGGGTGCGATCGCGGTGAGATGGCTGTTGCGCATGCCGTAACGCCGGATGTCCTCCACGATCCCTTCCGGAAGCCGCGCCACGAACTCGCTCCGGGTATAGTCATCCGCCCGGAACAGCGGAAAGCTGCCTTTCTTGCGCGCGAGGTCGATGGACGCGCGGTAAGCGGCGAGGCAGATCGTGCGCATTACCTCTTCGGCGAGTTGCAGCGCCCGCGGCGAATCGTATTTCACGCCAAGCATGATGAACGCATCAGCCAGCCCCGTGATGCCGAGTCCGACGCGCCGCGAGGCCTGCGCGACTTCGCGTTGTCTGACAAGCGGGAAGTTCGAGATGTCGTAAACGTTATCGAGCATCCGCACCGCGGTCGCCGCCGTCGCCGCCACCGCCTCGAGATCGAGATTCGCCTCGCGCGCGAAGGGGTGATTCACGAATCGCGTCAGATTGATCGAACCGAGATCGCACGCGCCATAGGGCGGCAGCGGAATTTCGCCGCAGGGATTGGTCGCGCTGATCGACTCGCAGTAATAGAGGTTGTCGGCGCGCCGCACGCGGTCGATGAAGATCACGCCCGGCTCGGCGCAGTCGTAGGTCGCGCGCATGACGCGCGCCCACAGCGCCCGCGCATCCACCCGGCGGAACACCCGGCAGCGCCGTGGCCGCGCATCTCCCGGCCACACCCGCTCCACGAACTCGGCGCCCGGGGCCTCGGCGGCGCCCGCGGGAAACACCAGCGGCCAGTCGGCACCTTCGCGCACCGCCTGCATGAACTCATCGGTCGCCAGCACCGACAGGTTGAAGTGCCGCAGCACGCGGGCATCGCACTTCGCCTGGACGAATTCCTCGATATCGGGGTGATCGCAGCGCAGCGTGCCCATCATCGCTCCGCGCCGGGCACCGGTGGAGAGAATCGTGCCGCACATCGCATCCCAGATCTGCATGAAGGACACCGGTCCGGAGGCAATCGTCCCGCCGCTTTTCGCGGTAATCCCCTTGGGGCGCAGCGTGGAGAAGTCGTAGCCCACGCCCCCGCCCTGCTGCATGGTGAGCGCGCCCTCCTTGAGCGCATCGAAGATGCCGTCCATCGAATCCTCGATGGTGCCCATGACGAAGCAGTTGAAGAGGGTCACCCGCCGCTGCGTGCCGGCGCCGGCGTGGATGCGGCCGCCCGGAAGAAAGCGAAATCCCGACAGCGCCTCGAAGAAACGGCGTTCCCAGTGCGACTGCTGAGACGACTCGACGGCAGCCAGCGCCCGCGCAATGCGCTGCCACGTCTCCTCGATCGTGGTCTCGGACCGCCCACGCTCGTCCTGCAGCCGATACTTCGCCTCCCAGACGTCACGCGTGCCGGCGGCCACGAATTGTTCGATAGAGCGCTTTGCCGCGGGCACGGGCTCACACCTCGCTTGTTGCATCATCGACTTCGTCCGCAAGCTCGTACACCGCGGGGGCAATCTCGACGCGATACGGCTCGGCTGCCTTCTCGAGTGTTGCGAGGCGCTCCGGCAGACTTGCCAACTGCGCCGCGGCGCGGCGGCGCAGGGTCTCGAGACTCTCGGGCGCCGCAAGCCGCCTGCCGTTTTTCATTACCGGCAGGAGCAACGCTTCTCCAGTTTGCGGATCGCTTTCCACGGTGACGACGTCATGGTGGAACCGCCCGCCTTCGGCCGCGTGACGAAATACCTGCTTGCGTCCCGGCCAGGTCGCCTTGCCGCTCGAGCGTTTGCGGCGCGGCCGGCCGGCGTATTCCTGCAGCTTATAGACCGCGTCGAGAAACGGCGCGTCGGAGGAAGTGACCAGACTCGTGCCGACGCCGAAACCGTCGATCGGCGCGCTCGCCGCCACCAGGTCGCGCAGCCGATACTCGTCGATGTTGCCGCTGGCGAAAATGGTCGCCTCGCGCAATCCCGCGTCGTCCAGAATGCGTCGCGCGCGCTGCGCCAGCGCCGCAAGATCGCCGCTGTCAAGCCGAACGCCCTTGATCGCGATGCCTTCGCGCTTGAACTGGGTCGCGAGCGCCGCCACCTTGCGCACCGCGGCCTCGGTGTCATAGGTGTCGACCAGCAGCACCGTGCCCTGGGGGAAGGTGCGCGCGAAATCGATGAACGCCTCGGTTTCGTCATCGTGAGCCTGCACGAACGAGTGCGCCATGGTGCCGAAAAGCGGAATGCCGAACTGCGCGCCGGCGAGCACGGTGGCGGTGCCGGCATATCCCGCGATATAGGCCGCGCGCGCGGCGTGCACCCCCGCCTCCGCGCCGTGGGCGCGGCGCAGCCCGAAATCCACGAGCAGCTTCCCCGGCGCCGCCAGCACGCTGCGTGCAGCCTTGGTTGCGATCAGCGTTTCAAAGAGAATCAGATTGATCAGCCGCGACTCGACGAACTGAGCCTCCGGCAGCGGCGCGACCACGCGCACGACCGGTTCGTGCGGAAAGAAAATCGTGCCTTCCGGCAGCGCATACACGTCGCCGGTGAAGCGCAGCGCTTCGAGATGCGTGACGAATTCGTTCGGGAAGCGGCCGCTTTGCGCAACCCACTCGAGTTCTTCAGGGCCGAAGCGCAGACCCTCGAGGTAGTCGAGGGCCTGCTCGAGGCCCGCGGCCATCATGAAATTGCGGTTGGGCGGAAGCTTGCGGATGAAAAATTCGAAGACGGCCGTCTCACGCATGCCCTTCGCAAAGTACGCGTGGAGCATCGTCAGCTGATAGAGATCGGTCAACAGCGCCGAGGATGAGAGATTCATGCGGCAAGCTCCTCATAGGTCGCGGCAACCGCCCCGGCATCCCGCATTTCGCGCTCCGCACGCTCGCCATCGCCCGGATTCACGTTCACAGCGCGGATGGCGTCCTTGAGCAGAAACACTTCGAATCCTTCCCGGCGCGCATCGCGCACCGTGCTGAGCACGCAATAGTCCGTGGCGAGCCCCCCTACCAGCAGGCGTTGCACCCCGCGGCGGCGCAGCTCACCCGCCAGCGCGGTGCCCGAAAAAGCGGAGTATGCATCTGCCTCCACGCGCGTTGCCTTGTCGATGATGCGCGCGTCGGACGGCAATTGCAGTCCCTCCGCAAATGCCGCGCCGGGTGTGCCGGCCACACAGTGTTCGGGCCATGGCCCTCCCTGCGCCTTGAATGAACAGTGGTTCCTCGGATGCCAGTCGCGGCTGGCGAAGATCGGCAACCCCTTCGCGCGCGCTGCGGCGATATAACGGTTGAGCACCGGAACCACGGCATCGCCTTCCGGCACGCCAAGGTTCCCGCCCGGCAGGAAATCGCGCTGGACATCCACGATCAACAAGGCATCGTTTCTTCCGACGGTCACGCTCACGGCCGGTTTCTCCTTCTCCAACGCCGGATCATGTTCAGCTATATTTTCTTTGATGGGGTGCGCGTCGGCATGGTTCAACCTCACCCGGCGAGCCACAGTCCCGCCGCAGTGCCGGCCACCGGCGCGAGCACGGCGAGCCAGGTCTGGCGCACGAGCTTGACCCCGCCGAGCCACGCGATT
>JACQOK010000115.1 GCA_016202565.1 Betaproteobacteria bacterium | reverse complement strand
CCTTTACAAGGAGAGGTGAAGCCCGTTTACGCTCCATTCACAACTAGTCCCCTCCTCGTTGAGGAGGGGTGCCCCGTGCGCGGGGCGGGGTGGTGGTAAGCGACGATCACCGGGGAATGGCCCCATCGCCCCCCAACGTTGATGACCTTACTGAGTTCGGACGACTGTTCTATTCCGCACGCTGAAGATCGGCGATGACGGCGTTGAGAAACCGTCCCGCTTCGCCGCCGGTCACCACGCGATGATCGAAGGTAAGCGAAAGCGGCAGCGTGCGGCGCACCGCGGGCTTGTCCGCGACGACCACCACCTGCTTCATGATCTTGCCCGCCCCGAGAATCGCCACCGTCGGTGGCAACACGACGGGCGAAGCATAACGCCCCGCGATCGAGCCGTAGTTGGAGAGCGTGATGGTGTTGGCGCGCAGCTCTTCAGGCGGCACCTTGCGCGCGCGGGCGTCGGCAATGAGCTTTTCAAGCCCGCGCTTCAGGTCCTCGGGATCGCGTGAGTCGACGTTGCGCAATACGGGCACGAGCAGCCCGTCCGGCGTGTCCACCGCGATGCCGACATCCACCTTCTTCACCACCCAGCGGCCGACTTTCTCGCTGTCATACCAGGCGTTGAGCGAGGGGGCGGCGCGGCAGCCGGCAACCAGCGCGCGGATCAGCCGCAGCATCACGTTCGCGCCCGCGGGCCAGGCCTCGATGTCGGCGTCGTCCATGATGGTGGCGGAGGCGACCTCGGCGTTGGCGAGTTCCATGTTCTGCGCCATCGCCCGGCGCACGCCGCGCAGCATTTCGATCGGGCCCGTTTCGGCGAGAACGCGCGCCGCGCGCTGCACGTCGCTCGCCGTAGTCAGGCCGTCGGCGCCCGTCGGTGTCACCATCGCAAGATCGACGTTGAGCTTGCGCGCGAGCGCGCGTACCGCAGGCGTCGCCTTGATGCCGCCGGTCGCGGGCAGCGCCCCGGCCGGAGCTTCGGAAACGACCTTCTGTCCCACTTCGACCTTGCCGACCACGGTGCCGCTGTCCGGCGCCTCGCCTTCGCCTTCGAAGGCGAGGAGCGGCGCACCGATGTGCGCGATATCGCCTTCCTTTCCGTAGAGCTTCGCGATCTTGCCCGAGTACGGCGCCGGGATGTCCACCACCGCCTTCGCGGTTTCCACGGACACCATGGGCGCATCGGCCTTCACTTCGTCGCCGACCTTGACGTGCCACTTGACGATCTCGGCTTCCTGCAGGCCCTCGCCCAGATCGGGGAGCTTGAAGATCTTCATTGAGTCCCTTTTTATCTTGCCTCACCGTTCCTCCTCCTTTGCCGAAGGGGGAGGGCGAGGGAGGGGGTTAAGAGAATTCCATGGCTTTTTTTACCGCGCGCATGATGCGCTGCTTGCCCGGCATATAGCGGTCTTCGAGGCGCGCAAGGGGCACCACCACATCGGGCGCGGTGACGCGCTGCACCGGGGCGAGCAGGGTCAGCAGTCCCGTTACCGCCAAATTCGCCGCAATCTCCGAGGCGAAGCTGCAAGTGCGCGGCGCTTCGGTGATGATGACGCAGCGCCCGGTCTTGGCGACCGAGGTGAGGATGGGATCCATGTCGAGGGGCTTCAGGGTGGCGACGTCGATGACCTCGGCGACAATGCCCTGGTCAGCGAGTTCGTCGGCGACCTGCAGCGTCTCGAAGACCATGGCGCCCCAGGTGACCAGCGTGACGTCGGTGCCCTCGCGCAGGGTGAAACACTGGTCGAGCGGCAACGCATTTCCAGTGTCCTCGACCTCCTCCTTGAACAATCGGTAGAGCCGCGTAGGCTCGAGAAACACCACCGGATCGGGATCGCGGATCGCTGCGAGCAGCAGCCCGTAGGCGCGCTTGGGCGAAGAAGGATAGACCACGCGGTTCCCCGGGATGTGCGCGAACATCGCGTCCGGGCTTTCCGAGTGGTGCTCGGGCGGGTGGATGCCGGCGCCGCACGGGGTTCGCAACACCATCGGGCAGGAGAGCCGGCCGCGCGTCCGGTGGCGCAACCGGCCGGCGTGATTGATGAGCTGGTCGATGCAGACATAGGCGAAGCCCGAAAACTGGATCTCCGCCACGGGCTTGAAGCCCTCGGCCGCCATGCCGATCGCCATGCCGGCGATGAGCTGCTCCGCGAGCGGCGTATCGATCACCCGCTCCGGCCCGAAGCGCTCGATGAGCCCAAGCGTGGCACGGAACACGCCCCCGTCCGCGCCCACGTCCTGGCCCAGCACCACGACGTTCGGGTCGTTTTCCATCTCGCGCTTCAACGCGAGATTGACCGCTTCAACCAGCGTGATCTGTGCCATCAATGTAAGTAATGCGTGATGAGTGATGAGTAATGAGTGATGAGTAATGTGCTTCAACATCCCCTGCGGGTCATGAACGAACCGTCTTGTGCAGCCCGGTTATCAATCTGGAAACATGATCCACGATATCGAACACCGGGTCATCACTGCGGATGTATGTCAGATCGCACGCAATAAGTGGCTGCGTTTCCAATTCACTCAGCGAGCCCCGCGCCATGTTCAAAAACTGGGCAAACTCTTTGTTTCCCGCGCGGACGGCACCTTCCGCGATATTGCTGGGAATTGAGACGGCAGCGCGACGCATTTGCGAGGTCAAGCCAAACATTTCTTCCTTGGGGAAGGACTGCGTCAGCAAATAGATTTTCTTTACCAGCGCTCTGGAAGCTTTCCAAGCCTCCAGCTTGTAATGGCCTCTTCCGTCGTGTTGAATTGTCTCGTCTTCACTCATTACTCATCACCCGTTACTCATCACCCAGCGCTTCGGCGCGCTGTGCCTGCAATGCTGCGGGCAGCTTCGCGTAGAGGCGGTCGAACATCTGATCGGCGTCCGGCGGCGGCGTGTCGAGATAGGCCTGCACCGCCGCCTGCACCTGCTCATTGCATTCCTTCAGCAGCGCGTCTTCCCGGTCCTTGTCCCATGCGTCGCTCTCGGTGAGGTAGGTCCGCAGCCGCAGAATCGGCTCCACTTTCCACGCTTGAGCCACCTCGTCCGCGCTGCGGTAGCGCGCCGCGTCGTCGGCGGTGGTGTGATCCGAAAGCCGGTAGGTGACCGCCTCGATCACGCTCGGGCCCCCGCCGCCGCGGGCGTTCGTCAGGGCGCGCTCGACCGCGTTGCGCACCGCGATGATGTCGTTGCCGTCCACCTGTTCGCCGGGAATGCCGGCCGCGATCGCCTTCTGGGCCAGGGTTTCGGACGCGGTCTGTTTGCGCCGCGGCACCGAAATCGCCCAAAGGTTGTTGCTGATGACGAACACCAACGGCAGTTTCCACGTTCCGGCGGCGTTCAAGCTCTCGTAGAACTCGCCTTTCGAAGTTGCGCCGTCGCCCAGCGTGCACACCACGACCCGCGCCTCGCGCCGCAGCTTGATCGCGTAGGCGACGCCCACGGCGTGCGGACACTGGGTCGCGATCGGCACGCTCACCGGGAAATCCTTGCGCGGTACGGCGAAATCGCTTCCGCGCTCATCTCCGCCCCAGTAGAGCAGCAGCTCCGCCATCTTTACTCCGCGCCACAGCTGGGCGCCCGCTTCGCGGTATGTCGGCACCAGCACATCCTCGGGCCTCATGGCGGAGCCGATGGCAACTCCGATCGCCTCCTGCCCGAGACAGCAGCAGCAGGTGCCGAGCTGGCCGGTGCGCTGAAGCGCGAGCATTTTCTGGTCGAGGAGCCGTGTGCGCACCATCGCCTGGTAGAGTGGAACGAGCGCCTGCGGGTCGCGCGCGAACTCGGGCAGCGGCGCAACGAGCTTGCCGTGCTCGTCCAGAAATTGCGAGTGATGGATTTCGAATTTAGCGACGACGGTCATTCAAGACTCCAGCGGCGGCATTTTGTGTTAGATTTTACCCGGTGGGAGGAAAGTTGCCATCGCCTGGCCAGGCTCCCCGGAGAATAGTCCAAAAGAACTAGATGAGCCAGCT
>JACQOK010000114.1 GCA_016202565.1 Betaproteobacteria bacterium | reverse complement strand
GCATGTTGTCAAGACCGGTGCATTCAACCGCTCTGCCATCCTTCCCCAACGGTTTTAGCTCCGGCTAACCTGAAGGTTACCCTTCGCTGGCGCAAGCTGAAGCGTGCGCCAAGACCGCCGCAATCGACCGCTCTGCCAACCCTCCGCGACATAAAGATAATAACACGCGTTATCAATCGCTTGTGACGACAAGGCCGGCGCTTTAACCGGAAAAATTGAAACTTCCCGTCGCTTTCTGTAGTCTTATTCATGCGGGAAATTCAATAACTTGGAGAGGAGCACCGACTCTATGCAACCCGAACTGCAATCGAACCGGTCCACCTACGGGATCGGGGCGCAGGACCTCGCTCTGCAGCAGCAGAAAGTTCTGCGTAATACCTATCTGCTGCTCGCGCTGACCATGGTGCCGACCGTCATTGGCGCCTTCATCGGTATGAGCACCGGCGGCATCATCATGCAACATCCGATCATCAGCTTCGTCGTGATTCTCGCGGCCGTGATCGGTCTCCAGTACGCCATTGCGGCCAACCGCAACAGCGGGCTGGGCGTCGTGCTGTTGCTCGGCATGACTTTCTTGCTCGGCTGGTGGCTGGGGCCGCTGCTCAGCGTCGCGCTCGCCCTCAAGAACGGACCGCAGCTCGTGGGATTGGCGGCCGCCGGAACGGGGGTAGTTTTGTTCGTGATGGCCGGGATCGCGACTACGACCCGCAAGGACTTCAGCTTCATGGGCAAGTTCCTGTTCGTGGGGATGATCGTGCTGCTGCTCGCGCTGGTCGCCAACATGTTCCTGCAGATTCCGGCGCTAGCGTTGACAATTTCGTCGCTGATCATCGTCGTGTTCTCGCTGTTCCTGCTGCACGACCTCTCCCGGATCGTCAATGGCGGCGAGACCAACTACATCATGGCGACGACCGGCGTGTATCTCAGCCTGTTCAACATCTTCGCCAACCTGCTGCACCTGCTGATGGTGCTGACCGGCGAGCGCGATTAGCAAGTAACCGCCAAGGCGCCAAGAGCGCCAAGGAAATCAGATACTCGGCCGGGCTCAGGCCCGGCCGTTTTCTTGTACCTGTAGGTTTGGAATCTGTCGCTTTTATTCTGAACCGCCTTTCTTGGCGGCCTTGGCGTCTTGGCGGTTAAACTTCTTTATCGAAGACCGCGACGGATTCGACGTGCGAGGTGTGAGGAAACATGTTCACGACGCCGGCCGCGCTCAGCCGGTAACCACGGCCGTGCACGAGCACCGCGGCATCACGCGCAAGGGTGGCCGGGTTGCACGAGATATAGACGATGCGGGCCGGTGCGTTTTCCGGCAGGGCCTTCACGACTGCAATCGCCCCCTCGCGCGGCGGATCGATCAGCATGCGGTCTAATGGTCCGATTGCGCCCAAGCCCGCCTGGTCGATCTCGAACAGGTTCAGAACGCGAAACTCCGTGGCGTGCGCCAACCGGTTGGCGGCGGCGTTCGCAGCCGCGCGTGCAGCGAGTTCCGAACTGCCTTCCACACCGATTACGTGCGCGCCGCACCGCGCAATGGCGAGCGTAAAGTTGCCAATGCCGCAAAAGAGGTCGGCGACACGCTCGCCCGGCTGCGGGTCGAGCAGGCGCAGGGCACGCCGCACCAGCACGCGATTCACTGCATGGTTGACCTGCGTGAAATCGGTGGGAGCGAACCGCAGCTTGAGGTCAAACTCAGGCAGCGTGTAATAAAGATCCGCCTCGGCGGCTGGCCAGAACGGATGCGCCGAATCGGGCCCCCGCGGTTGCAGGTAAAACCGGACCGCGTGCTGCTCGGCAAACGCCTTCAGCACCGCGCGGTCGTCCTCCGTGAGCGGCTGCAGGATGCGCAGCACCAGCACGGTACCGTCTGCGCCCACCGACACCTCCACCTGCGGGATGCGCTCGCGTATGGAAAGCCGGCCGAGCGTTGCCCTGAGCGGCGCAATCAACGCCGAAACCTGCGGCGCCATGACCTCGCAGCTTGTCATGTCGGCGACGTAGCTGCTGCGCTTTTCGTGGAAACCGACCAGCATTCCGCCCTTTTTTGCCACGTATCGCACGGAAAACCGGGCCCGGTGGCGATAGCCCCACGTGGGACCGTGGATCGCGGGCAGAACCAATTCCGGAACGACCCGGCCGATATGCCACAGATCGTCCTCGATCACGCGCTGCTTCATCGCCACCTGCGCGCGCACGTCCAGATGCTGCAAGCTGCAGCCCCCGCACTTGCCGAAAAAAGGGCAGCGCGGCACTGACCGCAGCGCGCTCGCCTTCACCAGCCGGTTCAAGCTGGCAAGCTCGAAGTTGCGCTTCTTGCGATAGGAAGAGCATTCGACGGTCTCGCCCGGCAGTGCCCCGTCGATAAAGATCGTCTTGCCGTCGCGGCGCGCCACGCCGCGGCCTTCCTGGTCCAGGGATTCGATCTGCAGGGAAATCATGGAAATCCGCCGCGGCGGAGTCAAAATGCGCCGCGAACGCGGTTTCGCCAGTCTACCGAAAATAGACGCGCAAGCGGTAGACGGCCTTATCCGCCCTTCCACTGGTCGAGGAACTCCTTCCAGTGCGATTCGGCGGACTTGCCGAGCGTCGCGCGGACGAGTTCGCATTCGGCCGCGTACTGCTGATCGTCGAGCACGCCGCGCATCAGCTGAAACCGCAGGAAAATAAGATAGGTGTTGGCGACGTCGGTTTCGCAGTAACAGCGGATGTCCTCGATCCTGCCGGCCTGAAAGGCCTCCCATACGCCTGCGCCTTTCAGGCCGATCTTGCCCGGGAGCCCGACGAGCTGCGCGAGGCCGTCGAGCGGCGCGTTGGCGCGCGGCTGATAGAGCGCGAGCAGGTCCATCAGATCGAGGTGCCGCATGTGGTAGCGGCTGATGTAGTTGTTCCACTTGAACTCGCGGCTGTCCCGGTGGTCGCCGTCGCCCATGTCCCAATAGCGCGGCGCCTTCACGCCGTGGACCAGACCTCGATAATGGAGCACCGGCAGATCGAAGCCGCCGCCGTTCCACGACACGAGTTGCGGCGTATATTTTTCGATGCCGTCGAAAAAGCGCTGGATCACCTCGCCTTCGCCCTGGTGCGCGCCGCCGAGCGACCATACCCTGAAGCTGTCCCGCTCGCGCAGGGCGCAGGAAATCACGATGACGCGCTGAAGGT
>JACQOK010000103.1 GCA_016202565.1 Betaproteobacteria bacterium | reverse complement strand
GTCGCCCTCCTGCTCCTGGCCCGGGGGATACCACGGCACCATCCTGCCGAGCGCTTCCGCCTCGCTCCAGCCGAACATGCGCTCCGCCGCCGGGTTCCATCGTTCGATCAGGCCGCTGGCATCGCGCACTACGATCGGGAGCGGGGACGCGCTGATCAGAGCCTGGAACTTCTGCGAAGCCTGCCGCAGCGCTTCCTGGACGCGCTCCTGCGACTCGATCTTGCTCGCGAGCAGCCGGTTCGACTCCTGCACCTGCCGGTGCGCGGAAGAAAGGCGCGAGATCAGGCCGGCATTCTCGAACCTGATATTGATCGCCGCAGCCACGCTGTTCCTGATCTCTACCGCGAACGCCGTGATCACGATCGTGAAGATCACAGCCAATACACCCATTACGATCTGCAGGGTGTTTGGCTGCAGAAACAGCGTCACGATGAGCGGCACCAGCGCGGGCAGCGTGAAGCCGTAAAAAATGCGCTTGACGGGCGCCAGCGCCACTGCCGCCGACATGCACATGCCGCCGATGATGAAGATCACGAGGAACTGGTGAGGAACAGAAGCTGGCGGAAACAATGCCGTGCCCAGGATGCCCCACATGCACCCCATTGCCGCAGCACCAATCAGGAACCGATTCGCCCACGACTCCGCGGCAGCGTCTGCTCTGGGCGCCGCCATATACGCGCGATAGAGCAGGTAACGCGTGAGGGTGACAGCCAGCACCACTGCGAACCACCCCGCGAGCAGCGCATTAGCGACGACGTCCCACAGGGTGAAAGTGACGATCGCACCGTTGATCGCCGTGCCGAAATAGCCGGCGCGTGACAAGTGGTAAAGATGCCTTACCTGTTCCGCGAATATCTGCGGCGTTGCGGCACCCGGCGCACCGGCAAGCGGATCGATCGCCGCCTCCGGTCCGGAGGATTCCACCGCGGGTGTCACGACTTCCTGCGCCGCCGCTGTCTTCTGCATGCGGCATATTGTGACAGGAGCATCCGCCGCAGCAAAGGTACGAGTCGGCGCGGGGGCCGACCGGGCTAGGCGCGCCCGGCTGAGGCGATTGCTTCCGCCTTCTTGAGCAGGTTCTGTGCCATGCGAATGCTGGCAATGTCGATAAGACGGCCATCGAGCTGCACGGCGCCGCGCCCTTCCTTCGCCGCCTGTTCCATGGACTCGACGATGCGGCGCGCCTTTTCGACCTCTTCCGGCGTGGGGCTGAACACCTCGTTGGCGAGCTCGATCTGCGCAGGATGGATCGCCCATTTCCCCTCGAACCCGAGCACGGCCGCACGCTTCGCGGCGGAGAGAAAGCCCGCGGCGTCCTTGAAGTCCCCGTACGGCCCGTCCACGGGTCGAAGTCCATGGGCGCGACACGCGGCGACCACACGCGCCTGCGCGGCGTGCCAGGGATCGCCCTGCAGAAAACGGCGCTCACCCCGCGCGTCGCGGTCGGTGAGCACGCCGTAATCCGGATTGAGCCCGCCGATCACCGTGGTGCGCATGCGCATGGACGCCGCAAAATCTCCCGCGCCGAAACACATCGCCTCGAGCCGCCTGCTGGATTGGGCGATCGCCTCGACATTGCTCCAACCCAGCGCCGTTTCGATCAGCACCTCGAACCCGATGCGTTTGTCGCGCCTCTTCGCCTGCTCGATCTGCGTCACCAGCATGTCGACCGCATAGACGTCCGCCGCCACGCCAATCTTCGGTATCAAGAGCAGGTCGAGCCGGGGACAGTTCTCCACGATCTCGACTACGTCGCGGTACATGTAGTGCGTGTCGAGCCCGTTGATGCGCACCGACGTCGTCTTGTTTCCCCAGTTGACGTCGTTGAGGGCCGCGATCACGTTTTTCCGCGCCTGATCCTTGTCGTCCGGCGCGACGGCGTCCTCGAGATCGAGAAAGATCACATCAGCTGCCGACTTGGCGGCCTTCTCAAACAGCGCCAGCGTCGATCCCGGCACCGCGAGTTCGGAGCGATGCACACGTGGTGTGGTCTGTTCAATGACGGTGAAACTCATGTTCGCTCCTTTATTGGTAAGCGGTAAGCGAGCAGGTAGCGGGTAGCCTGGAAGAAGCGAAGCGGATTCCGGGAACCCAGTTTTTTGGGGGGCCTTCGTTCCCGCTTCTCCCGGCCCCGGATTTCATTTCATTCCATCCGGGCTACGCTCTACGCTCATTGCTTACCGCTTATTCATTCCTTCCGCGGCGTTAATCAGCGCGGAAAGATCGCTTGCGGCGCCACCCCCGTACTGTGCCTGAGCTGTCTGCGCTTCCGCAACCCTGAGCCGCGCTTGTAACGCGATCTGCTGGATGCGGCTGGCGAGGCTTGTTGCCAAGCCTCTGGGGAGTATCCTAGCATCATGCTGGCGACAACGGCGGGAGGGATGGCTGATGAACTCGATTCCCGAAGCGCAAGCCGACATAGTCCGCGCCAATTTGACGGACTCGCCTTTCAACAGAATATTCCCGGTACGCCCGCGAGGACGGCTGGTCCGCCATTACCTGCTCGCCTCGGTGGTCCTGATCGGCGGCGGACTGATCGCCAGCGGCTCGTTGGAGGTCTACTTCCGCTATCAGGAAAGCCGCGAACAGCTCCTGACGCTGCAACGGGAAATCACCAACGCTGCAGCTTTCAAGATTGAGAATTTCATTCTGGAAATCGAGCGCACTATAAAAGGTGTAACCAAAAGCCGCGAAATTGCCCTGCATGGACTTTCATCCGGCTACAGGTTTGAGTTAGAGAGGCTGCTGTTGATCACGCCCGCAATCACCTCGGCGGTCGCGTTCGATAACGACGGTGTGAGACGCGGCGAAGCCTCGCGCATCGACATGATTTCTCGAGGCAACAAACGGGGGGCTGCGCCCCCGGACGCGCTTGTCAACGCGCGCCACGGGCGGTCCTTTTTCGGTCCCGTCTATTTCGTGCGCGGCTCCGAGCCCTACATGACCGTAGCCGTCCCCATCGAACGTTACGCCGGTGAAGTGATCGGCGTCCTGTTGGCGGAGGTCAATTTGAAGTATGTCTGGGACGTGGTGTCCGCAATTCGGGTCGGCAAGGCCGGCTACGCCTACGCGGTGACGCGCGCCGGGAACCTCATCGCTCATCCCGACATGAGCCTGGTGCTGCAAGGACGAAACCTGTCTCAGCTCAAGCAAGTACAGGCCGCATTCGAGCCGCGCACCGCTAAACCAGCAGCTGTAGTGACGGAAAACCTCCGCCGTGAAAGGGTCCTCAGTTCCGCTGCGTTAATCCCCGCGCTGGGCTGGGCGGTCATCATCGAACGGCCGCTTGCAGAAGCGTACGAGCCGCTCTACGCCACGATATTCCGCACCTCCGGCCTGTTCATGGTCGGGCTGATCGTGGCGCTGCTGGCGAGCCTGTTCCTGGCAAACCGGGTGGTGCGCCCGTTGCAGACGCTGCGCCGGGGCGCCGAGCGGATCGGCGGCGGCGACCTGGGTTTCCGGCTCGATATCAAGAGCGGCGATGAAATCGAGATCCTTGCCGGAGAATTCAACAAAATGACCGCTGCTTTGCAGGATGCTTACAGCGGCCTGGAGCGCAAGATCGAGGAGCGTACGCACGAGCTTGCAATGGTCAACCAGCGCCTGGACGAAGCGAGCAGACACAAATCGCAGTTTCTCGCCAGCGTCAGCCACGAGTTGCGCACACCGCTCAACGCCATCATCGGCTTTACGCGCCTGGTGTTGCGCAAGACCGACGGCCAGATTCCCGCCTTACAAAGAGAAAACCTGCAGAAGGTGCTGATCAGTGCGGAGGATTTGCTGCGGTTGATTAACGGCTTGCTTGACCTCGCCAAAATCGAAGCCGGACGGATGGAAGTATACGCGGCGCCATTCCAGCTTGACGCGCTCATCGCCGAGGCGTTCGCGTCGATTGAGCCGAACCTGAAAGACGACCGCGTCCAATTGACCGCGCAGGTCGACCCCGATATGCCTGCGCTGATCACCGACCGTGAAAAGGTCAAGGAGATCGTTCTCAACCTGCTGAGCAACGCCGCGAACTTCACCGAGCAGGGCGCGATTACGATATCGGCGGCGCACGCCGACGGTGTGCTGAAACTCGCCGTCTCGGATACGGGGATCGGCATCAGACCGGAGGGCCTCGAGTGCATCTTCGATGAATTCCGCCAGATCGATATGCCGAGCGCCAGACGCCATGGCGGCACCGGCCTCGGGCTCGCCATAGTGAAAAAGCTCGTCACCCTGCTGGGTGGTGAGATCACGGTGCAAAGCGAGGTGGGCAGAGGCACCAGGTTTTCCGTAAGCCTGCCAGTGGTGTGGCAAACCAAATCTGTTTCCGGCCAGCATGGCACACAAGAAAATCCTGGTAATTGACGACGCGGAATTCAACCGCGACCTGCTGGTTCAGCTCCTCACGGACGAGTATCAGGTGATCGTCGCCGCGGATGGCGAACAGGGCTTGCAAAAGGCGGCGCAGGAACAACCCGATTTGATCCTGCTGGACTTGGGACTCCCCGGCCTCAGCGGATGGGAGGCAAGCAGGCGGTTCAAAACAGACAACGCTCTCAAGCACATTCCGATCATCGCGGTCACCTCGCACGCGATGGTCGGTGACGAAGCGAGAGCGCGCGCGGCGGGCTGCGATGATTACCTCGCCAAGCCGATCGACGAGAACGAGTTGTTGGCGAAAATAAGAAAATACATCTGAGGGCCGTGACCATGCCCCACAAGATTCTGATCGTGGATGACGAGCCGTTCAATCTCGATATTCTTGAGCAGGAATTGGTTGATCGCGGCTACCTGATCGAGCGTGCCAACTGCGGTGCCGAGGCGCTCGCGAAAATCGAGTCCACGCAACCCGATCTGGTGCTGCTCGACTACATGATGCCGGACATGAACGGCCCGGCGGTGCTCGCACAGATCCGCGGCCGGGAACACGATGTCCCGGTCATCATCATCACCGCCCACGGCACGATTGAACGCGCGGTCGAGGCGATCAAACAAGGCGCCTGCGATTTCATCACCAAGCCGTTTGAGCCGGAACACGTGGCCCTGGCGGCACAGAAAGCGCTGGAGCAGCAAAAGCTCCGAACGGGGCTCGATCTCCTCGCGCAAGAGATCAATCAGCGCTACCAGTTGATCACCGGCGACAGCCCCAGGATGGCCCAGGTGATCGACGCCGCCAGAAAAGCGGCGCAGAGCAGAGCAACGATCCTCGTGCTGGGCGAAAGCGGCGCCGGCAAGGAAATCCTGGTGCGCGCGATCCACGCGTGGAGCGACCGCCGCGACCGGCCGTTCGTCGCGATCAACTGCGTCGGCCTGTCGCGGGAACTGCTCGAAAGCGAGTTGTTCGGCCACGAGAAAGGCGCGTTCACCGGAGCCCATCAGCTCAAGAAGGGCAAGATGGAGCTGGCCGACGACGGGACCGTATTTCTTGACGAAGTAGGTGATATCTCCACCGAACTTCAGACCAAGCTGCTGAGGTTCTTGCAGGAACGCGAATTCGAGCGTGTCGGCGGCACCAGGCCGATACGCGTCGACGTCCGGGTCATCGCTGCTACAAACTGCGATCTGGAACAGGCGGTCAAGGACGGCGAGTTTCGCGAGGACCTCTACTATCGCCTCAACGTCGTGCCGATCCGTTTGCCGCCCCTGCGTGAACGCCGAGAAGACATTCCCGTGCTGGCACAGCACTTCCTGCAGCGGTTCGCGTCCGAGACCAAGAAAAACTTCACCGGCATAACGCCCGAAGCGGAAACAAGAATATCGGCCTATCACTGGCCCGGCAACGTGCGTGAACTTGCCAACGCGATCGAACGCGCGGTGGTGCTGGGTTCCGGACCGAAGCTGGGGGTTGAGGATCTGCCGGCAACGATCGCCTCTGCAGCATCGGATGTGGCGCGCGAAGCGTTGTCGTACCGGGCTGCGCTGCAGGACTACAAGCGCGATCTGATTACACGTGTGCTCTCCCAGACGCAGGGCAACCGCGCGGCGGCGGCCCGGGTTCTCGGCCTGCAACGAACGTACCTCGCGAGGTTGCTCAAATCGCTGGGCATCGAGTGATGCATGGGCACAGTACGAATTAAGCGCGCGTCATGCAGCGGCTGTTGAGAATCTGTTGCGGGATCGCGATATGCATCGGTGTCACCCTGGACACTGCGGCGCAGCAGGCGCCGAAAGTGCCGCGCATCGGCTGGTTGTCGCTTACCGGCGCTCCCGTTACCGGTGTCCGCCAGGAGTCATTCCGGCAAGGACTGCGGGATCTCGGTTACATCGACGGCCAGAACATCATCATCGAGCATCGTTCCGCGGAAGGAAAGCTCGAGCGGCTGCCCGAGCTTGCGGCCGAGTTGATCCAGCTCAAGGTTGATGTCCTGGTGGCACTCGAGCCCCCGGTCGCTCGCGCCGTTCAAAGGGCCACCAGGACCATTCCGATCGTGATGCGCAGCACCAGCGATCCGGTCGAGGAAGGGTTGGTCGCCAGCCTCGCGCGCCCCGGCGGCAACATTACCGGCGTGGCTTCCTATTCCATGCCGCTTCTCGGCAAGCGGTTGGAGTTGCTGCTCGAAGTGGTGCCGCGGGTGTCCCGCGTGGCGGTGTTGTGGAATCCGTCTTCCCGAAACAGCCCGCCCGCGTTTAAGGAATTACAGGCTGCCGCGCGGACTCTGGGCGTGCAACTGCAATCGCTTGAGGTACGCAGCGTCGACGACTTCGAGGGCGCGTTGGGGGCCGCGGTCATGCGACGTGCCGACGCCCTCATTACGATCAGGAGCCCGCTTCTCGTCATCAATCGCGGCCGCATCGCTGAATTGGCGGCAAACAGCAAACTTCCGGCAATCTACGACGACCGCGAGTTCGTCGAGGCGGGTGGGCTCATGTCGTACGGCACCAACCTGGCGGACTCCTACCGGCGCGCCGCCGCTTACGTCGACAAGCTACTCAAAGGCGCCAACCCGGCGGAGCTTCCGGTCGAGCAACCCACGCGCTTTGAACTGTTCGTCAACCTCAAGACCGCCAGACAGATCGGCCTCGCCTTCCCGCCCGAAATCCTGATCCGCGCCGACAAAGTGATCAAGTAACTGAAGCGGCGATATTCGATTCAGTAACTGGAGTAGCGCTGCGCAAGGGGCGCACTGCACGCTCTCGATCCGCCGTATCTGTTGCAATACGCACTGTATCCGTAACCATACGCTGCGCCCTACTCTTTCAGTAAGGGCCATCGCTGCGCGCCGCAACTTTCCGCTTTAAATCCTCATCCTGTATCGATTCCGCATAAGACTGGCGGCTTGGCACAGGCATTGCTCATCACGTCTATGTCAAGTTAGAGGAATCCCTTCTCGGGATCGCCTCCTAAGACGACAGAAGTGGGGGTGGACGATGAGAAAGCACACGTGTTTATTCCTTGTAGCGGCTTTTGGGGCTTGGACGGTAATGGCCAACGCGGAAGAATTTGGCCAGGGGAAAAGGCGCGCACTGTTTGACGGCGGGAAGATGGAGACCACCGCCCTCCCGCAGGGGACGGTCGTTCTCGCGGGCGGCGAGCGCATGATGCGCCCCGGGGGAAGAAGCCCTTGGCACACGGACTTCGGCCCCAAGCTGCTTTACGTCCTCGAGGGCACGATAGGCGTCCAGGGACCGGGAGGCGAAACCCTAATGACCTGCGGGCCGGGCCCGAAGCTATGCCTCAGCTCGCAGAAGGGCATGTGGTTCTTTCGGAACGCAGGCGCCGGATCTCTGAAGTTCGTCCTCATTGGCATCAATCCTGCGGGGAAACCCACCATCCATGAGGCGGTCGGTCAGGTCACGGGGATTTCCGCCAACCGCGTGACGCTGGCCGTTGGCGACGTTCGAAGCGGCGAATTCGTCGCACCGCGAAAAGAGATCACCCTCATGATTAATGCCATCGGTTCTGTGGCCGTCGGAGACCACGTCGTCACGGTCAAGTACGACGAAAAGACGCAAAGCGCGGATGGACTTCTGAAGCTGGCGGAGCGCTGGCAGTAGGGTCGAGAAAAAGCAGCTCGGCCTGCTCCAGTTTCGGAAAGTGTCTGCGGGCCTTCCACAAAGCTGTCAGCCCTTTTGCGAAGGCCGACAGCGAGCGTCTACGCGGGAGGCCACAATTCCTCGACGCGGGCCACGCGCCTGCCCCACCACTCCGGCCCTTCGCGCACATAATTCCATTCGGGATTTTGCGTGCGATCACGAAGGCCCTCCATGACCGCGCGGAAGACGGGGGCGTCGGCCTCGGCGAATTCGAAGTATCCGATGAAATCATAGCGAGCGTCGAGGCCATACCCCTGCGGATGATGGTACAGGCGCCGGTTGATGCACGGTATGCCCGCGGCCGAGGCAAGGGCATGGCCTTTGGCGAGCATGTTGCCGTCCCGGTCATATTGCGGAAGGAAAAGGCTTTCCCGGCGCATCCAGTCCATGTCCCACCATCCTCTGGTCTTGTTCTGCGGCGTCACCACGCCAAACGGGTGTTGGGACGCGGAGGCCGGAGCAAGCGCGCGGGCATAGGCGAACTGCGTCATGGCGTAACTCGTGTAGCTGCGCGGTTTCTGCACACCGGCCCGGACGTGGATCTGCCCGCCGCGCTCCTCGATGACCGGGCGCATGGCACTCTCATAGGCGACCAACGGCTCGAGCATGCGGCCTTCGAGCCGGATCATCGCGCTGGCATGCGATATCCCCTCATCCCGGAGGTCGCGATCCGCCATCATGCCCGGTTCGGCGCGCAGGTACTGCAATCGGCCACCCCGCGCTGCGTCTTCGGTCGGATGGCCGTCGACGAAGTGCATGTTCTCGAATTCGCTGCCGAACGATTCAATCGACTGCAGCAGTGCCGAATCGACCTTCTCGGCGTCCATGTGCAGGAAAAGAAACCGTCCGTACCCGGTGACCTCGGTGGTGAGGTTAAGCGCCGCGGCATCCATGGTCACATTTTCACCTTTTTAAGAAACCTGCCGAACGCGCGCCACCTCAGCACCAACCGCAGGACCGGCACGATCACTACCGCCGCCCCCAGCGCGAACAATGCGGCGGTGATGGGCCGCTCGAAGAATATGCCGAAACTTCCCTGGGAGAGGATCAGCGACTGTCGCAGCGAAGTCTCCATCAGCGGGCCCAGCACGAAAGCCAGGACAAGCGGCGCCAGACTGTAGCCGGACTTTTCGGCAAGATAACCGAATATCCCGAAGCCGAGCATGACGAGGATGTCGACCGGGTTGTTGTTCACCCCGTAGGCCCCGATGACGCAGGCGAGCACGATTACCGGGACCAGATAGCTGGAAGGCATGTACGCCACCCTGGCGAATACCCCGATGAGCGGCAGGTTCAGGACAAGAAGCATGAGGTTCCCGATGAACATGCTGGTGACGATGCCCCAGAACATGTCGGGTTTCTGAACGAGCAGCATCGGCCCCGGCGTGACACCGTGGAGCATGAAAGCGCCGAGCATGAGCGCCATGACCACGTTCGCCGGCAGTCCCAGCGTGAGCAGCGGAATGAATCCGCTCGCGGTCGCGGCGTTGTTGGCTGATTCGGGTGCGGCCACGCCTTCGATGGCTCCGGTGCCGAATCGTTCCGGATGGGGCGACCGGCGCTTTTCCACGGCATACGCGACGTAGCTCGAAATCGTCGCCCCGGCGCCGGGCAGGACACCGACCAGGAAGCCCACCAGGCTTCCGCGGAGGATGGCGCCAATCGCAAGACGCCATTCGTCCCGGTTTGGCAGCAACTCGCGTAACCGCTTCGGCATTGCCGCGATTTCCTCTACGCTCGCCCGCCGTTCGATCATGGTGAACGCCTGCGACAGTCCAAAGAGTCCCATGACCATCGGAATGATCTCAATGCCACCCTGCAACGAAAGCGTGCCAAAGGTGAAGCGCGCCTGGCTGCGCACCGGATCGAGCCCTACGGTCCCCAGGAGCAGGCCGAGAGCGGCCATCGCCAGCGCTCTTGGCCAGGGACCGCTGCCAAGAAAGCTGACGAGCGTAAGGCCCACCAGCGTCAGCGCGAAGTATTCCGGCGGGCCGAAGTCGAGTGCGAATTCCGCGAGCGGCGGCGCAAGGAAAATCAGACCGAGCAGTCCTAACGTCCCGGCGATAAATGACCCGAAGGCCGAGATACCCAGCGCAGCTCCGGCTCGTCCGCGCTTTGCCATTTCAAATCCGTCGATGCAAGTCATGACGGAGGCGGATTCGCCGGGAACACGCAGCAATATCGATGTCGTCGAACCGCCGTACATCGAGCCGTACCAGATTCCCGCCAGCATGATCACGGCCGAGGTCGGGGGTATTCGATAGGTGATGGGAAGAAGCAGCGCAATGGTCGCTGCCGAGCCAAGACCGGGAAGCACGCCGATTACAGTCCCGAGGAGCACCCCGATGAAACAGTAAGCAAGATTTGCCGGCTCAAGCGAAACCGAGAAACCGAGAGCCAGGCTGCTCAGAATATCCATGCACGCCGCTCAGAACGCCAACAGCCCGCCCGGTAGCGGCATGCCGAGCCGCGTGAACAGAAAGTAGCACCCGGCGGATCCGCCAGCAGCCCAAAGCACTGCTGGCAGCCATCCCACCATCCCCAGCCCGCGAAGGGTCACCAGCAGCAACACCACGGTGCACAGCACGAACCCCACCGCTGCCAGAAGCGAGGCATATGTGGCAATCAACACCGACAGGATCGATATACGTGCGATGCCGCGCGGTTCGGCGCGCCGTCTGCCGGTCTGGGAATTCCTGCTGATCAGGGCCAGCGCTGCGAACAGTATCAGTGCGACGGCGACCGCGCCGGGGAAAAATCCCGATCCAGGTTCACGCAGCGTACCAAGAGGAAGGTCGGTCCTTGCGTAAAGCGCAAACAAGCCGACTGCAATCAGTGCGGCACCGAAAATGTGCTCGCCGTGCGGCACGCCTCGCATCAACTGCGATTCCGCGGATCGAGCGCTTCGTAGTGGCCCCAGACGTGCGCGAAAAACTCCTCGTAGCGGGTGCCCGTCATCACGCCGCGCACCTCGGCATCCGAAACCGGCTCGACCTTGCCCAACTGGGCCGCATACCAATGGAGCTGCGCAGTCTCCTCGAGCGCAAAGAGCGAGATGCACACGTTTTCGATCGTGTCGGAGGTCACCACGACACCATGGTTTTTCAAAACGACCGCGCAGCCTTTACCGATGGCCTCTGCCACCATCTTGCCGCGCGCCGGCGTGTCGATCTGCTTGTCGAATTCGAGGATCGGCACCTTGGGCGCAAAAATGGCGCCGCGATTGCCCACCGGCAGAATGTTCACCCCCGCAATGCCGAATGCGGTCGCCATGCTGGGGTGCGCGTGAACGACCGCGTGCACATCGGGCCGGACCTTGTAGACCTCGGTGTGGGCGTAGCGCTCGTCGACCGCCTCAATGCGCCCTTCGATGAAATTGCCCTCGATGTCCACCGTGACAATGTCGTCCACGTCGGTATCGGCAAGATTGCGCCCCTCGGAATGAATGTGTCCGAGAATCAGCACATGGTCGGTCCCGGGAACGCGGCAGCTGACGTGGCCCTTGGTTATCGGCCACAGACCACCGGCCGTGATGATGCGATGCACCTTGGCAAGACGCTTCTTGAGAGTAAGGGCCTGCGTTTCATATCCTACATGCGGCGAAGTGAGTTGATTCATTGCGATCTCCTTGAGCGCGTTAGGGCTTGGCCAGGTCAGTCGACGCGGGCGCCGGACTCCTTGATGACCTTTGCCCATTTCACGATTTCCGTCCTGATGTGGGCGGCGAACTCCTCGCGGGTGCTGCCGACGGTGACGCTGCCAGCGTTGCTGAGCTGCTGCTTCATGTCCGCGGCTCGCATGACCTTCACGATGTGCGAGTTGAGCAGGTTGAGGATGTCGTTTGGTGTCCCCGCGGGCGCGAGCACCCCGTACCACTGGCTCGACTCGTAGCCCTTGAGTCCCGATTC
>JACQOK010000110.1 GCA_016202565.1 Betaproteobacteria bacterium | reverse complement strand
GGTCAGACAGGGCTGTCCACCGACTTCGACATGCCGACCCTCATGGGATACGACTCCGATCATCCCATGAGCGAAGGCGAGGTCGGGCGCGAGGGCGTCGCGATCGACACGATGGCCGACATGGAGCTTCTCTTCGACGGCATCGACCTCGAGAACAACTCGGTGTCGATGACGATCAATCCGTCGGCCTGGATTCTGCTCGCCATGTACGTCGCCGTCGCGCAGAAGCGCGGCCTGGACCTGAACAAGCTTTCCGGCACGATCCAGGCCGACATTCTCAAGGAATACATGGCGCAGAAGGAATGGGCCTTTCCCATCCGCCCCTCGGTACGGATCGTGCGCGACTGCATCACTTATTGCGCGCGCAACATGAAGCGCTACAACCCGATCAACATCTCCGGCTATCACATCTCCGAAGCGGGCTCGTCACCGCTCGACGAAGTCGCCTTCCCGCTCTGCAACCTCATCACTTACGTGGAAAAGGTGACGAAGACCGGCATGCATGTCGACGAATTCGCTCCGCGCCTTGCCTTCTTCTTCGTCTCGCAGGGGGATTTCTTCGAGGAGATCGCGAAGTTCCGCGCGGTGCGCCGGGCCTACGCTAAGATCATGAAGGAGCGCTTCGGCGCGAAGAATCCCGATTCCATGCGCCTGCGCTTCCATACGCAGACGGCCGCGGCGAGCCTGACGAAGCCTCAGTACATGGTGAACATCATTCGCACGACGCTGCAGGCGCTGTCCGCCGTCCTGGGCGGCACGCAGAGCCTGCACACCAACGGAATGGACGAGGCCTTCACCATTCCGACCGAGGAGGCGATGAAGATCGCGCTTCGCACCCAGCAGGTGATCGCGGACGAGTCGAACGCAGCGAGCGTGATCGACCCCCTCGGGGGCTCCTACTACGTGGAGCATCTCACCACGCAGATGGAGCGCGCGATATTCGAGGTCATCGAGGAAGTGGACCGCCGCGGCGGCACGATCAAGCTTATCGAGGAAGGCTGGTTCCAGCGCCGCATCGCGGACTTTGCTTACGAGACTGCGATCAAGAAAGCCAAGGGCGAGAAAGTCGTTCTGGGCGTCAACAAGTTCGCCGAGCCCGACGAAAAGGTCGATATCGAGACTCATGCCTACGACCCGACGACCGCCCAGCGCCAGATCGACCGGTTGAAGCGGGTGCGCCGCGATCGCGATCAGCGCGAGGTCGAGAGGCTGTTCGACCGGCTCGTCGCAGTCGCGCGCAACGAGGACGAAAACATCATGCCGGTGACTATAGAGTTGGTCCGGGCGGGCGCGTCAATGGGCGAAATCGTCGACCGATTGAAGACGCTTTGGGGCACCTACCGGGAGACGCCGGTCTTTTAACCGCGATGATCCTCTTGTCTTACTGCTGGTTTGGCGAAGCGAGCACCGTGCACATCGCCGACCGTGTTTTCCCGGACGTCATAGGCTCGCACGTCACGGTGGGACGCTACGGGCTCGTGCACGCCAATAAGTTGCGCCGAGCTACGCACCAGGGGTCGTGGGTTCAAATCCTGCGGGGCGCGCCAACAATCAACGAGTTACGGAATCAAGCCCCGTCGGGCTTGAAGTCGGCTTTGTAGCGCTTGAATTTCCTGACGTAGTTCTCCGAGGCACCGTTGATGCGCTTTATTTCCTCGGGCGAGAGCTGCCGCACCACTTTCCCGGGTGACCCGATCACCAGTGAGCCGTCCGGGATCTCCTTTCCTTCTGCGACGAGGGCGTTGGCGCCGATGAGGCAATTCTTGCCGACCTTGGCGCCGTTCAGGACGACCGCCTTGATTCCGATCAGGCTGCCGTCGCCGATGGTGCAACCGTGGAGCATCGCCATATGGCCCACGCTCACGTTGCGGCCGATCGTGACCGGAAGGCCAGGGTCGACGTGCACCACGCAGCCGTCCTGCAACTGCGAGTTCTCGCCGATGGTGATGACATCGTTGTCGCCGCGCACGATGCAGCCGAACCAGACGCTCGCGTTGTTTTCGAGGATCACCGAGCCGATCACAACCGCGTTGGGTGCGATCCAGTAGTCGCCCTTGCAGACGACCTTGCGTTCTTCGAATGAATACTTCATGACTCCGTCGGGACTTTTCTCTGAACTGACCGGATTCAGCGGCGCGTAATTGAGCGTCCGCTGCAATCCGGTAGGGTGCAATTATAGCGTGAGCCGTGCCGCCGCCAACAAGTCGAAGGCGTCTTCCCGATGAACGATGGCAGGGTTCGCGGCGGTGTGCTCGCTGAGCGTCCGGCAGGCGTACTGGTAACCGCGGTCCACAATCGCGTGGAATTTTGCCCAGTCGAGCAGATCGTATTCCGCGAGCGGGACGTTCATGTAGAGGTCCGCCGATCGCCGCGCGATCTCGACCTCCCGCCGGCTCGCGAGCGTGGTGGTCTTCATGATCACGCGCGCGAGCGTCGGCGCCTCTATCGGTTCCTTCCAGGGCAGGAGTCGTCCCTTCAGGTACTCGAACCCGGTGGGAAGCGCCTGCTGCGCCAGCCGATACTCGTGCTCGACCGACAGGTCGACCGCGATGATACGGCCGTGAATGCGCTCGCGCATGACGTCGACGGGAAGATTGTTCAGCACACCGCCGTCAATCAGCAGGTTCCCGTCCCGCAGCACCGGCGGCAGAATGGCGGGAAGCGATATGCTCGCGCGCACGGCACGCCACAGGCTGCCGCGGTCGTGCACCTCGACCCGGTTTGCCGAAAGATTGCTCGATACCGCGAAATAGGGAATCGGCAGGTCCTCGATGTCCATGTCGAGGTAATGCGCGAGGAGCCGGTCGAGACGGTCGCCGCGAATGACGGACACCACGGGAACAGTGTAATCGTCGAGCGGCCGCTCATTGATGAAGGCGTGGCTCAACTCCTCGATCATGTGTTCGATTTCTATGCAGCGCGCCGGCCCCGTCGCGGCGATCGCGCCGAAACTGGTCCCGCCGACGGCATCGATCGGGATGCCGTGTTCGCGCAGGGCGCGGATGACGCCGAGGTGGGAAAAGCCGCGTGCGCCGCCGCCCGCGAGCACGAGCGCGACGGCCCGGTCCGCGAGGAAACGTGCCAGCCGGTTGAAGCCCTCGCTGCCGCCCATCGGGACGTGGTAGTGGCGCGCGAGCGACCTGCCGGAAAGCCAGTCGCGGGTTCCTGCCGGCTGCACGCCGGCCGGGTGCAGAATGGCGAGCTCGGGCAGCACGTAGCCCTCGCGATCAACATGGGCGAGGAGGTCGCGCTCCAGCGCCGTCAGCTGCGGCGGAGCGGTGCCGGACGCCACCAGCAGGATGCGGTCGGCGAACCCGAGGCACTTGCGCGTCCAGTCGGTCGGCCGATCGCTCGCCTCGAGCAGCACGAAGTCGTGTGTGTGCTCGCATTCGTCCAGGAACCGATCTGCTTCGCCGCCGGCGAATCCCGCGGGGAACCGATGCCGCATGATGGTGCTGTCCAGACGAATGTTCGAACCGAACCGCAACAGCGCCAGTTGCAGCCGGCGGCAAAACGCGTCCCGATCGATGGTCGCATGCAGCGGAACGATCGCGATGGTGCGTGCGAGCGATCGCACGGCGGCGCGCGCCTGAGTGTTGGTGAGCCTTCCGATGACAAAACGCGCGATATGGGAGAACACGTCCGGGTGCCGTGAGACGATGTTGTCGAAATCCTGCCGAGTAAGCGCCCCAAGCGTGCAGTCGCGTGTGGCCACAATGGTCGCGGCGCGCCTCGCGCCGGTCAACAGGGCCATTTCGCCCACCGCTTCCCCCGGTTGCAGATGCGCGACTACACGCTCCGTGCCGTCCTCGGTCTTTACGCGTACCTGCAGCCGGCCGGTAAGCAGAATGTGCATGTTGGTGCCGGGCTCGCCTTGAAGGTAAAGCCGTTCGCCGCGCGCCAGTTCCTGCAATTCGATGCGCGAAACGAGATCGGCAAGAGCGTGTGCTTCGAGTTGCCCGAAGAGCCGGGAGAGCGCCGCCGTGAGGAGATCAGCGTGCGTATGCTCGCGGCAATCCGTGGCGCCACGACTCATGGGCGACCCGACGAAGGGGTAACGACATAGAGAGAAATCCTGCGGTCTTTCCCGACCGGCACGTCCTCGAGGTGCCGAAACGCGAAGCCGCTTCCTTCCCGTTCGCAAAGCGCGCCTGTGGCAACGACGTCACCGCAGGGCGCATGGCGCAATATGTGTTCGACGTCCACCGCCGCGTCACCGAAGAGGTCGTAGCCGAACTTGCGCGTTTCCACCACGCCCGCGACGACGGCACCTGCATGCGCCGCGATCTGAAATGAGAGCGGCGACAGGTTGCGAGCGGCGCGAGCAGCATTGTGTTCTTCGAGAAAGCGCCGGATCTCGAGCGCAGCCCGCAGGATCGCCTCCGCATCGGCCACGCTGTGCTGCCCGAGACCGCAAGCCGCTCGGTAGCGGTCGCCGCTTGCTTTGATGCTTTCCAGGCCATGTCTGCCGCAGATTGCGTCGAGCGCCTTGAATACATGGTTGAGCTCGGCGAAGAACTCGGCCGGGCCCAGTTTTTCAGCCGAGCGCGATAGTTCCGGGAGGGCAAGGGCAAGGACGGCGGCGCGTTCATGCCGGCGCGGGGCAACCGCTGCCGTGCTTTCGAACTCCTTCGCCACGGCGTCGGGCAAGATGCCCAGAAGCAGGGCATCGGAGCGCTTTTTCTCGATCTCGACGATGATTTTCTGCTGGTGCAGTTCGCGACGCGATTTCTGCAATGCGTTGGTGCGCACGAACACGGCGTACGCGAACATGCAGTAGTAGATGAACAAGTAGATTGCCGCGGTCAGATTGATTTCCAGCAGGCCGCCCGGAGCGAAGTTGAGCCCATACGTCCAGCTTGGCAGCGCAATCCCGAGGAGCATGGCAAGCACCGACCACCCGATCATCGAGAAGCCGGTGTAGGCAACGGGGTTCGCGATGGCGATCATGGCCACCGCCAGGCTCGGCAACAGCGAAAAATCCATGAAGTGCATCACCGACCCGCTGATGAACGCGTCCAGCAGCAAGGTCGTATGTTCGATCTGGCGGCTCGCTTCGAGCCTCGTTTCCAGGAAGTACGAGAAGTGGGGATAGGCAAGACCGAGGAGGAAGACGAGAACGTGATAGCGGCTGAACGACCCCGCCTGGACGAGGTACCAGAACGCCATTCCGAGCGCGCCAAGCACGGAGGCGGTGCGGATCATGTAGAAGAGCCGAAGATGACGACCTGGGGCGCGCTTCTGCGCGTCCGCCGCGGTCGGGCCACGTGTGGCGGGTGCGGCCTCCGGCAAGACATCAAGTCGAGACGACACCGGTCCCCCCTTCATCAAGCGCGCCCGCACGTTTTCGACCGGCGGGCCTCCTTGCATTGTCCACCGAGAGAGGACAGCTTGCAAAGCTCAGTACAAGGTCCCTGCGTCCGCGGCCGGCACTCCTCCACGCGGGCTAAAAGCTAACCGCAGCAGCCGGCGTTACAGCAGCGGCACGATCAGCAGCGCCACGATATTGATGATCTTGATCAGCGGGTTGACCGCCGGACCTGCGGTATCCTTGTAGGGATCGCCCACCGTGTCGCCCGTCACCGCCGCCTTGTGGGCGTCGGAGCCCTTGCCGCCGTAGTTGCCGTCTTCGATGTATTTCTTCGCGTTGTCCCACGCGCCACCGCCGGTGGTCATCGAAATCGCGACGAAGAGGCCGGTGACGATGGTGCCGACGAGGACGCCGCCGAGCGCTTTGATTCCCGCCCCGGGTCCCATCAGCAGGTTCATCACAATCGCCACGACGATTGGGATCAGCACCGGCAGCAGCGAGGGCACGATCATTTCCTTGATGGCCGCGCGCGTGAGCATATCGACCGCGCGCGAGTAATCCGGTTTGGCGGTGCCCTCCATGATGCCGGGGATCTCCTTGAACTGGCGGCGCACCTCGACCACCACCGCGCCCGCTGCGCGGCCCACGGCCTCCATCGCCATGGCGCCGAAGAGATAGGGCACGAGCCCGCCGATGAAAAGTCCGATCAGCACCGCGGGATCGGAGAGACTGAAAGTCACCGCCTTGCCTGCGGCGTCGAGCGCGTGAGTGTAGTCGGCGAACAGCACCAGGGCGGCGAGTCCCGCTGAACCGATTGCATAACCCTTGGTGACCGCCTTGGTGGTGTTGCCGACGGCGTCGAGCGGATCGGTGATGGCGCGCACTTCCTTCGGCAGGTCCGCCATCTCGGCGATGCCGCCGGCGTTGTCGGTGATCGGGCCGTAGGCATCGAGCGCGACGATGATGCCCGTCATCGACAACATCGAGGTCGCGGCAATCGCGATGCCGTAGAGACCGGCAAACTCGAAGGCGGCGTAGATGCTCGCGCACACTGCGAGCACGGGCAGGGCGGTCGCCTTCATGGACACGCCGAGACCGGCGATGATGTTGGTGGCGTGACCGGTGGTCGACGCCGCCGCGACGTGGCGCACCGGCGCGAATTCGGTCGCGGTGTAGTACTCGGTGATCACCACCATCAATGCGGTGAGTACCAGCCCCACCACCGCCGCACCGAACAGCTTTATGACCGAGTATTCGGGGTACTGCGCGCCGATGTCGCCCATCAGCCAGACCGTGACGGGGTAGAAGGCGATGGTCGCGAGCACGCCGGATACGATCACCCCCTTGTAGAGCGCACTCATGATCTTCCTGCCGGGTTGAATCTTGACGAAAAAGCAGCCGATGATGGATGCAATGATCGAAACACCGCCGAGCGCGAGCGGGTAGACCACCGCGAGCGGCGCGATCTCCGGCTTGGACAGCAGCAATGCGCCCAGCAACATGGTGGCAATGATGGTTACCGCATAGGTCTCGAACAGGTCGGCCGCCATGCCGGCGCAGTCGCCGACATTGTCGCCGACGTTGTCCGCGATCACCGCCGGATTGCGCGGATCATCCTCGGGGATGCCGGCCTCGACCTTGCCCACGAGATCGGCGCCGACATCCGCCCCCTTGGTGAAAATGCCACCGCCGAGCCGTGCGAAAATCGAGATCAGCGAGCCGCCGAATGCCAGCCCCACCAGCGGGTGCAAGACGTCCTTGACCGTGGCGCCGTGGGGCGCACTGCCGAGCAGCACCCAGTAGAAAGCCGTAACACCGAGCAGCCCCAGACCTACGACCAGCATGCCGGTGATGGCGCCGCCGCGGAAGGCGATCTCCAGAGCCTGGTTGAGGCCGGAGCGCGCGGCTTCCGCCGTGCGCACGTTCGAACGCACGGACACGTTCATGCCGATGACGCCGGCGGCCCCGGAGAGCACGGCGCCGATAACGAAACCGATCGCGGTGGACCATGACTGCAGGCCGAAACCGATCACGAAAAACAGCACGATGCCCACGATCGCGATGGTCTTGTACTGACGCCACAAGTAAGCGACGGCACCGGTCTGGATTGCAGCGGCAATCTCGCGCATACGCTCGTTGCCGCTCGGCTGGGCCAGAATCCATTTGATCGAATAAAGGCCGTAAACCAGCCCGGCGAGGGCGCAAATGAGCGCGAATAACAAACCGTAAGACATGATCACTCCCTTATTAATGTTTACGAAACTGGATGACGATCCGGTTTCGCTCGACGCTCCCCTCTCCCCTCGGGAGAGGGGCGGGGGTGAGGGTCGAGCACGGTAACGCAGTTACACAATGCTCGTGGTTGTCGGCCTTTTAGGTGCGGCTGGCCGTTTTGCCTTTGTGAAAGAAAACCTATTTCTGCTTGGGGTCCAGCGCGAGGCCGCCTTCGAAGCGCGTGCCCGGCTTGAATCCGAATACCTGATCGAGACCAAGATCGATGATCAGCTGATCGACTGCCTGCTGGCCATGCTCCTTCATCACTTCGGACAGGATCAGCTTCGACGAGTTGGCATTATAGAACCCGCCGAAGTCGGCCTGCACCTTCAGCAACTGTCTTGCTCGTTCAAGCGTCATAAAGGCTAGATTTTGAATTCGCTTTGCAGCTTTTTCGGCACGGAAACATTCCTGAGCTTTACATACACCGGCAGGCCGTTCTTGAACGGCGGCGGGTCTTCGCCCACGATCAAGGGAGCGAGATACTGGCGGCAGCGGGCTGTAATGTGGAAGCCGTCGTCCGTGATGAATTCGCGCGGCACCATCTTTTCGCGATTCGCGATGTCCTTGAGTTCGGCCGTCCCGATCGCCCAGCGATAGGGGCGGTTGGACTTGCGCACGATGATCGGCATCACCGCACTGCGGCCCTTGATTGCAAGCTCGACCGCGGCCTTCCCCACGGCATACGCCTGCTGCGTGTCGACCTTGGAAGCAATGTGGCGGGCGGCGCGCTGCAGATAATCCGCGACCGCCCAATGGCAGCGATACCCGAAACGGTTCCTGACGAGGGCCGCGATGCGCGGCGCAACGCCCCCCAATTGGGCATGGCCGAACGCATCCCGCACGCCCGATTCCGACAGGAACTTACCGTCCTGGTCTCGGAGGCCTTCGGAGACCGCGACCGTGCAGAAACCGTACGCCTTGACCACGGCCTCGACACGCCCGAGAAACGGCTCGGGGTCGAAGGCCAATTCGGGAAACAGCAGGATATGCGGAGCCTCGCCTTCCTTTTCGGCAGCCACCCCGCACGCCGCCGTGATCCAGCCTGCATGCCGTCCCATCACTTCGAGCACGAATACCTTGGTCGAAGTGCGCGCCATCGACGCAACATCGTAGCCCGTCTCGCGCATGCTGGTTGCCACGTACTTGGCGACCGAGCCGAAACCCGGGCAGTTGTCGGTGGCGACAAGATCATTGTCCACGGTCTTGGGAATGCCGATGCAGGCGAGCGGATAGCCGAGTTTTTCCGCCAGTTGCGATATCTTCCACGTGGTGTCGGCTGAATCGTTGCCGCCGTTGTAGAGGAAGTAACCGATGTCATGCGCCTCGAACACTGCGAGCAGCCGCTCGTATTGTGCGCGGCTTTCTTCGAGCCCTTTCAGCTTGTAGCGGCACGAACCAAATGCGCCGCCGGGCGTATGGCGCAGTGCCCGGATTGCCGCGGGCGTTTCCTTCGAGGTGTCGATCAGGTCCTCCGTCAGAACGCCGATGATGCCGTCGCGTCCGGCGTATACCTTGCCGATCCGGCTGCGGTGCTTGCGCGCGGTCTCGATCACGCCGCAGGCGGTGGCGTTGATGACGGCGGTCACGCCGCCGGACTGTGCGTACAGAGCGTTGCGCTTGGCCATACGGCTAAGTTCTTGCCACAGAGATCACAGAGGTCACAGAGAAAGCGATGCCAGCAGTTCAAACAGCGAATTTTACCATTTACGAGCAGCCTCGCTTTGCCGGGAGGGCGCGACCGCCTCGGTGTTCTCTGTGCTCTCTGTGGCTATTTATTCAGGTCGGCGCCGGTCTTGCCGGACGTGACGCCGGCGCGGTCCTTTTCATGGTCGGCCTGCAGCCTGAGTGTGGCCGTAACGCATTCGGCAAGGTCATCGAAATCGCGGCCGACACCGTACTGCTCGGTGATCGAATAATAGAACTGGCTCCGGTAGCGGTTTTCCGCCACCTTGAAAATGACGAATTCGACGCCTTGCTCTTCCCAGTAAAAGGTGGGACACACCGTGATCTCGCTGGAGGCGGGGTCGAGCTTGATCTCGCTGTCGGCAGGCTCGACTTTAATGCGCCTGCCGTAGCGCTCATTGAGCGCGGTCTCCACGACCCAGCGGTCGGCGTCGGTGAAATCCGGGATCCTTGTCATTTATGTTTCGCGGCGAGGGCGGCGAAAATCTTGTCGCGTATATGCTCGACCGAGCCGCGGCCGTAGATGTTGACGTAATGCGGCGCACGCGGATCGCCGCTTGCCGCCCAGCTGAGATAGTAGTTGACCAGCGGCTTGGTCTGCGTGTGGTAGGTGTCGATACGCTTCAAAACGGTTTGTTCATTGTCGTCCGGACGCTGGACGAGCGGTTCGCCGGTCACATCGTCCTTTCCGGGAACCTTGGGCGGGTTGAACTCGACGTGATAGGTGCGCCCCGAACCCGGGTGCACGCGGCGCCCGCTCATGCGGCGTAGAATTTCCTGGTCGCCGACTTCGATCTCGATGACGAAGTCGATATCGATGCCCGCCGTGCGCAGCGCTTCCGCCTGGAGCAGGGTTCGCGGGAACCCGTCCATGATGAATCCGTTGGCGCAATCACGTTCCTGCACCCGTTGTTTGACCAGTTCGATCACGATGTGATCGGGCACCAGTGCGCCTTTGTCCATAGACTGCTTCGCGTCCAGCCCGAGCGGGGTGCCGGCTTTGATCGCGGCGCGCAGCATGTCGCCGGTCGAGATCTGGGGAATGCGGTACTTCTCGATCAGGAACTGGGCTTGCGTGCCTTTACCAGAGCCCGGCAGACCTAATAGCAAGATGCGCATGGATGGATGTCCTGCAGGCGATATTATTGGTTGCGTCCCCGGCATTCGGCATCAAATCATCCGCGCTGACGCGACGAGGCATGGGATCAGTGGGCCCGCAAGTATAGCCGGTTTTGTTCCGCCAAGAAACCCGGACTCGGCTCAGGCACGGCGAAACTGACGGCGTGCGCGCTGCAGATCCTGCGGTGTGTCGATACCGGGATGCGGCGCCTTGTGCGTGATGGCGACACTGATCCGAAAACCGTGGGCAAGCGCGCGCAGCTGCTCGAGCGCCTCGAACCGCTCGATCAAAGCCGGTTTAAGCCGCGTAAACCGGCGCAGAAACCCGCAGTGATAAGCGTAGAGGCCGAGATGCCGGTAGACCGGCAGTCCCCTTGGGATGGCTGGCTGGCGGCGCGATGGATCGTGCGAGCGGGCAGAGGCGTCACGAGCATGGGGCACCGGCGCGCGGCTGAAATAGAGCGCGTAACCGTCATTGTCGAGCACGACCTTGACGATGTTGGGGTTGGCGAGATCGCGCGCGTCGTGGATCGGCGTGCAAACGGTCGCGATCTGCGCGTCGCGGTGGCGGGCGAGATTGGACGCGACCTCTCTGATCAGCGCCGGCTCGATCAATGGCTCGTCGCCCTGGACGTTGACTACGATCTGCCGAGCGGGATAGCGCCGCCGGGCCACGACCTCGGCCAGCCGGTCGGTGCCGGAGGCGTGGCTGCGGCGCGTCATGACTGCCGTGAATCCGTAACGCCCGGCCGCAGCGGCGATTTCCGGATGGTCAGTGGCAATCAGCACCTCTCTGGCGCCGCTTTTCCTGGCGCGCTCGGCGACGTGAGCCAGCATCGGTTTTCCCGCGATTTCGGCGAGCGGCTTGCCGGGAAAGCGCGAGGACGCGTAGCGTGCAGGAATGATGACGATGAAATCAACCATAGGATTGAGGTATTAGGATGGAGGATTGAGGAAACGCCCGGAATGCCGGAAAGTGTTCGTCATTCCCCACCCCACGCCGCTCAATCCTCGCTCCTCGATCCTAGACTTCTTCTTCCGCGGGAAGCTTGCGCGCTTCGTCCTCGAGCATGACGGGGATGTCGTCCCTGATAGGATAGCCGAGCCGGCAGGGTTTGCAGAGCAGTTCGCCTTGCGCCTTCCTGTATACGAGCGGCCCCTTGCACAAGGGGCAGACCAGAATGTCGAACAGTTTAGGATCCATGCCGTCCTCTCCCCAGTTTGTCCAGCACCAGTTCGCCGAAAGCGGCATCCACCTCGGCGGCGACCGGCAGCACCCAGTGATTCTCGTGAGCGAACCGCCGACATTTTACCGCATCCTTCTCGGTCATCACGATGCAATCGGCATCGACAAAGGCGAGGTCTGCGGCGGTGAACATGTGATGATCCGGAAAAGGACGTGCGGTGAAATTTACGCCGAGGCGGCGAAGGTGTTCAAAAAAGCGCTGTGGATTGCCGATGGCCGCCACGGCATGCACCCGGCGATTGCGGAACTGCTCGGGCCCGGCGCGCCGCTCGGGATTCAGAAGGTTGTAGAACTCGCTGCCCGTAAGCGACATCGCAAACGCAGCCGGCGCGATGGTATTGAGCCCGACGGCGGCTGACTGGCTGACATTGACGATGATGGCGTCGACCGAGGCGAGCCGCGTCGCGGGTTCACGCAACGGACCGGCCGGCAGCATGAAACCGTTGCCAACGCCGCGGCCACCGTCGACAACGACGATTTCCACATCGCGCGCGAGCCCGTAATGCTGCAGACCGTCATCGCTTACGATCACGTTGCAGGCGGGATGCGCCGCGAGCAGCGCCCGTGCCGTTGCCGCGCGATCGATCCCGACCCAGACGGGCGCGTTGCAGCACTGGGAAAGCATCACGGCTTCGTCGCCGCAGACGGCCGGATCGCTTGCGGCGGTGACCGGGCGCGGGGCGCCGGTCTTGCCCCCGTAACCGCGGCTCACGATGCCCGGCTGCATCCCGCGGCTGCGAAGAAAGCCGACGAGCCAAAGCACAAGCGGCGTCTTTCCGGTCCCGCCCACGGTGATGTTGCCGATGACAACCACCGGCACGGACACCTTGGTGACGCGGAGAACCCCGAGGCGGTAGCAAACCCGCCGCAGTGCAACCGCCGCATGGAACACGATGCTCAATGGAGAAAGCAGGAAAGACAACGGCGTGACGCTGTACCAATGTCGCTCGAACCAAGCCATGTGGTGAGAGAGGAGAGAGGCGACTTGGCGAGGTCCTGGCAGACTGTCACGCCTTTCGCCTGGCGCCTTTCACTCTCCTTATTTCTGTTTTGCTTGGGTGGTGAACGTGATCTTGCCGTAGCCGGCGATGCGCGCTGCTTCCATGATGTTGATCACGGACTGGTGGGGCGCGTTGGCGTCGGCCCCGATGATGATCACCGGCTCCTTCATGTTGGCGGCCGCACGCTTCAATTCCTGGCTGAAAGCTTCCGGTCCGTGGAACGCAACCGGAGATTTGTTGACGAGATACTTGCCTTGCGCGTCGACGGCGACATCGATCTGTTCGATATGCTCGGGCGGCTTGCTCGCGTCGGCGGTCGGCAGGTTAATCTGCAGTTCGGCGTAACGCGAGTAAGTGGTGGTGACCATCAGGAAGATCAGGATCACCAGCAGCACGTCGATCAACGGAATGAAGTTGATCTCCGGTTCTTCGCGGTACGCTCGAAATCTAAATTGCATGTATTCAGGACTTTTTGCGATGCATTTCTGCGTTGCACAGCGGGCAAAG
>JACQOK010000004.1 GCA_016202565.1 Betaproteobacteria bacterium | reverse complement strand
TGTTCGGGGCCATGCTCCGCCGCTTTCTCGGGGACGGCCGCCCGGTCGAGGTGGCTGTTTCGGGCAGTGCGCCGTTCAAGCCAGGGGAAATGCGCGGTCTCAAAGGACCGGAATGGCCCGGTGGAGGGATGGGCATGGGAATGGGGATGGGGCCCGGGGCTGGGATGCATTTCGCCGCGGCGGGCGGACTCTCGTTCGTCGCGCAGGTGCGTCTCAACGATGGGACGCTTGTGACCTTCGATTCGCGGCAGCCGGCACAAAGCGAGAGCTGGCCATACCGGCTGCTGTTGAGCCTCAGCGTGCTCCTCGCCGCCGTGATCGCGGTGTCCCTCATTGCGGTGAGATGGGCCACGCGTCCCCTCAAGGTGCTGTCCGAGGCTGCCGAGGCGCTGGGAAAAAACATCGACCGCGCGCCGCTCGCGGAAAACGGTCCGGTCGAAGTGGTGCGCGCCGCGCGCGCCTTCAATACAATGCAGGCGCGCCTGGTCGGTTACATTCGCGACCGCACCCGGATTCTCGCCGCCATGTCGCACGATCTCAAGACGCCGATCACGCGCCTGCGGTTGCGCTCGGAACTGCTCGAAGAACCGCAGGTAAAAGCGCGATTCGTCCAGGACCTCGATGAAATGGAATCCATGGTCGGCGCCACGCTGGATTTTCTACGGGGCCTGGAAAACGGCGAACCGGTGAAGCCGGTGGATGTCATGGCATTGCTCGAAAGCCTGCAGGCGGACATGCTCGAAACGGGCGGCGAGGTCAGCATCCAGGGAAAATCTGCGGGACCCTATGCGGGGAGACCGCAAGCCTTGAAGCGATGCCTGGGCAATCTTCTCGACAATGCGGTCAAATACGGAAAGTCCGCTCTGGTCATTGTGGACGATGATGCATTGCGCCTGGAGATCCGGATCCAGGACGAGGGGCCGGGGTTGCCGCCATCGGAACTCGAGAAAGTGTTCGAGCCGTTTTATCGGGCCGAGCACTCGCGCAGCCGGGAAACCGGCGGCACCGGCCTGGGTTTGACCATCGCGCGGAGCATCGCCGAGGCCCATGGCGGGCGGCTTGCGCTTCTCAACCGTCCGGAGGGAGGACTCGAGGCCAGCCTGACCTTGCCCCGATCAGCGGCGCCGCTCGACAAAAAATTCAAAGGGTGATTCCGAACCGCGCGAGGACGGGCACGGCGAATCGCGGGGACTCTCTTGACTTGAAAGCGTGAAGGGCCCCTGATGTCACCTCATGCGGCGACTTTGAAATTGAGCATCATGCCGTGGTCTTCGTGTTCGAGGTTGTGACAGTGGACCATGTAGACCTGGTCGCCAAGGAAAGCGTGGCTGAAGTCGATTGCCAGGCGCACGGTCTCGCCCGGCCATACCAGCAGCGTGTCCTTCCAGCCGAGGTCGGCGGCGCTCAGCCCCTTTTCGTTTACGGCACTGCTTCGCTGTTGCTCGGGGCTGCCGCTTCGCTCCAGCATCTGGAATTGGAAGCCGTGCACGTGCATCGGGTGCGGCATGCCGCGCGCGGCGTTGCGGATTTCCCAGATTTCGACGCTGCCGCGTTTGACGACGATGGGTGTTGCGCGCAGTTTGTAGGCGAGTCCGTTGATGCGCCAGGCGCCCTTGGTCTCACCGAGCTTCAACACGCGCTGCCTCGCACCCGTGACATCGATCGGCGTGATGGGAGTAAACGTTTCCGGCAGCGCCTTGTCATAGGCCGTCTTGCGTGTCACCGTGATTTTAAGCAGCTCGATCGCGGCTCCGTCGGGCAAGATACCCTGCGCGTGGTTTGAAGTCATCGCCTCGTGTCCCGCGTGATGTCCCCGCGACGCCTCTCCAGCGGGCGCTTTTGCGGCGGACTCCAGATGCATGGGATCGAAAGCCAGACTCATGAGCGTCACCGCCTCGCCGACGCGGCTATCGCGTAGATCGAGCAGCACATCGAGGCGCTCGGCGGGCGAGAGAAACGTTTCGGCCACACCATACGGCCGCTCCAGCAAACCGCCGTCGTTGCCGATAACGTAGTAGGGAATCTGTTGGCCGCCGCGCATGAAAGCGAGACGGTAAACGCGCGCATTCGATCCGTTGATTATCCGGAAGCGATAGATACGGGTGGTGGCGGCGAAGTGTGGCCGCGCGATGAAATTGACCAGCACCTGGTCCCCGAGGTAGCCGTGCACCCGCTCCACAGCGTCCGGCGCGTAGACCGGCCGGCCCTCGGCGTCGAGACGCTTGTCCTGGATCAGCAGCGGAATGTCGGTCTCGCCGAGCTTGAGATCGAGCGCCAGTTGCAGCCGCACCTCGTCATCGTCCTCGACGATGAAAAGACCCGCCAGCCCGAGGTAGGTTTGCTTGCCGGTAAGGTGGTGCGGATGCGGGTGATACCAGTAGGTCGCGGCGCGATTGGCGACGGTAAACTGGTAGTCGTAGGTGCCGCCTCCGGAGACGGCGTAGTGTGGATGCCCGTCGTTGTTGCTGTCCACCTTGAAGCCGTGCCAGTGGATGATGCTTTCCTCGTCGAGCGCATTCCAGAACTTGATTCCTACCGCGGTGCCGCTGCGCACCCTGAGAATCGGATTGAGAAATGTCCGGCCTTCGTGTTCGCTTTCATAGGCGAGGAGAGGCGCGGGATTACCCGGTGGCAACGACGCATGGCGCACCGCCTTGGCGGCGAGCGTGAGCGAGGCGGGCAGGTCGACGATCCCGAACATCCCGTCTGCGCCCGGCAGCGCAAGCCGGTTAGGAAACGCCGGATCGTACGGAGCAGCCGGCACGCCTCGGTCAGCGTACTCGTCGTAGACCGGCCGGTGGCGCCACCAGAATCCGCCGGCGAGGCCAACCGCTGCCGCTGTTGCCCCGACGGCGAGCAAGAATTTCCTGCGACCGGATCGGCTCATCGTCCCTCGATCCCCGTTTGGAACACGGCGCCGTCAATGCCTGTGCCGATGATGAAGATCCGGCAGGTGCGGATGAGTATGCGTCATCGGGGGATGCTCGTGCCAGTGCGCGTGGGGCTCCGGGCCCTCGTCGCCACGATGTGCGTGCTGGTGATGCTCATCGTGGACGTGGCGGTGACTGTGGGCCATATACTCGTGCGTATGCTCGTGGGCGTGCTGCTCCGTCAGTACCAGCCCCGTTGCGCCGGCCATCAGCGCAAGCGCGACACCGAAGGAAACAGTAAAGGGTTCTCCGAGCGCGAAAATCGCAATCGCGGCGCCGATGAAGGGTGCGGTGCTGAAATGCGCAGCGGTGCGCGCGCTTCCCAGATGCCGCAGCGCGAGGATAAACAGCACAAGGCTCACGCCGTAACCCAGGAACCCGAGTGCGAGCGCCCCGGCGAGTATCACGGCTGCGGGAACGTGCAGCCCGAGCGCGAATGCCACGGCAAGATTGAATGATCCGGCGACAAGACCCTTTATCGTCGCCAGCACCACGGGGTCGCTCGCGGAGATTTTACGCGTGAGGTTGTTGTCGAGGGCCCAGCAGAGGCACGCGCCGACAATTGCGAGCGCGTGCATTGAGAGCTTGAAGTCAGCCTGCGGCTGCCAGGACAACAGGAGCCCGGCGGCGAGCATCATCGCTGCAGCGGTCCACACGCGTCCGCCGACGGCCTCGCGAAAGAGAAATGCAGCGACGAGTGTGGTGACGACACCTTCAAGATTGAGCAGCAGCGATGCTTCCGATGCGCCGGTGCCGGACAATCCCCACATGAGCAGGACCGGCCCGGCGACGCCGCCGGCGACAACCGCGCCGGCGAGCCAGAGATAGTCTTGACCGGAGAGCCGCGCCTCCTTCGACCCGCGCGCCCCCGTGGCGGACAGGCGGCCGAGAACATGCACAGCGAGCAGACCCAGGCCGCTGCCGAGATAAAGCAAGCCGGCAAGTCCCAGCGGCGGCACGTTGCCCAACAACAGCTTCGCGAACGGCGTGCTCGCGCCGAACAGCGCAGCGGCGATGAGAGCGAAGAAAGCGTAACGCTGGAGCGAGAGATCGATCATGCGGGTGCGGAACGGGGCAGGCGAAGTGCGCTACTTGCATATCTGGGGCATGAGCATTCGTGCACCCAACGTTATTCGACCGGCAGACCCGCAACCTTCCACTCGGGAAACCCGGTTTCGAGTCGCCGCGCCTTGAGTCCTTCTTTCCGCAGTTGCGCGACGGCTTCGAAGGACAGCACGCAGAAGGGACCGCGACAATACGCGATGATTTCCCGGTCGCGCGGCAGCGTACTCAAATTCTTTTCGATGTCGGCGAGCGGAATATTGATCGCTCCGGGCAAGTGACCCGCCGCGTACTCTTCCTTGGGCCGCACGTCCACCACGGTGACCAGGCCGCTGCGCATGCGGTCCGCGAGATCCTTGACGGACAGCGGTTCGAGGCTGTCCTTGCTGGTGAGGTAGGTGTTGACGAGCTGGGTGACCTCGGCGACGTTGTGCTGCGCCACCTCCTGAAGCGCCGCAAGCAGCTTGATCACTCCTTCGCCGGACACGCTGTAAAACACGAACAGTCCTTCCTTGCGCGCCGCCACCAGCCCGGCCTGCCGCAGAACTTGCAGGTGTCTCGAGGTGTTGGCGACCGACAGCCCCGAGAGCTTTGCCAGCGTATCGACGCTGCGCTCGCCCTGCGCGAGAAACTCCAATAGCTCCAATCGGTTACCGCTTCCTAGCGCCTTGCTGACGCGGGCGAATTCGGCAAAAAGCAGCGATTTGACGTTCGTGCTTGACATGAAGGCGCGCCGTTCCTAAACTACTATTCAATTATTCAATTGAATACGATAATTAATCAGCTTGCAACCATTTTTTGACCGGCTGCTGGCCGTGATACGAGCGTGTTAGACCTACTGATCCAATACGAAGCTCCGTTACGATTCGGGTTGTTCCTGGCGGTCTTCGCGGCACTGGCCGCGTGGGAGATCGCCGCACCACGCCGGATATTGCTGATGCCCAAGGCCAGGCGTTGGCTGGCCAATCTCGGCATTCTAATCGTAAACGGCGTCGTGGTCCGGGCGGTTGCTCCCGCCGCTGCGGTCGGAATTGCGATGGTTGCAGAACAGCGCGGCATCGGCTTGCTGCATGCTGTCGAATTGCCCCAGCCGCTGGAAATCCTGCTGGCAGTGCTTGCGCTGGATCTGGCGATCTACCTCCAGCACGTCATGTTTCACGCCGTGCCGCTGCTGTGGCGGCTGCATCGCGTCCATCATGCCGATCTCGATTTCGACGTAACCACCGGAACGCGGTTTCACCCGATTGAAATACTGCTGTCGCTGGCGATCAAGGCCGCCGCGATATTCCTCATCGGCGCATCGGTGTTCGCGGTGTTGATTTTCGAGATCGTGTTGAACCTGACCTCGATGTTCAACCACTCGAACATTCGCATCCCCAGGCTGGCCGATGCGGTGCTGAGGTTGTTCATCGTCACGCCGGACATGCACCGGGTCCACCATTCCATTCATCGCGACGAGACCGACCGGAACTTCGGCTTCAACCTGCCTTGGTGGGACCACCTTTTCGGGACCTATCGCGCCCAGCCGCGCAGCGGGCACGAGAAAATGGTAATCGGCATCCCGTCATTCCGTGATCCGCGTCATTGCATCAGGCTTCCGGGCATGCTCCTGCTGCCATTCCTGGGGGCGCGCAACAACGCTGATGCGAGGCCTGAAGAACTGCCGGACTCGCAGACGCCATGACGCTGCTCCCACGAATCAGCGCGATAACGAGTCGCGCCATATTCCCCAGAGCGGCACTCGCCTTCGTGCTTGTCGCAGCAGCGGTGTGGGCGGTGATTAACCGCGAGCACGTGGATCTGCCGGCCGTGCAAACCTGGATTTCAGGATTCGGCGTGTGGGCCGCGGCGGGCTTTGTGACGGCGTATGCACTCGCCGCGGTGCTGTTCGTGCCTGGTTCGATCTTCGGCCTCGCCGGCGGCGCGCTCTTCGGCCCGCTTTGGGGCACGGTCTGGAACCTGGCTGGCGCGTCGATCGGCGCGACGCTCGCGTTTCTCGCCGCCCGCTACCTCGCGTCGGACTGGGTCGCGCGTAAAACCGGAGGGCGGCTCAAGAAACTCATCGACGGAGTCGAGGCCGAAGGCTGGCGGTTCGTGGCGTTCGTGCGCCTGGTGCCGCTCTTTCCCTTCAATCTGGTCAATTATGCGCTCGGCCTCACGCGCATTCCTCTTGCGCATTACGTTCTGGCTTCGATTGTGTGCATGCTGCCCGGCACGCTCGCTTACACGTACCTCGGCTACGCGGGACGGGAAGCCGCCGCTGGCGGAGAAGACCTCCTGCAGAAGGGTCTTATCGCGCTCGCACTGCTCGCCGCCGTCGTGTTCCTTCCGCGCCTTGTTGCACGACTGCGCCGCCCCGCCGTTGACCGAATCGAGGCAGACTCGATGAGGACGCGGCTCGACCACGGTGAATACCCGACGATCCTCGATGTGCGCGGCGCGGACGAGTATCGCGGCGAGCTCGGGCACATCCCCGGTTCGATGAATGTGCCCATGGCCGACCTTCCCGAGGCCTTGCCCCGGCTGGCATCATCCGGTGAAAAGCGCGCGGTCATAGTGTGCCGAACCGACAAGCGCTCGGCGAAAGCGGCCGAAATTCTGGCAAGCGCCGGCTGGCATGAGATCGAGATTCTCGAAGGCGGCATGGAGCAGTGGAACCGGCTGGGTTTTCCCGTGGACCGTTAGCACCAGCGCCATTCAACAGGGAGGGAACTCATGAGCAAGACGCTCTTCATCCTCAATGATGCACCGTACGGCAGCGAGCGCAGCTACAACGCATTGCGGCTGGCACGGTCGTCGGCAAAGACCGACGGCGCCGAGGTCAAGGTTTTCTTGATCGGCGACGCCGTTAGTTGCGCCAAGGCCGGCCAGAAGGTAGCGCAGGGTTACTACAATATCGGCGACATGCTAGGCATGGTGCTGCGTGCCGGCGCCGAAGTCGGCGTATGCGGGAGTTGTATTGACGCGCGCGGCATCGCCGAAACGGATCTGGTGCAAAGCGCTCACCGCAGCAGCATGGAAGAGCTCACCGCCTGGACGCGATGGGCGGACAAGGTGCTGGTGTTCTAGGACCGGAATGGCCTCGGGCAAAACGATACTCGTCCTCGGCGGCGGCATTGGGGGGATCGTTTCCGCCGTGCGGCTCCGGCGGCTGTTATCGCGAGAGCACCGCGTCGTCCTCGTCGAGAAGGAGGCGAGTCACGTGTTTTCGCCTTCCTTCCTCTGGTTAATGATCGGCGAAAGGGGCGCCGCGGAGATCTCCCGCCCGTTGGCTGCGCTGCAACGGCGCGGAGTCGAGCTGGTTCACGGCGTGATCGAGCGCATCGACCCGGCCGAGCGACGGATTCGTGTAAACGGTTCAGATCTCACCGGCGATTACATGATCATCGCCCTCGGCGCGGAGTATGCGCCTGAGCTGGTGCCCGGGCTCGCGGAAGCCGGACACAACTTCTATACGTTGGCGGGTGCGGAATCGCTGCGTGCCACCCTCCCGAAGCTCCGCAGCGGGCGCATCGTGGTGCTGGTGGCGTCCATGCCGTTCAAATGTCCAGCGGCACCCAACGAGGCCGCAATGCTGCTCGATTACGACTGCCGCAGGCGCGGCGTGCGAAAGAGCATCCAGATTGACCTTTATACGCCGGAACCGGGTCCCATGCCGGTTGCCGGGCCGGAGGTATCCGCCGCATTGCGCGGGATGATCGAGGCGAAGGGCATCGGCTATCACGCCGGTCACACGGTCACTAGCGTCGATCCCGGCAAACACCGCCTCGCGTTCGCGAACGGCACCGAAGCCGATTTCGATCTGCTCGCGTATGTCCCGCCGCACCGCGCGGCGAAGGTGGTGCAGGATGCCGGGCTGTGCGGAGAAAGCGGCTGGGTCCCGGTGAACCGCGGCACGCTCGAAACCAAGTTCCCGAACGTCTGCGCGATCGGCGACGTGACGGGCATCATGCTCACTTCCATCGGCAAACCGCTTCCGAAGGCGGGCGTGTTTGCAAACAGCCAGGCGGAAGTCGTCGCGCACAACATCGCCAGTGCCATCGCCAGCCGCGGCGGCCCTATGCGACGGTTCGGCGGCGAAGGCGAGTGCTTCGTGGAAACAGGCGATGGAAGGGCAGGCTTCGGAAGCGGTAACTTCTACGCCGAACCAGCGCCGCAGATCAAGCTCAGGGCGCCGAGCATGCTGCTGCATTGGGGCAAGGTGGCGCACGAGAAATACTGGCTGTGGAGCCGGTTCTGACAAAAACTCGGTAACTTTCCCCGTGCGGCGGAAGATCCCGTCCTCGCGGCGCGCCGGTGCAAGACCGTCCATTTCGTCGACATTGAGCATAATGAATAAGAACACGCTGGTCGAATTTTCCATCGGGCGCCCGAAACTCGTCTTCGGTTTCGTGCTGCTGATTACGCTCGCTTTCGCGTCCCAACTGCCGAGAATCCGGCTCGACACCAACCCCAAGAACATGCTGCCGCCGACCTCCGACGTGCGGGTGTGGAACGACGACGTCGACCGCACCTTCGCTCTCTACGAGGACACGGTCGTCGTTGGCGTGGTCCATCCGAAGGGCGTGCTCAACCCGCGCACGCTCGAAAAGGTGCGTGATATCACCGCCTCGATCCTGAAAGTCAAAGGCGTGGCCGGGCGCGATGTCTCCAGTTTCACCACCATCGACAACGTGACCGCCGAGGGCGCCGGGCTCAGAGTTGCTCCCCTGGTATCAAAGATTCCGCGGAGCGACGCCGAACTCCAGGCCCTGCGCAAAACCCTTTTCGAAAATCCGCTGTTCGTCGACCGCATCATCTCCCGTGACGAAAAGACCACAGCCATCTACGTGCCGCTGGAAAAAGGCGCCAACGGAAAGGAGGTTGCCGACCGCATTCGGGAAATCCTCGCGCAACACGCGGGCGAGGAGCAGTACCACGTTGCCGGCGACCCCGTGGCACGCGACACCTTCGGCGCCGAAATGTTCAAGCTGATGGGCATTTTCTCGCCCATCGCCGGGATGATCATGTTCGCAGCCATCTATATCATGTTCCGGAGCCTGGCACTGGCCGCAACTATGATGATGGTGGCGATGGCAGCCATCGTGTGGACCATGGGGCTGGGGATTGGCCTCGGTTTTCCGATTCACATCATGAGTTCGATGGCGCCGGTATTCCTGATGGCAATCGCCACCGACAGCATCCACATCTTCAACGAGTTCTATTTTCGTTTCCAGGAGAAAAAGGATAAGCGTACGGCGATTATCGAGACCATGGAGGCGGTGGGCCGCCCGGTGCGTTACACCGCGCTCGCCACCGCCGCCGCCTTCGCCGTGTTGCTCTTCATGGAAATTGTGCCGGTCAAGGTGTTTGGGGGGTTGATCGTTTTCGGCACGATAGTCCTGCGGCTGTTCAGCTTCAGCCTCATCCCCGCCGTGCTCGCCGTCGTGCGGCCGGAGAAGATCGGCGCCGCCGCCACGGCGGAGGATATCACTGCGAGCCGGACGGGGCGGGCGCTCGCGCGGCTTGGTGCGTTGGGTGCGAACCGGCCGAAGGCGACCGCCGCAGTTGGTTTGGCGCTGATCGCGGTCGCTGTTCTCGGCGTGACCCACATTGTGGTGAACAACAACATGGTGGCGTGGTTCAAGCCGGGCAGCGAGATCCGACTCGCCGACGCGGTGATTAACCGGGCGCTCGGCGGCACCTCCCTCGGCTACGTGGTCGCTGCCGCCGGCGAGACCGACGCGATCAAGCGGCCGGAGACCTTGCGTTACATCGAGGGCCTGCAACGGCACCTGGAGTAGTTGCCGGTTGTCGGCAAGACCATCTCCGTGTCGGATTACGTCATACGCATCAACCGTGTGTTGCATGATGACGATCCGAAGTTCGACGCGGTGCCGGATACCGCCGACACGATCGCGCAGTATCTGTTTCTCTTCAGCATGTCGGCCAAGCCCTCGGACCTGGACAACGTGGTGGACTACCCGTTCGAAAAGGCCAATATCTGGGTGCAACTGAAGACCTGGGACGCCGCGGCGATGCAAAGCGTGATCGATGCCACGGCGGAATACCGGCGGCTCCATTCCACGGCGCTGGATCTGAAGCCCGCGGGCATCGCCTATTTCAACCTGGTGTGGAACCACGAGGTCCTGTGGGACATGGTGAAAGGATTTCTTCTCGCGCTCGTGGTCGTCCTGGTCATCCTTGCCCTGGATTTCGGCTCGCTCAAGTGGGCGCTCGTCGGCTACGTGCCGCTGCTGTTCACGATCCTGCTCATCTACGGAGTGGTCGGATTTGCCGGCAAGGACTTCGATATGCCGATCTCCGTTTTGTCGAGCCTGTCGCTCGGCATGGCGGTGGATTTCTCGATCCACTTCATCAGCCGTTTGAGACAGCGGCTGGCGGAAACCGGCGCCGATGCCGGCCGTGATCTCTCCGCGCTCAAGGAGGCGCTGCTGTGGACGGCCGCACGTCCGGGCAAGGGAATCATGCGCAACGCAGTACTGTTCGCGGCGGCGTTTTCGGTGATGCTGTTTGCACCGCTCACGCCCTACATCACCGTGGGCGCGTTCATCGTCAGCATGATGCTGATGTCGGCGTTGCTGACCATCCTTTACCTGCCGGCGCTGATCGTATTGATGAGAGGCTGGCTGTTTCGAACAGGAAGACCAAAATGATGTTGCTCCGGCAAATCGCTATTTCCCTGCTTGCCGCTGCTGCAGCGGCTCCGGCCCTGGCGCGCGCCGCGGAACCTTCCGCCGACGAGATCGTGAGTCGTTCCCTAGAATCCTTCTACTATGCCGGAAACGACATGCGCACGAAGGTGCAGATGAAGCTCATCAACCCCCAAGGCAAAGTGCGGGAGCGGGAGATGACCATGCTGAGGATCAACCTCGGAGCCGCGGGCGACCAGCGCTACTACATCTACTTTCACGGTCCGACCGACGTGAAGGGTACCTCTCTTCTGGTATGGAAGTATCCCGTCAAGGAAGACGACCGCTGGATCTTTGTGCCGACGCTGCGGCTGGTGAAACGCATCGCAGCCGACGACAAGCGCTCGTCGTTCGTCGGGTCGGATTTCACCTACGAGGACGTCTCGGGCCGCGACCTGAGTGACGAGACTCACGCGCTCGTGCGCAAAGAGAGCCTCGGCGGGCGTCCGACATATGTGATCGAGAGCAAGCCGAAGGCCGCCGTCGATTACGCTCGGCGCGTGTCCTGGATCGACGCGGAGCGCTGGCTCCCGCTCAAGGAGGAGTACTTCGACGTACGCAATGAAGCGCTTCGCACGTTCACCGCGGACAAAGTGGAGCAGACAGGCAAGCACTGGACGATCACCGCCCGCACCATGAAGAACCTGCAAAGCGGTCATCGCACCGAGGTCGTGTTCCGGGAGGTGGAATACGACGTGGGTTTGACACAGGATATCTTCACCGAACGCTACCTGCGTGACGCGCCTAGCCAGTGGGTGCGCTAACGAGAGCGGGGCGGGAGGATGAGCGGCAGACGAGTCGGGCGGTGCGTGCTGCTGCGCGCATCGCTGCTGGTTCTTTTGCCTTGGCTTGGTCTGTTGCCGCGACGGCTCAGGCCGTTTCATGGGACGGCTTCGCGCAGTCCCATGTGGCGGGGCGGGTAAGCCGGGTCGCCTGCCCCGCGGAGACCGCATGCGACTTTCCAGCGGCCGAACTGCGGGGACAGCTCAAGGCGGAGGGCAAGAACTCGTCGAGCGGCGCGGGTTTCTTGGGCCGTTTCGACCTGGTTCGCGACGCTGTGATCGACGACACGCGCCTCGTGACGCGGGAGCTCTTCGGTGATCTCACCTCCGAGAAAGCGGCCGCCCGCCTGGGACGGCAGGTCATCACCTGGGGCGTGGCGGATCTTCTGTTTATCAACGACACCTTTCCCAAGGATTGGGTCGCATTCTTCACTGGACAGCCGATACAGTATCTCAAGCTCGGCAGCGACGCACTCAAGCTCAATGCTTTTCCCGGCGGAGCTAATCTCGAATTGGTAGTCGCCGACTTCCGGCCCGACAACATCCCGACGAGCCGCCGCTTCGTTTTCGTCGATCCGTTGCCGCCCGGGTTGCCACGGCGCACGGTGGAACCGGGCCACGGCACCGGAGAGCTGGAAATCTCCGGCCGGATATCCGGCTATCTGGACAATTGGGAACTTGCCGGTTACTTTTCCCGCACCCATTTTCGCAGTCCCGCATGGCGCATCGTGGAAAACGAGGTCGTCGGAACGTTTCCGCGCCTCGATACGATCGGCG
>JACQOK010000101.1 GCA_016202565.1 Betaproteobacteria bacterium | reverse complement strand
GTGCCAGCCCGAAGGGTTGCGGCCACAAATCGAGGCTGACTTTGTCGGGCGTCTTGCTCATATTCGCGATATGAGCTGCGCCGCCCTTCGCGTCATCCCCAATTCTGGCTTGCAACGCACACGTGCGTCATTATGTTACAGACTCTAAGGGAGGAACCGTGGCTACTCTACGCACCCTGGCCCGCCTTGCGCTCGCGCTTTGCTGCAGCGCCATCGCGATCACGGGCTATGCTCAGCAACTCACCATCATCACCTCGTTTCCGAAGGACCTCACGGAGGTCTACAAGAAGGCGTTCGAGTCCCGCAATCCGGGGGTCAAGGTCGAAGTGCTGAACCGGGGCACCTCGGCGGCCATTGCCTTCGTGCGCGAGGCGCCCGCAGGCAACCGGCCCGACGTGTTCTGGGCCTCGGCCCCGGACGCGTTCGAAGTGCTGTCCAAGGAGAAACTGCTGGAGAAGTTCGGCGGCGCGAACCCGGCGGTCCCGGCCAAGATCGGCAATTATCCGATCAACGATCCGGAGGGCTTCTACTACGGACAGGCGCTCGCCGGCTACGGCCTGATGTGGAATACGCGCTACCTCAAGGCCAACAAGGTGCCCGAGCCGCGCGAGTGGGCTGACCTGGTCAAGCCCGAGTACTTCGGGCATCTCGCGATTTCCGCGCCGTCGCGCTCCGGCACGACCCATCTGACGATCGAGACGATCCTGCAGGGCGAGGGCTGGGAAAAAGGCTGGAACCAGATACTGCGCTTCTCGGGCAACTGCGCCGCCATCACCGAGCGCAGTTTCGGCGTGCCCGACGGCGTCAACAACGGCCAGTTCGGGATCGGGCTGGTCATCGACTTCTTCGGCCTTTCCGCCAAAGCCTCTGGTTTTCCCGTGGAGTTTGTCTACCCGTCGGTCACCGCCATCGTGCCCGCCAACATCGGCCTGGTCGCGGGCGGGCGCAATGCCGAACTCGGCAAGAAATTCATCGCGTTCACGCTCTCCCCGGAAGGCCAGGAACTGCTGCTCGAATCGAGAATCAGCCGCCTGCCGGTACTGCCCGCCGTCTACAACAAGGCGCCCAAGGGCTATCCGAATCCGTTCGGCGGCAAGATCCAGGCCAAGGTGCAGTTCGATTCGGATCGGTCGCGCTCGCGCTATTACCTGGTAAACAGCCTCTACGATCACACCATCACCTTCCGCCACAAGGAACTCGTGGCTGCGACCCGGGCGATCCACGAGGCCGCCGCGAAAATCGCCAAGAAACCCAATCCCCAGGCGAAGAAGCTGCTCGACGAGGCGCGCGACTACGCCTATAAGCCGCTCGTGTCGGCGGAAAAAGCGGCCGACAAGGAATTCCTGGCGCTCTACAGCACGACCAAGCGCGATGCCTTGCGGACCAAGGAAGTCACGGCGCTCGAGGAATACTGGGGTCGCGAAGCGCGCAAGAAATACGCCCGCGCCGTAGAACTCGCCAGACAGGCTGCCGCGCTGGTGAAGTAATTTAGCCGCCGATGAACGCAGATGAACGTGGATAAGATCAAGTTCAAATTCAAAATACTTTAGCCACAGAGATCACAGAGAACACATGGAATTGATACGCCTGAACCCATGATCGTTGTTTTTGGGGTTGCCTCCGTGAACTCTGTGTCCCCTGTGGTTTGCTTGTGATTTTCATCGGCGTTCATCGGCGTTTATCGGCGGCTTAATGTCCCTGCGCTTTACTTACTCGCAACTCGCGGTCGCGCTCCTGATCGCGGCCTTCCTCGTCGTTTTCCTCATCGTGCCGGTCGTGACCGTGCTCTACGTCGCGTTCGCCGACGGTGACGGCGGCCTCACGCTGTCGCATTTCGTTTCGTTTTTCCACATCTCGCTCATGCAAGAGTCGTTCTGGAACAGCCTTTACGTCGGCTTCTGGAGCGTGCTCCTGTCCACGCTCATCGCCGTGCCGCTCGCCTATTTCACGGTGCGCTTCGAATTCCGCGGCGCGGTCCTGATTCAGACGCTCGGCGTGCTGCCGCTCATCATGCCGCCGTTCGTGGGCGCGGTCGCCATGCAGCTCATCTTCGGGCGCAGCGGCGCGGTCAATCTGCTGCTCAACGACTGGTTCGGCTTCACGCTGCCGATCATGGACGGTTTGAACGGCGTGATCTTCGTCGAGACGCTGCATTACTTTCCCTTCATCCTGATGAACCTGATGGTGGCGCTCAACAACATCGACAGCTCGATGGAGGAGTCGGCGCAGAACCTGGGGTCCTCCGGCTTTCGTCTGTTCCGCCGCATCGTGTTCCCGCTCGCCATGCCCGGCTACATCGCAGGCGCGGCGCTCGTCTTCATCAAGGTGTTCGACGATCTCGGCACGCCGCTCGTGCTCAATCAGACCAACATGCTCGCGCCGCAGGCGTATCTGCGCATCACCACGATCGGCATCGAGGACCCGATCGGTTACGTGGCGAGCGTCATCATGGTCGCCGCCTCGCTTTTCGCCCTGTGGGCTTCCACCTGGGTCATGCGGGGCAAGGAGTATGCGACGCTGCAGCGCGGTTACGCGGGTCTCTCGAGGCGCAGGCTCACCGCCGGCCAGTCGGTGCTCGCCTATTGCTGGATCGTGCTGGTGCTGCTGATCGTGCTCGCGCCGCACTTCGGGATTCTGCTGCTGTCGTTTGCATGGGTGTGGAGCTTCAGCGTGGTGCCCGACAGCTACACGCTCGCCCATTACGCGACGGTGTTCCAGGATTCCCCGCTGATGATCTGGAATACGGCGCTCTACTGTGGCATCGCCGCCACACTCGACGTGGTGATCGCCACCGCGATCGCCTACCTCATGCTGCGCACCCGCATTCCGGGCCGCAATGCGCTCGACTTCACCGTCACCGTCGCGCTGGCGATTCCCGGCGTGGTCCTGGGCATCGGCTATCTGCGCACGTTCCGTGGCATCGAGATTCCGTTCACCGACGATCTGCTCACCTCCTCCTGGGTCCTCCTCGCGCTCGCCTACACGGTGCGGCGGCTGCCGTACGCCTTGCGCTCGTGCGTCGCGGCGCTGCAGCAGCTGCACGTGTCGCTGGAGGAAGCAGCCGAGAATCTGGGCGCGACCAAAGGCCGCACCATTCGCCGGGTCGTGGTGCCGCTCATGACCGGCGGCATGGTGGCGGGTTTCATCATCAGCTTCATGACCGCCGCGGTGGAACTGTCGACGACGCTCATGCTGGTCACGGCCCAGCACGATGCGCCCATGTCCTACGGCATCTATCTCTACATGCAGAGCGCTGCAGGGCGCGGACCGGGTGCGGCGCTGGGCGTGCTCGCCGTCGTGCTGGTCGCCCTCGGCACCTACGCGTCATACCGGCTGATCGGCAGCCGCGGCAATATCGCGAAGGCGCAGGAAATTCAAAGGATCGGGGTTTGACGCTGGAAGCGCTGCGTAAAGTCAAAGTCGAGGTACGCAATGTTTCGCTCGCCTACGGCGACACCCAGGTACTGCACGATGTCAGCGTCAGCATCGAACCCGGCGAATTCTTCGCGCTGCTTGGCCC
>JACQOK010000100.1 GCA_016202565.1 Betaproteobacteria bacterium | reverse complement strand
GATTGAGGGTCGTGCACGTCGTGCAGTCTGCACGACATCACGACTTTCGATCGCCGCGGCATTCCCGGATGCGTGATCGCCACCGAAGCGTTCAAGCCGGCCGCCGCCGCCCAGGCGCGCGCGCTCGGCCTGGACCCCGCGGTCGCGTGGGTGCCGCACCCGATCCAGAACCGCACGCCGGCAGAACTCGAAGCGATCGCCGATGGCGTGCTCGAGGAAGTGCTTGCGCTGATCAGGAATTGAGCCGCTTGACCGTCCCAGGGCTATGACGTGCAGGGCCGCACGCCCGGAGGAGTTTGCCCGGCTGATCCAGTCCGACGTCGCGAAATATTCGAAAGTGATCCGGGAAGCGAACATCCGGATCGACTGAAATGCGCGCTTCACGGTGGCCATCCACGCACATCTACGCCAGCCATACCAATCGCACGCGTGACACGGTGACGCCCCTTGCCAAGGCACGCGGCAAGCCACTCCGAGCAGTTTCCTCGGGTCGGGAGTGAGCTTGACGGCAAGATCGTGGACAATCGCACCGCCGGAAACGCGGCCATCATGCCGCTGATTGCGGCTGTCAGATCGCTGCCAGACACCCACGTTAAAGAGGGTAAGAGTCACTCTATGGAACCGAGTTTTGACAGCCCCCGGGTGACAAGAGTAGTGTAGCTTCAGCTCAGCCGTTGATTTCGTCTCTTCGTGTGGGGCGGGGGAAGTGGAGGCGTGCATGGATAAGGCTCTGACGCACGTTAACGTCAGCGCTGCTTCCGGTCCCACGTTGATCCACGCTGCGACGGTGCCGATGTGTACCGTGTGCGCTGGTGGACCAGTGTTGACCGGCCCGCTGGTGATGGCCGGCCTGGGAGCGCCGGCCGCAGTACTGCACCAGCTGTTGTGGGTCTTTGCGCCACTCAATCTCCTGGTGCTGCGACTGAGCTTCGGCGAGCATCGCGACCCGATGCCCTTCATCGTGGGCGGCTTGGGTTCGATCCTGCTCCTGCTTCACATGGCGTCTCCCTACTTCCTGCCTGAGCATCCTCCCGATCTCACCAACCCCTTTCGACTGATCAGTTTGACGCTGACCTGGCTTGGTAGCCCGCTGCTCCTGGGTGGTGCATGGCTCGATTGGCGGGCCCGCAAGCGCGCCGGCAAGTGCGCACCCGAACACTACTGGGAAACGGTGCTGCTCGGCAAAAACCCGGGGTTGCGCCGAGGACGGCATTGGTTCGCGCTGTTGCCTTCGAGTCCGCGCTGCACGCTATGCAATGCGCCGTTTGCGGGCATAGGCGCATGGCTCATGCGGCTGCTAGGCAAGTACCCCTCCGCCAAAAACCCACGCCTGTGTGCGGATTGCTTGACGAAGACGCCGATTGGCGGCGCGGAGATCGAGTTGTCACTGCTTTTCGCCGATGTTCGAGGATCAACGGGCCTGGCCGAACACACGAGTCCTTCCGAGTTCATGCATTTGATGAATCGCTTCTATCGGGCGGCCACCGACGTACTGGTGCCGGCAGACGCGCTCGTGGACAAGTTCGTCGGCGATGAGGTGGTTGCGCTGTTTGTGCCGGGTTTCGCGGGAGAAGACCACGCGCGGCGAGCGATCGAGGCGGCGCGTGATCTTCTGTGCGCTACCGGACACGCCGATCCTAATGGGCCTTGGCTGCCGGTAGGTGTGGGCGTGCACACCGGTATCGCGTTCGTGGGATCCGTGGGGTCTGAAGGAAGCGTCACCGACATTACCGCGCTGGGCGACACTGTCAATAGCGCAGCTCGGCTGGCGTCAACGGCCGGGGCAGGCGAAATTCTGATTAGCGAAGTAAGCCTGTCCGCCGCAGGGCTCGCAAGCAAGAATCTGGAGTCGCGTGAGCTGGAACTGAAAGGACGCGCCGAGTCCATGAAAGTACGGGTTATGCGCGTGCGCGACAGCGGTGCGGGGGTGCAAGGGCGCAGCATGTATGACTAGAAACCGGAGGTGACTGCATATGGCACGAATCCTGATCATTTCTACTCATGGCTCCGAAAACCCGACGCGTGCGGGGCTCGCTTTCTTTTTTGCAAAAGGGGCCGTCGAGGCTGGACATAAACCGGAAGTGTTGCTCGCCGGAGATGCGAGTGTTCTCGCAAGAAAGGTCGTCGCCGACAGCGTCCTGCCCGTCGGTATTCCGCCTTTAAGGGAGCTCGTTCAGTTCTCGGTGGACAACGGCGTTCCCGTCTACACTTGAGGGGCGTGCGGCAGGGCCCGTGGGGTCCTGGATGAAGATCTGGCGTGGCTCAAGTCGAAGTGGACGACGCCCAAGGAGGCGGCGCAGCTCGCCGTTGATGTCGACCGCGTGGTGAGCTTTTAGTTTTCCCCGTTGGCGGCGTTGTCCAGCCGGACCGCTGAAAGCTGCCGGCCCTGAAGGTCTGCTTCGGATCGCTTTGTGCCCAGGCGGTAACGGCCCATACCGGACACCGGCGAGAGGCTATATCAATCGGATAGCCTGAGGGGTTCGAGCCCGGCGCGCCTGCTCGAACAGGGCGAATCTGCGCACGCTCGGTCCTTTAAATGGCCGCTTGCGTTGCCGCCGCATTAAGCGGTCGGTGAGCCGGCTGAGACTCGCAGGACTCGAGTCAGGATGGAGGTACTTCTCCCTCTTAATTCAAGTTGGCGCTGCTCCAACTCCCCTAGATCGCCAACGGCTGCGTAGGTCGCCTCGCTAATCAGCGCCTCCCCCGGCGCGGCCATGGACGCGAGGCGCGCAGCGACGTTAACGTTGTCGCCCAGCGCCGTAATGTTATCGATACTGCCTTCCACGCCGCTAACGGTGCCCACGAACGCAATACCCGTATGAACACCGATTCCAATTCGAACCCAAGGTCCTTGTTTCTCGGCGTGTCCGGTGGCCATTAACAATTGCCGGGCGGCAAGCACCGCTGGGCGCGCATGATTAGGTCCCGTGAAGAGCGGAAAATATAGGCCAATCACTTCGTCCCCGACTAAATTGTCGACAAAAGCGTCAGTCCTCACCAGCACATCGGTAGCCGCTTGATAAAATCGATTCATTAGTTGGCTGAAATCCCCTGCGGTCATCTGCTCAGCCAGGCTGCTGGAACCACGCACATCAACGAAGAGCATGGAAATTTCCAGTTCAGTACCCCCCGGGTACCTTCGCGCGAAAGCCATTCAGAAGTCACAGAACCGAGGATTCTTCTTATACCTGCCGTGACCTATGAGGGGCATAAGTAATGCACCGGCGCCATCAAGGGGGGCGTTACAATTTTTGCATCGTTGGCTCGCAGGAAACAGCATCATCAACCGCCGCCGATATTTTATGATCTTCCCGAGGAGCCGACCCGTTAGAAGCGCATTCCATATTTCTGCTGTAGTCAGTTTTGCAGTCATAAGTCTGCTCCCACTGGTAGCCTAAAGACGATAAGCGAACGGCAATACAGGAACCTAGATCGCGCAATCAGGTTACTAGACTACGATTACTCCTATTCTGCAAGAGTGCGCGCGAAGCAGCCCTTTTGGGGGCTCCTCGATCGCTGCTCGAATCAATGTGCCGAGTCAGCAATCCGCGGGAATGACCGCTATGGGTGCCTCCGGAGAACCGCTGAGGATATCGAGGTACCGCTCGGCATCCGGTATGTCGACCATACTGAGAGCGTTTCGGGGACAGACCTGGACAGACCACGTTTTCCAAATTAAAGAACGTACCGGCTTGACCGTCAGTGTGCGCGGTGTTACGTTGGTGCCACCCGCGGAGAATGGGCATGGCAACGACGACGACACTCAAGCTCCCCGAAAGCCTGAAGAAGCGGATTGCGCCGCTGGCGGAATCCGCCGGCAAAACGCCTCATGCGTGGATGGTCGAGGCGCTCGAGACGCACGCGACGCTCGCCGAGCAGCGCAGAGCGTTCATCGCCGAAGCGCTCGCCGCGGAGAAGGAAGTCAGGAAAACCGGCCGCGCATACCGCGCCGAGGATGTGCACCGCTACATCCGTGCCCGCGCCGCAGGGAAGAAGCCTGCGCGACCGAAGCCCGTCAAGTGGTAGCACCCGGCGATGGCGGGCGTCTCCTACTCGCCGCGCGCCGCATCGGATCTTCTGAGGCTCGTCGAATTCCTGGCGGACAGCGATCCCCTTGCGGCTGCCGAGACCGCCGATCTTGTCGCTTCGGCAGTCGAAGCGCTGGCGCGACACCCGTTGCTGGGCCGCCCGGTCGAGTCAGGTTATCGGGAGTTGGTGATTTCGCGCGGCAAAACGGGGTACCTCGCGCTATATCGCTACGCCGAAGCGCGCGATCGCGTTCTCGTCCTGGCGATCCGCCACCAGCGCGAAGCGGGCTTTATCTGAATCGAGTCGCGGCTTAGCGGCGCCCGGGTCGATTCCAACGCATTAGCCGGAGTTACCCATGTTCACTCGTATCGACCACGTCATGATCTGCGTGCCCGACCTGGCGCAGGGCATCGATCAGTACCGCAAGATGGGCTTCAACATTCACCCGGGCGGCGTCCATCCCGGCAAGGGCACGCACAATGCCATCGCGTTCAACCAGGACGATTACATCGAATTGCTGGCGATTCGCGATCAGGCCGAGTATCAGGCCGCAGGGAGTGCGCCGAGTAATCCGTTTGGCGGGCTCGGAAGTTTCATTGCGGCGGGCGGTGGCATCCGCTACATCGTCCTGCAAAGCGATGATCTCGCGACGGACGTGGCCGCCATGCGCAGCCGCGGCATCGATGTGAGCGATGCGATGGACGGCGCACGCCGTACGCCGGCCGGGCTGGAATTGCGCTGGAAACTCGCGGTGCTCGGCCCCGCGAATCCGTTGCCGATATTCTTTATCGAGCACTTGACGCCAGTGGAGGAGCGCCGCAGGCAGGTGCCGGGCGCCGCACAGCATCCCAACGGGGTGTTCACCATCGAGCGTGCCTACATCGTTACGCCCGACGCCGAGTCCGGGGCGGCAACGTACGCCAAAGTGCTGGGCATGCCGCAACCGCCATCGCAGCGCGGCACGGTGATCATGTCGAACATGGCGATATTTCAGTTGGGCCCCACGAGTCTTGGCGTCGTCCAGCCCTATGCGCCAGGTCCTGCTGCCGACGCACTGGAACGCCGCGGTCCCGGTTCGTTCCAGGCGCTCTACCGAACGATCAGCATGGGCGCGGCCGCCCGCTGGATGCAGGAGCACGGCATGCCGCCTCTCGCGCGCGGCGTGCGCAACACCGGTGAGCACGCCATGCTGGCAACGCCCGCCGAAGCGTGCGGCGCCTACATCGGCTTCGTGGGGCCGGAGTAGCGAGACGTCAGCGCACCTTGAACACCAGTTTGCCGCGCAGGTGGCGCCCTTCGCTCACCGCATGCGCTGCTGCCGCCTGCGATAAAGCATAGAGCGTGATCTCGGGAACGCGGACGGCGCCGCTGGTGACGAGCGCGGCGATCCGCTCGAGATGCGCGCGGTCACGGCCGACTTTCGGACGCAGCGCTACGACGTCGCGACGCGGTGAGGCCGGCGCCGCGTTTCCCGACGCAATGAACGCCGCGCGTCCGCCCGGTCGCAGCACGGTGAACGAGCGCATGCCGACGTCGCCGCCGACGGTATCGAACACTGCGTCGCAGCCGGATACCGCTTTCGTGAAGTCCTGCGCTTGGTAGTCGATGATCTGGTCAGCGCCGAGACTGCGCACGTAGTCGTGATTGGCCGCGCTCGCCGTCGTGATCACGCGGGCGCCGATGTGTTTGGAGACCTGTATCGCGAAACTGGCGACACCGCCCGCGCCGCCCTGGATCAGTATCGTTTCACCGGCTTTCAGTTGCAGCGTGTCCTCGACCGAGCAGAGCGCGGTGAGGCCGATCAGCCCGAGCGCAGCGCACTCGGTGTGCGAAAGGTTCTTCGGCTTTCTCGCGACGATCGCCGACCGGATGGCGATCTTCTCGGCGTAGGCCGCTTCCTGTCCCACATCGCAGACGCCGAAGACCGCATCGCCGATCGCAAACTCCTTCACGCCGTCGCCGAGGGCGCTGACGACGCCGGAGAAATCCCGCCCTGGAATGTAGGGAACGTCGGTGATCGGGGCATATTTCCCCGCACGCACCTTCCAGTCGGCCCCGTTTACGCTCGCCGCATGAACGTCGACGAGCACCTGGCCGGGGCCGGCGACCGGATCCGGAACGTCGCCATATCGCATCACTTCCGGTTCGCCGTGTTCCACGAAAAATGCTGCCTTCATCTTTCCTCCAAGAACGGGTTCGTCATCCCGTCAATCCTAGCACGTCAAGGCTGTCCAGCTATTGCTGGAGCATACAAAGCTGGAGAGCACATCGCGCTACTTGGGAATCGAGGTGCCGCTCAAGGCGCTTGCGTGGCAGGACGCCGGCAGCCAGGTTTGGGCCGGCTATAATGATCCGCAGTTCCTGGCCGACCGGCGCGGCGCCAAAGATTGCGCGCCGGCAGTGGAGAATCTTCGTCGGGCCTTGACGGGACTCGTCAAGAGTGCCCTCAACTGATATGGTTCGTCCCTCGGTGTGCGATCTGAACTGAGCGGCGCTTCGGATTTCAGGCGAATATGAACAACACGCTTTTCCATCAATAAAGAAAGGACGTTAGATGGCTCGTCTTGCACCTCTTCCAGTCGGTTCCGTTCCGGAACTGAATGACGTATTCGAACAGATCAAGGCATCCGGACATTACATTCCGAACAGTCAGCTCATCCTGCAGCGCAAGCCCAAGATGGTGCGGGCCATCCGTGCGCTGAGCAGCGCGGTGTTCGATCCACAGGGAGAAGTAAGCGTAGGTTTCAAGCGGCTATTGGCCTATGTCGTTTCACGCACCCACGGCTGCCATTACTGAATGGCCCACAACGCCGGAGGGTCGCTCCGGTCTGGCATCAAGGACGAGAAGCTCGCTGCGGTATGGGAAAACAAAACGAGTCCGCTGTTTACCGACGCCGAGCGTGTCGCAATTGAATTCGCGATCGCCGCTGCGTCGCAGCCGAACGACGTAACCGATGAACTGTTCGATCGCATGAAGCAATATTGGTCGGAGGGGGAAATCGTGGAAATTGCGTCGCTGATCGCTTATTTCGGCTTCATGAACCGCTTCAACGACACGATGGCGACGCCGCTCGAGGAAGAGCCGGCTGAAATCGCCGAAAAGCACATTGCCGCGCACGGCTGGAAAATCGGCAAGCACCGCGCCTGAAGCACAAGGAGACCTCGATGTCGAGAAAGCTGGGTATTGGTGAAGCATTCCCGAACCTGAGCATCAACCTCGTCAGCGGCGGAACGATCGACCTGCCGGGCGGACTGGGCTCCAAGTACGGGGTGATCCTGTTCTATCGAGGGCATTGGTGACCGTATTGCCGCCGGCAGTTGGCCGGCTTCGAGAAGCTCAAGGCTGAGCTGGACGCGGTCGGCGCCAGGGTCTTCGCCGCGAGCGTGGACCCCATCGACAAGGCGCGCGAGGTCGCGGTGGAAGTGTCGTTTCCCGTGGGCTACGGTGTGACGCGCGAGATCGCCGACAAGCTGGGCTCCTGGTGGGAAGAGCGCCGCAGCATCGTTCAGCCCTCCGAGTTCATCATCGATGCGGGCGGGAAGATCCTTACCGCGAGCTACAGTGACGGCCCGTTGGGACGAATCGACGCGGCCGACGTGGTGAGGTTCATCAACTTCCGCGAGGCACAGTCGCGCAAGTAGCGCGGGTTGAATCATGGTCACGCCGCGGCGAAGCGCCGCGGCGACGATGGCGCCGCGTCGTCAACGACCGCGCCATGTATCTACACAGTTTCCTCGTCCGCTTCAGCGATCCCCATTTCGGCGATCAGCTCGGCTTTGCGCTTTTTCATGGCGGCGGTGATCGAGTCGAGGTCGAGCCGCTCCAACTGCTTCACCAGCGGAAAGCGCTCCGTTTCATCTTTCAGCACATGATGCTTCACATGCTCCGCGAGAGTGGTGAAGTATGCATCGCGTTGTTTGTGGTCCACAGGCGTCTGCTCGAGCTTCTCGATCAGCTCGAGAATCGTGTCATGCTCCTCTTCAGCCTCATCCAGAAGGCGGTCGAGTTCTTCGTCGCCGGCGGCCTCATCGACTGCGGCATAAAAGATTCCGGTTTCGAGCGTATCGTGGATCTTGAGCTCCGCACACGCGTTCGCGATCACGCGCCCGGCGTTCCTGCCGTTCTGCCGCAGGTATTCGAACTCTCTGAACAACGACTCCACTTCCCGGTGGTCCTGCATCAGCATGTCGAAAGCATCGAGTTCCTTGCGCACTTTTTCGGTCATGGTATTCCTTCGGAAATGAGGCACATCCCGCGTGGGATCAGGCGAGATATCGAACTACGAGGGGGAACGACCAGCGGAAGGCACCCGGTGGAGGTGCAAAAAACGGACGGAACCGGCAACCTGTTCGACCGGCCGAGTATGAGGCCGCCGCGCCTTTTGAGCAACCTATTTCGGGTCGAACCCAAGGGCGCTGGCGATTTCTGGCGCATTGCGGTGCAGTCATGGCCGCAGTTCGTTCGCCGGCACTAGGCCTTGAGCCGGTATCCGGTCTTGAAGATCCACGCCACGACGGCAAGCGACACCGCGAGGAACACGCCGGTCATGGCGAGGCTCACGCCCACGCTCACGTCGGCAACCCCGTGGAAGCTCCAGCGGAAACCGCTCACCAGGTAAACCACCGGGTTGAACAGGCTGACCGTCTGCCAGAAGGGCGGCAGCATGTCGATGGAGTAGAAACTGCCGCCGAGAAACGTCAAAGGCGTGATGACGAGAAGCGGAATCAACTGGAGTTTCTCGAACCCGTCGGCCCAGATGCCGATGATGAAGCCCAACAGGCTGAACGTCACCGAGGTGAGCACGAGAAACAGCATCATCCACACGGGGTGCTCGATCCGGAGCGGCACGATGAATGCCGCCGTCGCGAGGATGATGAGGCCGAGGACGACCGACTTGGTGGCGGCCGCCCCGACGTAGCTCACCACGATTTCCATATAGGAGACCGGCGCCGACAGGAGCTCGTAGATGGTCCCGGTGAACCGCGGAAAGTAGATGCCGAACGAGGCATTGGAGACGCTCTGCGTCAGGAGCGACAGCATGATGAGCCCCGGCACGATGAAGGCGCCGTAGCTGATGCCCTCCACCTCTGCGATGCGCGATCCGATCGCCGCGCCGAAGACGACGAAGTAAAGGGAAGTCGCGATCACCGGCGAAATGACGCTCTGCATCAGCGTGCGCCGCGTGCGCGACATTTCGAACTTGTAGATCGCGCGGATCGCGTAAACGTTCATGGTCATTTTTTTTCCCGCACCAGCGTGACGAAGATATCCTCGAGCGAGCTTTGCGTCGTGTGCAGATCCTTGAAGCGGATGCCGGCCGCGGGCAGCGCCTGGAGGAGCGCCGTGATGCCGGTGCGATCGCCGCGCTCGTCGTAGGTATAGATCAATTCGCCGCCGTTGCCCGCGAGCTCCAGGTTATAGGCGGAGAGCGCGGCCGGGACGCGCGCGAGCGGCTGCTCCAGGTGCAGCGTCAACTGTTTCCGGCCGAGCTTGCGCATGAGCTCGGTCTTCTCTTCCACCAGGATGATTTCGCCCTTGTTGATCACGCCGATCCGGTCGGCCATCTCTTCCGCCTCGTCGATGTAATGGGTGGTGAGGATGATGGTCACGCCGCTCGCCTTGAGCGAGCGCACCAGGCGCCACATGTCCCGTCTCAACTCGACGTCGACGCCGGCGGTCGGTTCGTCGAGAAAGAGGATCCGCGGCTCGTGCGAGAGCGCCTTGGCGATGAGGAGCCGCCGCTTCATGCCGCCCGAGAGCGTCATGACCTTGCTGTCTTTCCTGTTCCACAGCGACAGGTCCTTCAGCACGTTTTCGATGTGCGCGGGATTGGCGGGCTTGCCGAACAGCCCGCGGCTGAAGGACACGGTGTTCCACACCGATTCGAACGCGTCGGTCGTCAGCTCTTGCGGCACGAGACCGATGAGGGAACGCGCGGCGCGGTAGTGGGCGACGATGTCGTGGCCGTCCACCCGGATGGTCCCTGCGCTCGGATTGACGATCCCGCAGATGATGCCGATCAGCGTCGTCTTCCCCGCGCCATTGGGGCCGAGCAGCGCGAAGATTTCCCCTTGGCGAATGTCCAGATTGATGTGGTTGAGCGCCCGGAACCCGGAGGCGTAGGTTTTCGAGAGGTTCGTGACGGAGATGGTGGGTTGCATGAATCGCGACGATACACGATAGGCCGGTGTTTCGCCGGATGCATCCCCTCAGCCGCCCACGGCCTTGTTGAGCGCGATGTAGCCGCGGGACAGCTCGGCTTGCGCGCTCACCCGGTCGGACTGCGCGGCGTAAAGCGAGCGCTGCGCGTCCAGCACCTCGATGAACGGTGAGAGTCCCTTGCGATAGCGTTCCTCGGCGAGCGCGAGCTTGCGCTGCTCGTTGCCGACCAGGTTGTCCAGCGACTCGACGTTGCGCCAGGAGTTGACGTAGGCGGTGAGCGTGGTCTCGACTTCTTCGAGCGCGAGCAGCACGGCCTGGCGGTAGGCGAAGTAGCTTTGCTCGCGCCGCACGTCGGCGATGTCCACCTGCGCCTCCAGGCGTCCGAAGTTGATGAGCGGCGCCGTCAGGCCGCCGGCGATGGACCAGATCACCCCGGCTGGCCCCGCCGCCACGTTGCGGAAGCCGAACAGGCCGCCGAGCGACACGCTGGGGTAGAGGTCGGCCGTCGCCGCTGCGGTCAACGCGCTGGCAGCGGCGAGTTCGCGCTCGGCGCGCTTCAGATCCGGCCGGCGGGCAATGACGGTCGCCGGTTCATCCAGCACCGCCGGGACTCGCGTCACCGGAACCGGCGCGGCATCCGGGAGTGCCGCCTCGGTCGCCCCAGGCGGGCGGCCGAGCAACGTATCGAGGCGGCGCGCCGCCGCGATGACGGCGGTCTGCAGGGTTGGAACTTGCGCCGCGAGCGAGAGCGCCTGCGTCTGCGCTTGCGCGACGTCCAGATCGCTGCGCAGACCGGCCGCCCGGAGCGATGTCACGAGGGCTGCAGTCTCGCGCCGCGCCCGCAACGTCTCGAGCGCGAGGGTGAGCCGGTTTTGTGCCGCGCGCAGTTCGACGAAGTTGCGGGCGACTTCCCCGCGCAGGGTGAGCAGCACATCGGCCTCCGCTTCCACCGCCGTCTGCGCCTGTGCTTCGGCCGCTTCCACGCGGCGGCCCGTCGCACCGAAGAGGTCCAATTCCCATCGCGCATCGAAGGCGCTCTCAAAGTACGACACGGTGCGGTCCGAGCCGATCTGGCCGGCGTTGCCGCGCGCCGCGGTCGGCGTCAGGTTGACCTCGGGATAGAGGTGTGCCGCGGTGGCGGCGCGAGCGGCGCGTGCCTCCCGCACGCGCACCCGGGCGCGCTTGAGGTCGAAATTTTCGGCGTCTGCGGCCGCGATCAGCCGATCGAGAGCGGGATCGGCGAATCCCTTCCACCACTCGCGCGGGGTGTCTTCCGGCCTGCCGTCGATGACACGTCCACCGATCCCCGCCCCGTCGCGCGCGGCAAGCCAGCCGGCTGGCGCCGCCGCATCCGGCCGCACGTAGTCGCGCCCGGCGCTGCAACCGGCCATCAAGAGCACCGCGAGCATGACGATAGCCGACCTCACGATGTGCCTCCTTCACCGCGTGCCTCCGCGTCGATGAACACATCGACTTCCTGGCCGAGGGCCGCCTGGAAAGCGCCGTCGCGAATCGCGTAGATCACCTGCAAAACCCGGGTGTCGACGCGCTCGTTGCCATCGCCCGTCAGCGTTCGCTTCGGTCGCAGCAATGGCTCGGCGCGAACGAATTGCAACGGCGTCCTGGCCCTGGCGTTGCCGCGGACGCTGGCGACGGCCGGCGCCGCCGGGTCGTAGCGCGCGATATCGGTCTCGTCCACCTCGACGCGGACGTGGAGCGGCTCGACGTTGCCGAGCACCATCAGCGGATCGCGCAGCATTCCGGCGCTCGCATACTCGCCGTCCCGCACGTTCACCCGCAGCACGGTGCCGTCGATCGGCGCGCATACCGTGAGCCGCTCGAGTTCGGTGCGCAGCACCTGGATACGCGCCTCCGCCTCGCGCACGGCCTTGGTCGCGGACTCGACCGCAAAGCGGCGGCGGTCGAGTTCGTCCTGGCTGATCGCACGCCGGTCGGCAACCGCATCGTAGAGGGCGTATTGCCGCGCCATGTCCGCTTCGGTCACGCGCGCTGATTCGAGCCTTGCGACCTCGAGCCCGAGTCGCGCTCGAGCGTCTCGATCGTCGAGGGTGAACAGGGCATCGCCCTTGCGTACCTTCTTTCCGACACGCACATGGACCGCCGTGACCACGCCAGACAAGTTCGTGCCGATGTCGATGAGTTCCGAATTGGGCTCCACCACGCCCAGTCCGGCAACGGCCGCCACGAACGGAGAGCGTGCCGGCGGAATCTCCGGCGTCGTCGTCTCACGCGTGGGATGCGCCGTCGAGGAGAGAATCGCGAACGCCAGCAGCCCGGCGGCGAGCAGCGGCATGCCAATGCGCAGCAGGGGGAGTCGTTTCATGATGGGTTTCTCCGTTTAACTGGTCGGATTCGATGCGGCCGTCGCTCATGCGAACGATGCGGTCGGCGTAGCGAAAAATGCGGCTGTCGTGGGTCACGACGAGGACCGCGCGACCGGGATCGAGCGCGATCTCGCGCAGCGTCTCCATGACCGTGAGCCCGGTGTGCGCATCGAGCGCGGCGGTGGGTTCGTCGCAAACGACAAGCTGCGGCCCGTGCACCAGTGCGCGGGCGATGGCGACGCGCTGCTGCTGGCCGCCCGAGAGGTGCGACGGCGTCTTGTCGAGATGCGCGCCCATATCCATGCGTCGCAACACCTCGGCTGCGCGCGGCACGGCGTCTTTCAGCGTGAGGCCTGCCGCGACGAGCGGCAGCGCGGCGTTCTCCGCGGCGGTCAGCGCCGGCAGCAGGTTGTATTGCTGGAAGATGAAACCGAGGCGGGCGCGCCGGAACGCGACTTTGTCCTGACCGCGCAGGCTGCCGAGATCGACGCCGTACACGTTCACCGTGCCCGCGGTCGGCGTCAGTATCCCGGTGATGATGGAGAGCAGCGTCGTCTTGCCGCAGCCGCTCGGTCCCACCAGCATCGTCAATTCTCCGGCGCGCAGGTCGAGATCGATGCCGTGGAGGACGCGAGCGGTGGCGTCGCCGGACTCGAAATCCTTCACGATGCCGCGGGTGGAAACTGCAACGGTGGCGCTCATGGATTAGCCTCGGAATACGATTGCCGGATCGAGCACGAGCACCTTGCGCAGGCTCGCGAAGCTCGCGATCGCCAGGATCAACGCCACCGCACCGCCGGTCGCAGCGATGACTTCAGTGCGCAGGATGAAGCCGCGCAAGGCGGTCACGCCCGATGTGGCCTCGAAGAACGCCGCCGACAGGCCGATGCCGAGCGAAAAGCCGACGAACGCAACCAGCAGCGCCTGCAGCAGCACCATGCCGAGGATTTGGCGATTTCCGACGCCAATTGCCTTGAGCGCGCCGAACTGCCGCAGGTTCTCCAGCACGAAGAGGTAAAAGGTCTGGCCGGCGACCGCGGCGCCGACGATAAATCCCAGGACCACGGTGATGCCGAAATTGATCGGAATGCCGGTGCGCTTCAGATAGTGATTGATCGAGCGCCACTGGAATTCCTGCGAGGTGAGCGCCTGCAGCCCGGTTTGTGCGGTGATGCGCTGCGCCACCGCCTTCGGGTCTTCGCCGCCGGCGGCGCGCGCGAGCACGAACGACATGCGGTTGCGCTCACCCGGTGCGAGCCTCAGCGCCTCCGTATAGCGTGTGAACACGACCGGGAAGGTCACGAACGGGGGAGAGGCTTCGGCAAGGCCGACCACCACCACGCGCCGGTCGTTGATCTCGATGACGCGGCCGGGCTGGAACGGTTCCCCGGGCCAGGTGAATTCCCAGCCCGCACGATCCATGATCATCGCGTCCGGCTGCTTGAGGTCTTCCCACCGGCCGTGAATCATCTGCGGCGGGCGGCCGGTCAGTGTCGCGTCGTCGACCCCGAGCAGGATCACCTGCTGCATGATGCCGCCCGGCGCGCGCACCACGCCGAGCCCCTTGAAAAACGGCACCGCCCACTCCACCCCCGGCACGCCGCGCACGCGCGCGAGCTGCTTGTCTGGAAGGGCCTTGATCTCGTCGATATACTGCACGCGTGGATCCATCACCCAGATATCGGCTTCCCGCACGTCGAGGATCTGGCTCGCGGTGCGCGCCATGAGCCCGATGAAGATCGATACCTGCTGCGACATGAGCAGGGTCGCGAACGTGATCCCGAAGACCAGGCCCAGGTACTTGGCCCGGTCTCCCAACAGCATGCGCAGTGCGATTTCGCCCATCGCGGCACTCCTGCGGTCTTCATAATTAATGAACTATGTGGTATACTATTGACGTATTAATGAACTGTCAAGTTCAGTAATGTCAGCGAAGCGACGCGGCGCCGGGCGCCCCAAGGACGAGTCGAAGCGCGCCGCCATCCTCAAGGCGGCGGGCACCTGCTTCCTCAAATCGGGCTTCGCGCGCGCCAGCATGGACGCGATCGCGGAGCAGGCCGGCGTGTCCAAGCTCACGGTCTACAGTCACTTCCGGAACAAGGACTTGCTGTTCAAGGCGATGATCGCCGCGAAGTGCAGCGAGCATCGGCCACCGGGAGGCCACCTCGAGCTGGCCGGGCAGGATCCTCGCACATCGCTCATTCAAATCGGAACGAGCTTTGTCCGGCTGATGGTGAGCCCGGACGTTCTGGCCTTGAACCGCCTGGTCGCGACCGAATCGGTCAAGAACCGGAAGCTGGCTGAGCTGCTGTACCAGGCCGGGCCGCAGCCTACGCTGGACGGGTTTGTCGAGCTGCTGCGGGCATGGGTCGCCAAGGGTCTGATGGAAATTTGCGACCCCGAGCGCGCCGCCGACCACTACTTCTCTCTGCTAAGGGGCATGATGCAGTTCAGATTGATCATGAGCATCGACAAGGCGCCGACGGAGGATGAAATAGAGCGGCACGTGGAAGACTGCGTGGACATGTTCCTGCGCGCCTATGGGCGGAAACCGGCGGCGAAGCCATTACGATCACTGTAATTTTTGTGAGCTGAAAACGCGACGGCATCGATCATCTCAAGAGGAGACTCAACATGGCCAAGGGATACTGGATCAACATGTTTCGTTCCATCAAGGACCAGGAGAAGGTCGACGCGTACCGCAAGCTCGCCGGTCCCGTGATGCAGGCGGCGGGCGCGAAATTCCTGGTGCGCGGCGACCCGACCAAGGTGTACGAGGCAGGGGCAATGCAGCGCGTGGTGGTGATCGAGTTCGAGAGCGTGGAGAAGGCGATCGCGGTGCACGACAGCCCGGGCTACCAGGCGGCGCTCAAGGCGCTGGGGGATGGGGCGGAGCGGGATCTGAGGATCGTCGAGGGGTTGTAGACCCGCACTTGGAATCCCGCCCCCCGATTAAAGCATTCGAGGGCAGGCTTCGCGGGAATGACAGTTCTTGGTCGGCTTTCGCCGGGAAGGCGATTACTCTTCACCGGGAAGACGGGTCTATCCTGCGTGCCCGTCCATGACGCCGTGCACCACGCACTGGCTTTTCCCGCGGATGACGGTGAGGCTGCCGTTGATCTTGCCGTCCATACCGCAGTAGCGCCCGCGATCGACGTCGCGGAAGACGAAGCGGTAAGTGCCGCCCTTGCGGTCGATCAGAAAAACGCCTTTCCCTTCCACCAAGCTCACCTTGGACGTGGCGCCGTTGTCTTCCCAGCGGCTATAGACGCTGCCACGCTTTACTTCGATCGAACAGGTGCGCGGTTTCCACTTGCTGTAGTAGGCAAAGTAGTTGACCTTGTCGCCGATCAGCTCGACGCCAATGCGCGCATGGCGATCCTCGGTGCCGGTCAGGCAGGCAAGCCTCTCAACCGTTCCTCGCGCCGCTCTTCCGGGTACTTGCCTTTTCTCGCCCTTCGTTGCGGTACCTGAGGCCACGGCGGTGCCGCTCTTGTTGCGTTTGTAAATCTCGACGACACGATCCTGCGCCCGCGCCAGGGCTGCGGCTTCCTTCTTGGCCTCTTCGGCGGCCTTGGCCTTGGCCGCTATCGCTTTGGCTTTGTCTTCTTCCGATGGCGGGGGCAGCTTCGCGTAGGCCAGATCTGCGCTGCAGAACGCGAGCGCGGCGCACAACATGACGGAGCGTTTCATGCCTGGTCCTCCCTCAGATCCCGGAAACTCGGCCATACCGTGACTATACTAAGAGTGCCTAACATAATGAAGCACGTGTGCGTTGCGAGCCAGAATTGGGGATGACGCGAAGGTTGGCGCGGCTCATATCGCGAATATGAGCAAGCCGACCGACAAAGTAAGCCTCGATTGTGGCCGCAACCCTTCGGGCTGGCACGAATTTTGGCCCATGGCTTTGTCGCTCCCCTTGTGAATATTCGCGATATTCACTGCGG
>JACQOK010000104.1 GCA_016202565.1 Betaproteobacteria bacterium | reverse complement strand
CTCTTACAGTGCGGAGTACTGGCTCGCGCCGATCCAGCGCCTCGACCTGCGCGCCTTCTTCCGCCGCTTTGATCTCGACAACGAAACGCCAGCGAGCCAGTGGCAGTACGTCACCCAGGACGTGAGCAACCTCAACGGCACGGTCGCTTACGTGAACAAGCGCGTCAGCGAGCCGATCGCCTGGGACCGACAAAACACCGGTGTCGACGCGACCTGGCGCTTCGGCGTGTGGAGGGGCAGCCTGGGATTCGGGTTCGAGCGTGAGGAGATCGGCCGGGAACATCGCGAGGCCGAGCAGACCAGCGAGAACGTCCTCCGTGCGAGCTCGCGCGCCCGGCCGCTCTCCTGGCTCTCACTCCGCGCCAAGTACCTGCGCGGCGACCGCGACGGCGGGACGTACGACTGGCGGGTGCCGCGCGAGAGCTACTGGTATGCAGCGACGGAGGCGACGGACAACAACAACCCGCAGTTCACGTTCGAGAATCACCCGGACATGCGCCGCTACGACATCTCCGATCGCAGACGCGATCGGGTGGACTTCACGGCGGCTCTGACGACGGGAGGCCCGTTCTCGCTGGCGACCACCTTCACGTATTGGCGTGACGACTTCGATGCGGATGTCGAACCCGAGCAGCCGCTGCTCGGCAGACCCGTGGCCGACAGTCTGGCCACGACGCCGGGCGACCAGCTCGGTCTGCTGCGCTCCGAGGTTCGGCAGTTCGGCCTCGATCTCGCCTATGCCCCTGCCGGGCGCATCAGCCTGAATGCTTCGCTTGGTTACGACGCCGGCGAATCCAGCCAGCGGGGCATCGAGTTCAACGAAAACAACAAGCAGAACCCCAGCGCCGTCGCGACCGCGACGCTGGGACCGTGGAACCGCGCCTCGAGTCAGTGGACGGCGGACTTCGATGGTCACACGCGGTACGCCGGTGTCGGTGGCACGTACGACATCGTGCCCGGTCGGGTCTCGTTGTCGGCCAATTACACGCTGTCGCTCAGCGACATCGAGATCGACTACGCCGGCTACGGCGTCACGAACTTCGACGGCACGCCGTTCCCGCCGGACCACGAGTTCTCCTTTCAGACGCCGCCGCCCGTGCGGCACGACTCTCATGTCGGCGATCTGTCCCTCGACTTCCCGCTGGTGCGTAACATAGGCGCGCGCCTAGGCTACTCGTACGAGTCGTACAAGATCCGCGATTGGCAGCAGGAGACGCAGACGCCTCAGTTCGAGTCGGTCGGCACGGAGTTGCTGCTGCGTGACACGTCCCGCTCGCACCAGTGGGGGAATCGCCTGTTCAACGTGGGCGCGGTTCTCGCTCCCGGCTACACGGCGCACGTGGTGTACGCGAGCTTGCGCTACGACTTCGGCGCGAAGCCGATCGTGGCAACGTTGCTGCAATAATTACGGTCTGCGGGAGGTTCACCGATGAAACCGCTACGAGCCCCGTCACTGTTATTGGTCGGCGCGCTCCTGCTTTTGCTGCCGCGTACGGCTGCTGCGCAGAACGGGCCGGACGGTAAGGCGCTCTACGACAGGTTGTGCAAGTCGTGTCATGGCCCGGCCGGCGCTCAACCCACACCGGCCATGGTCAAGCTGATGAAGGTGCAGGCCGTGACCGACTCCGCTTTCATCACGAAGTTTTCAGAAGATTCCCTGGTGACGATCCTCGAGAAGGGCACCGGCTCCAAGTACATGAAGCCGTATGCCGAAAAGATGACGCGCGAGGAGATGGTCGCGCTCGTCAAGTATCTGAAAACCTTCGAGAGGAAGTCGGGCCCCTAGCTCTCCGACTCGCACCACTGCGCAGCGCAACGAGCCCCAGGGATTCGTTCCTCGGGGCTCGTCGCGTCCTCAGCGCATTGCGCACGCCATCCGCATTCAGCGCTGCCGCCGCACTTCCGGTCGCAACTGCTGCACGATATAGAAGGCGACGGCATCGATCTCCCTGGGACTGATGCCTGCCACGCCCCAGGTGGGCATGCCAGCGGGATGACCCACGGTGATGCGGTGCCGCACGGAGTCGATGCTGGTGGCATACGGCCAGCTCCGCTCTACGAGGGACGGCACGCGTAATCCGTGCTGTCGAGCGTACTCGGTGTCGCCCCTGCCGAGTGGCCCGTGGCATTTCCGGCAATTCGCCGCATACACCACGTTCCCCGCCATGAGACGGGCTGCGCGCCCTGGCCAGCGTACCGTGTCGAACGCCGCCGGCGAGTACTGCTTTTCTGCCGCGGCCACGCGCTCGGCGCGACTCGGCGGCTGAAACTCATGCTCTTCACAGGCAACGAGCAGCGCGAGCAGCCATAG
>JACQOK010000099.1 GCA_016202565.1 Betaproteobacteria bacterium | reverse complement strand
CGCCTTGACCCGGTACTGGCCGCCCTTTTCAGGGACGATGTTGTTCTCGACATCCTCGAAGTCGTACTCGTCCTCGATGTCGCCGACGATCTGCTCCAGGTCACGAAAAAGGGAGCAGTGAAGGGATGAACGCGGAAGGCTGCTCGTGAAGGATGAAGGCGGAAGGCGGAAGGCGGAAGAGCGCTCACAGCAAGCAAGGTCAGGCTTTTCCTTCATCCTTCATCCCTCATCCTTCATCCTTCGAAAACTCCTTCATCCTTCATCCTTGGCTTTTGTCCTCGGCGCGCTTACCGTTCTCGGCTTTGCGCCGTTTGCCCTGTTTCCCGTCACGGTCTTGACGCTCGCCGTGCTCCTCGGCCTGTGGCAGCGCGCGCGGACAGGGCGGGGGGCAGCCTTCATCGGGTTCGCTTACGGGCTGGGCCTGTTCCTCGCCGGAGTGAGCTGGGTCTACGTGAGCCTGCACGACTTCGGCGCCATGCCGGCACCGCTTGCCGCGCTCGCCACGCTGCTGTTCTGCGCGTTTCTCGCGCTGTTTCCCGCGCTCGCCGGTTACCTCTACGCGAAGAGCCCGTTCCCGAACGGAATCAAGCTTGCCGTATTGCTGCCCGCCGTGTGGACGCTGCTCGAATGGACGCGCGGATGGTTGTTCACCGGCTTTCCCTGGCTTGCGGCCGGCTACTCGCAGATTCCGTCCAGCCCTCTCGCGGGCTATGCGCCGGTATTCGGCGTCTACGGTGTCACGCTCGCAGCGGTCGCCAGCGCAGGATTGATCGTCACTTTGTGGTCGCGTATCACTGCAAAGGATGAAGGCGGAAGGCGGAAGGCGGAAAAAAGTCCAAAACAGCCGGATTCCAGCTTTTCCTTCATCCTTCATCCTTCATCCTTCATCCTTCGGACACTCCTTCATCCTACCGCCTTCATCCTTCTGGCTTTATGGCTTGGCGGTTGGGGACTGCAGCAGATCGAGTGGACCCAGCCCGTCGGCGAGCCGGTGGCGGTGAGCCTGCTTCAGGGCAACGTGCCGCAGGATCTCAAATGGCGCGAAGACCGCATCCGTACCACGCTCGACGACTACCGCACGCTTGCGCAGTCGAGCGCGAGCCGACTCATCATCTTTCCCGAGACGGCGCTTCCGCTGTTTCTCGATAGCGTGCCGCGGGACTATCTCGGCGGGCTGGCCGCCCACGCCAAGAAGAATGGCGGCGACATGTTGATCGGCGTGCCGGAGCGGCTACCGAACGGCCAGTACTACAACAGCGTAATGTCGTTCGGCAGCGCCCCAGCGCAGAGCTACCGCAAGTTCCATCTCGTGCCGTTCGGAGAATTCATTCCGCTGCGCCCGGTGCTCGGTGCCATCGTCAGCGCGCTCGCCATCCCGCTGCAGGATTTCTCGCGCGGAACGGCGCGTCCCCGGCCCCTTGAAGTGGCAGGCCAGCGCGTTGCCGTCAATATCTGCTACGAGGACGCATTCGGCGAGGAAATCATTCGTCAGCTGCCGCAGGCGACCGTGCTCGTCAACGTGAGCAACGTCGCCTGGTTTGGCCGTTCGATCGCGCCGCGTCAGCACCTGCAGATCTCGCAGGCGCGCGCGCTGGAAACCGGGCGCTACATGCTGCGCGCGACCAACACCGGCGTTACCGCCGTCATCAGTCCGCGCGGCGAGGTCGTAACGATCGCTCCCGCATTCACCCGCGCTGTCGTGAGCTATCGCGTGCCGGGGTTTCAGGGCTCGACGCCCTACGTGCGCTGGGGGAACTACGCTGTTCTGGCGCTTGCGGCGGTGTTGATCGGCGCCGTCTTTGTCACCCGTGGCTGGCGCGCACGAACTTGACCTGCGCCGCGGGCCGCGCTTTTCGGCGCTCCGCCAAAACCGGTAGAATTCGCCATTTCCCGGCGATGCCAACGCGAGATGCTCACTTTTCAACAGCTGATCCTCAAACTCAACCAGTATTGGGATCAGCACGGCTGCGTGCTGCTGCAGCCGTACGACATGGAAATGGGCGCCGGTACCTTTCATACTGCGACGTTTCTGCGCGCGATCGGTCCCGAGCCGTGGAACGCGGCCTACGTGCAGCCCTCGCGCCGGCCCAAGGATGGACGCTACGGCGAGAATCCCAACCGGCTGCAGCATTATTACCAGTACCAGGTGGTGATGAAGCCTTCGCCGCCAGGCCTGCAGGATCTATATCTCGGCTCGCTCAGCGCGCTCGGAATCGATCCGAAGGCGAACGACATCCGCTTCGTCGAGGACGACTGGGAGTCGCCCACGCTCGGCGCATGGGGCCTGGGCTGGGAAGTGTGGCTGAACGGCATGGAAGTGACCCAGTTCACTTATTTCCAGCAGGTCGGCGGGCTCGACTGCAAGCCGGTGCTCGGCGAACTGACCTACGGACTGGAGCGCCTCGCGATGTACCTGCAAGGCAGGGAAAATGTGTTCGACCTTACATGGGTGGACGGCGTTAACTACCGCGACGTCTATCACCAGAACGAGGTCGAGCAATCGCGATACAACTTCGAGGTCGCCAACATCGAAATGCTGTTCCAGCACTTCGTGCAGTTCGAGGCGGAAGCGAAGCGGCTGGTCGAAGCGGAACTGGTGCTGCCGGCCTACGAGATGGTGATGAAATGCTCGCACACCTTCAACCTGCTCGATGCGCGCGGCGCGATTTCGGTGACCGAGCGCGCCACCTACATCGGCCGCGTGCGCGCGCTCGCGCGGCTTATCGCGCAGGCCTATTACGATTCGCGCGAGAAACTGGGCTTCCCGATGCTCGCACAGTCGGACAAGGCGGCGTAAATGGAATCGACGCTGCTCGTCGAGCTGCTCACGGAGGAACTGCCTCCCAAGTCGCTCGCGCGACTTTCCACCGCTTTTCGCGACTTACTGGTTGCGGACCTGATGCAGAACGGCTTCCTGTCGTCTGACAGCGCAGCGCGCGCGCTGGCGACTCCCCGGAGGCTGGCGGTGACGATTTCGCACGTGCGTGACGCCGCGCCGGACAGCGAAGTATTGGTGAAGGGACCATCAGTGAAGGCAGGGCTGGACTCGGGCGGAAAATCGACGGCGGCCCTTCTTGGTTTCGCCAAAAAACGCGGCGTTCCGGTGGAGCGGCTGATCCGCGTCAGCGACGGCAAGCAGGAAGTGTTCGCGCATCGCGATTTCGTGAAAGGCGGACTGCTTGAAACCAGTCTCGATGTTGCGGTGGATGCTGCCCTTAAGAAGCTGCCAATTTCAAAAGTGATGCGTTGGGGCGACAGGGATACCGAGTTCGTGCGGCCGGTGCACGGGATCGTGATGTTGCATGGATCGCGCGCCGTCCCGGGACGGGTCCTCGGTCTGGAATCGGGCAACCGCACGCGCGGTCACCGCTTCATGAGCAACGGTGAAATCATGCTGTCGAGCGCTGACGAGTACGAGACGCGCCTGCGCGACGAGGGCCGGGTGATTGCGGATTTCGCGGAGCGCCGGGCCGAGATTGAACGCTTGTTAAAGACCGAGGCGGCACGGCTCGGTGCGGCACTCGGCGCATTTGAAGACCTGCTCGACGAGGTAACGGCACTGGTCGAGCATGCCACGGTATACGTCGGAGAGTTCCCGCGCGAATTTCTCGAGGTCCCTCAGGAATGCCTGATCCTCACGATGAAGCAGAACCAGAAATACTTTCCGCTGTTCGACGCCGGCGGCAAGCTTCTGCCGAAATTTCTCATCGTGTCCAACATGAAGGTGGACGATCCATGCAACATCGTCGAAGGCAACGAACGCGTCGTGCGGCCACGGCTCGAGGATGCACGCTTTTTCTACAATCAGGACTGCAAGGTCAGGCTCGAAGCACGAGTGCCACAGCTCGGCAAGGTCGTCTATCACAACAAGCTGGGATCCCAACTCGAGCGCGTCGAGCGCATCCAGCTTCTCGCCGGCACCATCGCGCGCGGCATGGGCGCCGACCCGGTGCTTGCCGAGCGCGCCGCCTGGCTCGCCAAAGCGGATCTGCTGACCGGTATGGTGGGCGAGTTCCCCGAACTGCAAGGCGTGATGGGACGCTATTACGCCCTGCACGATGGCGAGCCCAGGGAAGCCGCCGATGCGATCGAGGCGCATTATCGCCCCCGGTTCGCCGGCGACCGGCTGCCGGAAAGCAAGGTCGCATGCGCGGTCGCGCTGGCGGACAAACTCGACACCCTTGCCGGCATGTTCGGCATCGGGCAACAGCCCAGCGGCGACAAGGACCCCTTCGGTCTGCGCCGTGCCGCGCTGGGCGTGTTGCGCATACTCGTTGAACAATCACACGCGCTTTCCCTGCATGATCTTGTGAATGCGGCATTCGAGGGCTACAACAAACGGGTCGGCGCCGCCCACACGGATCTGGAAATGTTCATCTTTGATCGCTTCGCCGGTTATCTCAAAGAGCGTGGCTACGCCGCGCTCGAAGTCGACGCTGTCCTGAGCCTGAACCCGGCCCGGGTCGACCTGGTTCCACGCCAACTGGAAGCGGTTCGCACGTTCCTTACCCTGCCCGAAGCGGACAGCCTCGCCGCCGCCAACAAGCGCGTGGTGAACATCCTCAAGCAGGCGGCCGCCAAGGGGGAAACCTTTATTCATGCCGACGCTGCCAAGCTGAAGGAACCCGCGGAGCGAGCCTTGTTCGACGCGCTGAAAACCACTTCGAGTCAGGCCATCACCCGCTTTGATCAAGGTGACTTCACCGGCTATTTGAAGGCGTTCGCAGTTCTCAAGTCTCCGGTAGACGCCTTTTTCGATTCCGTCATGGTGATGGCCGATGAGCCCGAGTTGCGGCAGAATCGTCTCGCGCTTCTCGCCGAGCTGCGCGCGGAAATGAACCGCGTGGCCGACATCTCCAAGCTCGCCGCCTGACGGCCGTGAATCGTAAATCGTGGATAGAACCTATCTCAATAATAGCGGCTGTAGCCCGGAAGAAGCGAAGCGGATTCCGGGAACACGTTTTTCTTTGGGGGCCTTCGTTCCCGCTTTT
>JACQOK010000125.1 GCA_016202565.1 Betaproteobacteria bacterium | reverse complement strand
CTTCTCGACAAGCTCGAAGTACGCTCGGGACGAACGGCTCACACCCACCGTTCGTCTCGAGCGTAATGAAATGGAGTCGAGAGACGAGCGTAATGAAATGGAGTCGAGAGACGAGCGGGGTACTCCGCTGTCGGAGTTGCGGGCCAGGCTCGCGCGCAATCGCACGATCTATCCGCTGTTCGACACCGACCGCTTTCGCCGCCACCTCGAGGCCGCATACGTCACCATGTGGGAGCGCTACCAGCGCGGCGAGCCGCCGGAGAGCTTCGCGGTTGGGACGTTCTCCGAAGCTGCATTGAAGCTGGAGATCATGGAAAGCGAGCGGCCGGACCTGGTATTGGCTGGGCGCGACGATGACGTGATCGCCGCCAGGCTTGACGAGAGTGTCGTCATATATCATGATAAATGACGACATAATCGTCACGCGGGGTAATCATGACGGTCCCCGTCATCGCACGCCTTCCCGATCTCAAGGCATGGATCGGAAAGAAGTCGCATTTCCTGTTCGGTCCGCGCCAGACCGGCAAGACGTTTCTTATCCGGCAGCTATTGCCCGAGGTGCGGCGATACGACCTTCTTGACAGCTCGATCTATCTTGCCCTGAGCCAACGTCCCGCGCGGCTTGCCGAAGAGCTCGCGCCCCGGGACAAGGTGGTCGTCATCGACGAAGTGCAACGGCTGCCGATTCTGTTGAACGAAGTCCATCGCCTGATCGAAGAGCGAGGCATCCGGTTTCTGCTGACTGGCTCGAGCGCGCGCAAGCTGCGCCGAGGCGGTGTGAACCTTCTTGGTGGCAGAGCGCGCACCCGTTACCTGCATCCGCTGACCTGCCGGGAACTGGGCGCGCACTTCGACCTCGGGCGCGCAATCGAACGCGGATTGCTGCCCGCCATCTATTTTTCGGATGATGCCAAGGCTGATCTGGACGCCTACACGGGCACCTATCTCCAGCAGGAGATCGTCGCCGAAGGCGCCACCAGGAACGTGCCCGCATTCAGCCGGTTCCTCCGGGTCGCCGCCCACTGCAACGGCACCCGCGTCAACTTCAGCAACGTGGCGAACGACGCCCAGGTTGCGCGCACGACCGTCTACGAATATTTCGAAATTCTGCAGGATACGCTGCTCCTGCATGAAGTCCCGGCCTGGCGACTGTCGAAGAAGCGCAAGCCGCTCGCTTCTTCGAAGTACTACTTCTTCGACGTGGGCGTCGCATCGGCGCTGCAGGGGCGCCTCGTGAGGCCGGGCACGCCTGATTTCGGCACTGCGTTCGAGAGCTGGCTCGCGCACGAGCTTTTCGCGTGGCGCGACTATGTGTCGGGCGAAGCGGTGAGCCATTGGCGCTCGACCTCCGGCTTCGAGGTGGATTTCGTCCTCGGCGATCATACGGCCGTCGAGGTGAAGGCCAAGGAGAACGTATCACCGCAGGATCTTAGATCGCTGCACGCGCTGGCCGAGGAAAGAAAGCTGAAGCGCTACCTGTGCGTGAGCCTCGAGCCGCGCGGGCGGCGTGTGGGGGAAGTCGGCATCCTTCCCTACCGGCAGTTCCTCGACGCCTTGTGGACCGGCGAGTATTCCGTCGCCTGATTGCGGGCAAGCCCGCTCCCACATGTCACAGGGATCACCGGCAGCTGCAGCTTTGCACTGCTGACCGCGCTTAGTTAGCGCTGAGGCAGGCGTGCCAGCGCGTCAGCGGCAGTGACGACGAGAATGCCTTGGTAGCTTTTGATATTGCGCAATCGCTTGTCGCCAGACACGATGAGGTCGGCACGGGCAGCAAGCGCGCAAGCGAGTACATGGACATCATCGGGATCGGCGAGCAGCACCGGATCGATTTCGGCTGAAGTGATTGGCTGTGCAAGCAACGCATATCGGCGAGCAAGTTCCGCCACGCTCATGCCCGAAGCCGCTACACGCTTGGCAAGTTTCGTCCGCGGCAACACGTCAGCGAGTTCCGCCAGGAGCGCGGCGCTCGTGTAAAGGGAAATTGCCCCAGCCCGCGCCGTATCGAGGAACTTCCTCGGCGCCCCGTGCCACAGCAGTCCCGAGATGACGGTATTGGTGTCAGCGACGGCGCGCACGCCGTTCTGCTCGGGCGGCTTCGATCTCGGCCTGGATCTCGTCCTCGGTCATGGGCTCGCCTTCCACCGCGGCCATGCGATCCATCGCCGCGAACAACTCATCGATCCCGTGCCGGCGCTCCATCGCCTCGCGCAAGAGCTTTGCGATCGCCTCGGACGTGAGCAATCCGGCCTGCTCTGCTTCCTTTGCAAGGCTATCGGGCAGATTGATCTCCAGAGTGGCCATGGTGATTCCGTGTAAGAACGTTGATTTTCATGATAGCGCAATGCGAGCGGCGGGGGCAATCGGCGAAAGGAGTTGCATCGCACTGACACTGCTGTGAGTCGAAGGGGACGCTCACAGTATGATTGCCGTGTTCTCAGGCATTTTGCCGGTGTACAAAATGGCGAATCGTTTAGGGTGTATCTCCAAAGCCTTCCGATAAACTTCCTCGCGATCCTTACTGTGCCAGCGTACGTTGCCACTCTGCACTTCCAAGGCTTCGTTGGTTTGCGGCTCTTCCACGAGGACCCACTCGGACTGAAATTGGGCCTCGATTTGCGCTATGGTCAGGACTTCCTCCATGGTCTAATCCTCTTGAAACACGGCCAAAGTCTAACGCTCAGTTCGTGAATAGCACAACTCTGTGGGTCAGGCTGGAAGAAACCTACATCACGATGTGGGAGCGGCATCAGCGCGGCGAGCCGCCGGAGAGTTTTGCAGTGCCGGCTACCGCCTGATCGCGGGCAAGCCCGCTCTCATAGGAATTGGCAGCTCCCACAAGGGGGTCGCGAGGATCAAAGGGCTGTGGGAGGGGGCTTGCCCCGATGACTCTGGAAGTGCGTAGCCCGGAAGGAGCGAAGCGGATTCCGGGAATGCTTGTCCCCGGATTTCATTCCATTCCATCCGGGCCTCCACCGTGTTCGGCTGCCCCGCCTACTTCACCGTCTCGATGATCTCGATTTCCTTCTTGAGAAGATCGTTCACAAGGTCGGAGAGCTCCACGCCTTTGGATTCGGCCTTGGCGACGAGGTAGGATTGGATACTCTCGTCGAGATAGACGGGCAGCTTGAAAACGGCGTCGGCGTTGTAGAACTTGCCGCGCTCTCCTTTACTGAAATCGTATTCGGCTTTCATCGTTTCACCTTTCACCGCTCAACGCGGCGTCTCTTCATAGGCGTCGATCTCGCGCTTCGTTGCTCCACGCGCCGAGATCAACCTGATCCTCGCCTCGGTCGGGCTCGCCTGCTCAAAGGTGTGGATCACCACGAGGTACTGCCCGTTCTCGGCCTGGCCCAGCGTCGCCCAGCGCTCCTCATCCTCGCTATGCGCCTCCAAAAACCGTTAGCGCCAGCGGATCGCGAAATAGGGTGGCGGCAAGCTGAAAGCTCACCTTGTGGTCGGCGAGATTGCTCCTCGCCTTCGCCGGATCCCAATCGAAATGATACGTGAGCTTGCCGGCCTCAGCCATGCCGCGCAGACTAACACATCCGCGGTCACTCGCGAAGCCGACATGCGGCTCATATCGAAGCGGCTTACATCACGATGTGGGAGCGGGTTCAGAGAAGGGAGCCGCCGGCGAGCTTTGCGTGTGGGAGGGGGCTTGCCCCCGATGACTGAGTCGCTGCGCAGATCGCGGGCAAGCCCGCTCCCACAGGTTCATCGCGGGCAAGCCCGCTCCCACAGGTTCATCGCGGGCAAGCCCGCTCCCACAGGTTCATCGCGGGCAAGCCCGCTCCCACAGGTTCATCGCGGGCAAGCCCGCTCCCACAGG
>JACQOK010000109.1 GCA_016202565.1 Betaproteobacteria bacterium | reverse complement strand
TAACTCTACTGTGTCATAAAACTTGCAGGGGAAGGTAGCCCGGATGGAATGAAATGAAATCCGGGAGAGGAATTCCCGGAATCCGCTTCGCTCCTTCCGGGCTACGATACTTTCGTGACACAGTAAGATTAATGCATCTTGCCGAAATCAAACTTGATGCCGTCGCCTTCCAGCCACGACAGATCGAGTTCCGCTCCCAATGGCGTGCGCTGAGGGCGCGGCGCACGCACCGCAGCGAGTTCCGCCAACATACGCAACTGCTGCATGGAAAGAAGCTGCGCATAAGCGAGCGGCAGCGCGCCCCGGCTGCGCAGCGTGAGGAACGCCTCATCGTCGAGCGCGTTGAGCGCGGTTTCATTCACGCGGAACAGTCCTTCAATTTTGCGGTCGCCCTGGTCGCTCTTCAACGTGATAGGCCAGGGCTCGATCAGATTCCGTGCCCTCAGCGCGGCACAGACCGTGGCGGTTGCGGCGCGATTCTGTTCAATCTTGGTGAGAAAATCCAGCACCTCGCCCACAGCTTTCGAAGGCGTGCCGTCGTCTTCGAAAAAGCGCTGCCCGTCCGGTCCCTCGCTCACGAGTCCGCTCCCCTCATCGACGCAGAGCAGCTGCTGGCCCTCTTCGGTGCGCCCCAGAACGAAAGGATGGCCGCGCAGCGCAGCCGGCACGTAGCCGCCGAGCCAGCGGCCATCGGCGGCCACGAAAAGATTGCGGTTCGATTCCAGCCCCAGCACGGCGGCCGGGACAAAATCTTCGCCCTGTTGGATGAACGCGATGGGAAACGATAGCGCCGACCGTGCCAGTTCAGCGCCGACCAGCGGAATCACGGCGCGACCGGCGGCGAACGCATAGGAGATATTGCCGCGCCAGCGCATCGCCGCGTGGCGGGAACGGGTGATGGGAGTGATGGTTGCCATAGGGGAAACGTATCTCTGAAGAAAAATCGCTTCGTCCCGGGCGAAGCGCGTTGCAAAGGCAGATGAACAACGCTGGATTCCCGGAAATCCGTCCTGGCGCCTGTATTCTACCGCGTAGTGCTTATCGTTTGTTCGCGCGGGAAGAAGGCGCGCGAGTGATGCGCTTCGAGGTGTTGCTGACCGATGATGTGGTCCGCGACCTCGAAGAAATCCATGCTTATATTTCCGGGCACGATGGCAGTCTCAGCGCCGTCCACGTGCTCGAGCGCCTTGAAGAACTGCTCAAGCGTGACACCAAGGGATTATACGCCCGCGCGAGAAAGGGGGGAGACCCCGAATTCACCGGCATATCTTCCCCACCAAGCGCCGGTAAATCCGCAACTCATCCTCGCCACCGCTGAAATGCCGCTGGAAGTCTGCGTGGAGCAGATCATCGCCCATCTGATCCAGCGCGGCGTCGTTCCTCATACCAATAGACGGTAGATTTGAAGCTGATCGCAGCCGGAAAGCCGGCTCAGAACGCGGAGGAGAGAGCTTGCCCCCGATCCAGCGCCAGGAAAATTTCATAAGAGCATGACAGACATGCTACCATTGTGTCCTCATATTTATAGATGGGGGCACATTTATGGAAGCCAGTATCCGCCAGCTCAAGGCGAACCTCAGCGCCTACATCAAGCTGGCGGCGGCGGGCGAAACGGTAACCGTGAGCGTGCTTAACCGCCCGGTCGCGCGCATCGTGCCGCTCAAGGTCAGCGCGCCACGCTCCAAGCTGATGGCGCTCCCGGGGGTGCAGTGGAACGGCGGCAAACCCGCCGGGCTGCCAAAGGGCGAGACTATGCGCAAAGGCGTCTCGCTCTCGGCGTGGGTCAAAGAGGACCGCCGTTGATCCTGTACCTGGACACCTCCGCGCTGGTCAAGCTCTACGTGCGCGAACCGGGTTCGACGAGGCTGCGTGCGCACGCGGCCAAGGCCGGGGCATTGGCAACCTCGGTGGTCGCCTACGCCGAAACCCGTGCGGCCTTCGCCCGACTGAAACAAAGCGGGGTCAGCAGCGACGCCAGGCACCAGCAGCGCCTGCAGCAACTCGGACGGGACTGGGAGGCGCTGCTGCGAGTGGAATTGGCTGCGGATGTGCTGCGTGGCGCCGGAGATCTGGCCGAAATCCATGGCCTGCGCGGGTTCGATTCCATCCACCTCGCCAGCGCATTGTGGCTGAAAGCACGCGTCTCGGAATCGGTTGAGTTTGCCGTCTTCGATCGACGGCTCGGGGCAGCCGCGTCCAAGGCCGGTCTGTCAGTCGTGCCGTGAAGGAATTCGTCGATACCGGCGAGAGGCCCCTTGATGCCTGCGTGGAACAGGTCATGGCCTATCTCATGCAGCGCGGCATCGCCCAGGCTGCGAAGAAAACGCTTTAGCGGCATCCGCCATGTCGTTCCCATGGAAACAGGAACCCATACGGCGCGTGATTATGAGTATCAGTTCGAACTGCGAGGCGATGATGCCGCGCAGGGCACGCTCGACGACCCGCTGCTGCGGTTGCTCAACGCCACGGGTGCGGAGATCGCGGTGAACGACGATGCCGCACCGGAGCATTGAGCAACACGGACTTTGTGACGAGCGTGTACACGAACGTGGCGGGGGCGGCGCCATCCGGTGCGGAACGCGACTTGTATGTCGGCATGCTGCAGGGAGGCGGCGGCACGCTGACGCAGGCGGAGCTCCTGGCGCTCGCGGCCAATGCGGGCTTGAACGAGCAGAACATCAACGTGACGGGACTGCAGCAAAGCGGCGTCGACTTCCTCTGACGTCTTATACCCGCCCTACTGAACCCGCTCCCGCATCGTGACGTAAGCGGATTCAATATGCCGCCGAAAACGATGTGAGCGGGGCCCTTTCGGATCGGCGCTTGTTCAGCCGGACCTTGTCGCTCGGGTCATGACTGCGGAGGCCTCCGGGGTTCAGGGAGGGAGGGCTTCCGCGAGGGCGAGGGTCAGCGTGGGAGCGGCCGCCCGCAGCTTGGCGTCCTCGGTGACCAGTCGCGATTCATGGTGTCGGGCGGCTGCGAGAAAACGGGCATCGTAGGCGGATACACCGAACTCCATGGCGACCTTGAGCGCCCCTTTGTGCGATGTGTGGATCAGGCTGACCGTTCTTGTTGCGGTGTCGAGCAGTTTCTCGGCCATGTCGGCGGTGAGCGCCCCGCTACGCTGATACGTGGCGAGAATGTTCGAGAATTCAATCAGGACGAATTCATCGCTGCGCCAGTCGGGGTCCCGTCTGAACAACGCCTGGGCATCGGCGGTGCGGTCGCCCTCGATCAACAGGTATGCCAGTATGTTGGTGTCGACGACGACCACGCGCGAGCGCCGATTACTCGCGGCCCGCGGCGATGGCGGTTTCGATATCCGCGATGGTCAGTGGCGCGCGCCCGCGCAGGCGCGCGGGCCTGGGCGGTTTGCGCGGCGCGGCCCGACCGGGACCGCTCGCCATTCCGGCCATGAGCAATTGCGCGATCTCGTCCTTCAGCTTGCGGTTGCCGTGAACGGCACGCAGCTTGATACGACGCATCAGGTCATCGGGCAGTTCGAGAGTGGTTTTCATATTGCCATATTCCCATAAAAATGGGTTCCTGTCGACTCTCCCCGGCGCAGCTTTTTGGGAAAGGAGAGCCTCAATCTGAGGGAGCGGGCTTGCCCGCGATCCTTCTCTGTGAGAGCTTCCTGTGGGAGCGGGCTTGCCCGCGATGAACC
>JACQOK010000117.1 GCA_016202565.1 Betaproteobacteria bacterium | reverse complement strand
TGAGCGCCTCGCGCAGCCCATAGAGCAGGTTCGTCGCCGGGGTATAGGGAAAGAACCCATTCCTGTTGTTGGCGAGCATCTCGTCCCACGACCAGTAGGAGCGGGGAAGTCTCGCGCTTTTCGCCGCGGCCACCGCCTTGTCGCTTACCGCATTGAAGGACAGGCCCGGCGGCAGCATGAGTCCCTTCTGGGAGCCCGCGACCGTGACATCCACACTCCACTCGTCGTGGCGGTAGTCGATCGAGGCGAGCGATGAGATCGTGTCCACCATCAACAGCGCCGGATGCTGCGCGCGATCAATCGCCTTGCGCACCTCACCCACCCGCGTGGTGACACCGGTCGAGGTCTCGTTATGCACCACCATCACCGCCTTGATCGCGTGCGCCTTGTCCTCGGCGAGCTTCGCCTCGACCTGGGCGGGATCGACGCCGTGACGCCAGTCGCCCGCCACGAACACCGGATCGAGTCCGAGGCGCTTCGCCATGTTGAACCACAGCGTCGCGAAGTGACCGGTCTCGAACATGAGCACCTTGTCGCCGGGGGAGAGCGTATTGACCAGGGCCGCCTCCCACGCGCCCGTGCCCGACGCGGGAAAGATGATCACGTCCGCTCTGGTCTTGAATACCTGTTTGAGGCCGGCCAGCACCGCCTGTCCCAACTGCTGGAATTCGGGGCCGCGATGATCGATGGTCGCGCTGTCGATCGCGCGCAGGATGCGCTCCGGAACATTCGTCGGTCCCGGAATCTGCAGAAAATGGCGGCCGCTGGCGTAGGTCATGTCTCGTCTCCAGGGTGAGTGCGTTATTATAGGCGAGATTGCCGAAGTACCATGATCCGCGGATAAACGCAGATGAAAACCAAAAACAAGCCACAAGGACACAGAGTTCACAGAGAGAACCTGAAAACAATAATGACAACACTTCGTTCAGGCATTTGAATTCTCTGTGTTCTCTGTGGCTAAAGCTTTTTGGGGTTGATCTTATCGGCGTTTATCGGCGGTTCCAGTAATCCGTTTTTGACATGCCCCGACCAATCCATCCCGGCGACTCCGCGCTGGCCGCGCGGCTCAAGCGCGAGCTGCAAGGCGAAGTGTTGTTCGACGCGGGCTCGCGTGGTCGTTACGCGACCGATGCATCGATCTATCAAATCGAGCCGATTGGCGTGGTGGTGCCGAGGACGGAAGAGGACGCGCTCACTGCGTTGCAGATCGCGATCGACGAGGGCGTGCCGGTGCTCGCCCGCGGCGGCGGCACTTCGCAGTGCGGCCAGACCGTCGGCGCGGCGCTGGTGATCGACAACTCGAAGCACCTGAATGAGATCGTTGCGTTCGACCAGGAGACGCGCACGGTCACCGTTCAACCCGGCGTCGTCCTCGATCATCTGAACGCGTATCTCAAGCCGCACGGCTTGTGGTATCCGGTGGACGTTTCCACGAGCGCGCAGGCGACGATCGGCGGCATGGCCGGCAACAATTCCTGCGGTTCGCGCTCGCTCGAATACGGGAACATGGTGCACAACGTGCATGCGATCGACGCCGCGCTCGCCGACGGTTCGCAATTTCGCTTCGGCGCCGTTCCCGGCGATCTTTCCAGGCTCGGCGGTCCGAGGGAATATCTCGAACTCGTAAAGAAAATCCGCGCGATCGCCGTGCGCGAGACCGAGGAGATCGAGCACCGCTATCCGAAACTGCTGCGCCGCGTCGGCGGCTACAACCTCGACATGATGCTGCCGGTGCCGTTCAACATGGCGCATCTGCTGGTGGGTTCGGAAGGTACGCTCGCATACTCGAAGCGCCTGCACCTCAAGCTCTCGCCGCTGCCCAAACACAAGACGCTCGGCGTTTGCCACTTTCCGACGTTCTACCAGTCGATGGAAGCGCCGCGGCACATCGTGAAATTGCAGCCGGCCGCGGTCGAGCTGGTCGACCGCACGATGATCGAGCTGGCGCGCGGCAACCCCGCCTTCAAATCCACCGTCGAGCGGTTTATCCGGGGCGAGCCCGAGGCGATCCTGCTGGTGGAATTTGCCGGCGACGATCGTGACGCGCAGCTGAGGAAACTCAGAGGGCTTGTCGAATTGATGGGAGATCTGGGGTTTCCCGGCAGCGTGGTCGAGATCACCGATCCGCAGCTTCAGCGCGAGGTGTGGGAGGTACGCAAGGCAGGGCTCAACATCATGATGTCGATGAAGGGCGACGGGAAGCCCGTGTCGTTCATCGAGGACTGCGCGGTGCCGCTCGACCACCTTGCCGAGTACACCGAGCGCCTCACGCGCGTATTCGAGAAGCACGGCACCCAGGGCACGTGGTACGCCCACGCTTCGGTGGGGTGCCTCCACGTGCGGCCGGTGCTCAACATGCGCGAGGACGGCGCGCAGAAAATGCGCGCGATCGCGGAAGAGGCGGCCGAGCTGGTGAAGCAGTACAAGGGCGCGTATTCGGGTGAGCACGGCGACGGACTGGTGCGCTCGGAATGGATCGCCCCGTTCATGGGACCCAAACTCACCGGCGCGTTCGAAGAAATCAAGGACCTCTTCGATCCGAAGGCGCTCTTGAATCCCGGCAAGATCGTGCGCCCGTCGAAGCAGGACGACCGGCGACTCTTTCGCTTCAAGCCGGGCTACCGGATCGGGCGGATCAAGACTGCGCTCGACTGGACGGAGTGGGGCGGTTTCGACAAAGCGGTGGAGATGTGCAACAACAACGGCCACTGCCGCAAGTTCGATGCCGGCACCATGTGCCCGTCGTATCGCGTCACGCGCGAAGAACAGCATCTCACGCGCGGTCGCGCCAACACGCTGCGGCTTGCGCTCTCCGGCCAGCTCGGTCCCGACGCGCTGACCTCGGACGAACTGTACAAGACGCTCGATCTCTGCGTTTCGTGCAAGGGGTGCAAACGCGAGTGCCCCACCGGCGTCGACATGGCGAAGATGAAAATCGAGTTCCTTTATCACTACCGCAAGCGCCGTGCGCTGACGCTGAAAGAGCGGCTGATCGCGTATCTGCCGCGCTACGCGCCGCGGGCCGCGCGGCTCGCCTGGCTCATGAACCTGCGCGACCGCGTGCCGGGGCTCGCCGCGCTGAGCGAAAAACTTCTCGGCTTGAGCGCAAAACGCACGCTCCCCCACTGGCGGAGCAGCCCATTCCACAGGACGGCCCCCTCCCCCAAAAATACCTCTTCCTCCCCGTTGATGGGGGAGGGTCGGGGTGGGGGTGAAACTCGACGCGAGATCGTCCTTTTTGTCGACACCTTCAACAATTACTTCGAACCCGAAAACGCCCGCGCGGCACTGGAAGTCCTGCAAGCGGCCGGATACACCGTGCATTTGCCGCGCAGCGCGGACAACGCGCGGCCGCTCTGCTGCGGCCGTACTTTCCTGGCGAGCGGTCTCGTCGACGAAGCAAGGTCCGAAGCACGCCGTATGCTGCAAACCCTCATGCCTTACAT
>JACQOK010000102.1 GCA_016202565.1 Betaproteobacteria bacterium | reverse complement strand
TCGTTTCACGCAGCCTGTCCTGAGCTTCGTCGAAGGGCTCAACACGAACGGTAAGTAATGGCTTTTTCAACACCCTGTTTTAACCCCCACCCTAACCCACCCTAGGGGAGGGAAATATTATTGTTGTGCAGCGGATCGGAATAGAGGAAAGGAAACGAAGCGATGAGGAAGAATGGCTGGGCACTTATCGGCACGGGGAGGATCGCGGACGAGCGAGTACTGCCGGGCATCAACGCCCACGCGGGCAACAAGCTCGTGGCGGTGGTGAGCCGCGACCAGCAGCGCGCGAACGCCTTTGCCGGGAAATTCGGCGCGGAGCACGCCTACACGCGCTACGACGACATGCTGCGCAACCCCGATGTCACGGTGGTGGCGATACACACGCCGAATGCGCAGCACGCCGGGCAGGCCATCGCGGCCGCCCGCGCCGGCAAGCACGTGTTTTGCGACAAGCCGATGGCAACGAGTGTCGCCGACGCGGAACGTATCGTGCGCGAATGCGAAAAAGCGGGCGTCACGCTCGGCATCAATTTCCACAACCGCTTCATGCCGTGCTTCATCGAGACCCGGCGCATCATCGAGAGCGGCGGGATCGGCGACGTACACCTCGTGCAGCTCGAGGCGAGTCCAGGTGCCCGTTCCGGCGGGAGGCTTGCGACCTGGCGCGTCGATCCGGCGAGCGCGGGCCTGGGCACGACCTACAGCATCGGCGTGCACGTCTACGACATCCTGCGCTACGTGCTGGGATCGGAAATCACGATGGTGTCGGCATTCTTCGATACGCCGCGCAACGTCATGGAAGAGACCAACCTGTCCCTGTTCCGCTTTGCGAACGCCGCTTTGGGTCAATTGAGCGTCCACGAGAAATCGCCGTTCCCTCACAACGATTTCGTGATCTACGGCAGCAAGGGTCGCATCGCGGGGCGCGGGCTCACCCGCAGCCGTGCGGGAGGCGAGCTGCAGGTCATGACCACGGACGGCAAGACGCGCACCACGGAATTTCCGGCCATCAACGCACATGGGGCGTGTGTCGCGGCATTCAGCGATGCGCTTCTCGCGGGACGCGACTTCGTGCCCTCCGGCATCGACGGCCTGCGCAGTGTCCAGGTCACGGACGCGATGGCGCGCTCGGCGTGGGACGGCGCGCACGTGCGGCTGGCGTATTAATGCGCCTTCACAATTGGCCGACAGTCGCAACACCCAGTTGTCATTCCCGTGAAGCTTGCCCTCGAATGCTTTAGTCGGGGGACGGGAATCCATAGAGTGGATCGACGCGATTGGAACCGCAGTATGGGTCCCCGCCTGCGCGAGGACGACAGGGTTACCATTCGGGTCCGTCCCCTGAGCCTATTCGGGTTTGAGCCCGGCGCTGCGCGTCACTTTCCGCCACTTTTCGATCTCGGCCTTGATGAAGGCGGCGTGTTCGGCCGGCGTGTTGCCGATCGGCTCGGCGCCACGGTCGATCAATGTCTTGCGGATCGTCGGGTCGCGCAGGGTCTGCGCCAGCGCGCCGTTGAGCTTCGTGACGATCGCTTGCGGCATCCCGGCGGGGCCGAGGAAACTGAAGGCGCTGCTCACCACGAAGTTCGGCACGCCGGATTCCTGCATGGTGGGCAGATCGGGGAAGGACGGGAAGCGTTTCTCGCCGCACTGCGCGATCATGCGCAGCCTGCCGTTCTGGACATGCCCCACCACCGCCGGGATGCTGACGAACGAGAATTCCACGTGGCCGGCGACGAGATCGATGATCGCCGGGCCCGCGCCCTTGTACGGGATGTGCACGACATTGATTCCCGTGACGCTGGTGAGAAGCGCGCCCGAAAGGTGGCCGACCGCGCCCCGGCCCGAGCTGGAGTAGTTCAATTCTCCCGGGCGCTTCTTGGCGAGCGCAATGAGTTCCTTCACGTTCTTCACCGGCAGCGACGGATGCACGAGCAGTCCTGCCGGGATGTCCACGATGACGCCGAGCGGCGTGAAATCCTTGACGGCGTCGAACGGCAGATTCTTGAGGAGCGAGGGATTGATGAGGAAGCTCGCCGCCGCGATCAGCGTGGTATAGCCGTCGGGCGCCGCCTTCGAGACCATTTCCGCGCCGATGTTGCCGCCCGCTCCGGGCCGGTAATCGATCACGAGCTGCTGGCCCAGGATCTCGCCCATTTTGGGCGAGAGCAGGCGGAACAGGACGTCGCTGTTGCCGCCGGGTTGATTGGGGTTGACCACGCGAATGATCTTGGTGGGGTACTGCTGGGCGCCAACATCCGCCGCGACAAACCCGGCGCATACCGCGGCAACAGCAAGAACGGCACGCAACGTTCGGTTACTCATGTTCATTCCTCCTTTTCGTTATTTTCATGCAGGTCGTGCATTTGTAAATAATAGCGTCAGACGATTTGCGGGTGTTAATCATTTTGCGCAACCGCACGAAAGTGGCATGATGGACGCCGGGTTCGTGATCGGGCGCTAAACGAGGGAGAAACGCATGGCACAGTCAGGCAAGATCGAGTATTCCGTCGTCGAGGGCTGGGAGCAGCTGCCCAGGGACTACGTTCACCGGGACGTCGCGGGCGTGGCCGTCGACGGCGAAGACCGCGTGTACCTCATGTGCCGCGGCGACCATCCGGTCATGATCTACGACGAGAAAGGCAACTTTCTGCGCTCGTGGGGCGAGGGCGATTTCACCTACCGCACGCACGGCATCTACGTCGGTCCCAGCGGCACGATCTTCTGCACCGACGACGGCAATCACACCGTCCGTCAATTCACGCCCGAGGGCAAGCTCCTCATGACGCTGGGGGTCCTGAACACGCCGTCGGACACGGGGTATGACGGCAAGAACATCACGTCCATCAAGCGCGGGGCCGGTCCGTTCAACCGCCCGACCAACATCGCCGTCGGCCCCAAGGGCGACCTCTACGTGTCGGATGGCTACGGCAATGCCCGCGTGCATCAGTTCTCTCCCACGGGGCAGTTGAAACGATCGTGGGGCGAGCCGGGCAGGGGCCCCGGCCAGTTCTATCTCCCGCACGGGATCGCCGTGGCCGCCGACGGGCGCGTTTTCGTCTGCGACCGCGAGGCCGACCGCATCCAGATCTTCAGCCCGGATGGCGAATTCCTGAACGAGTGGACGGACACCCAGCGGCCCACTCACCTGGTGTTCGACTCCCAGGGCCGGGTCTACGTCACCGAGCTTGCATGGCACGAGGGCGATACTTCGCAAAGTCTCGGTCCGATCACGAAGGCGAAGGAGCGCCACGCCCGCATGAGCGTCTTCGACAAGGACGGCAAGGTGCTCGCGCGCTGGGGCACGCCGGAAGCCACTGCGCCCGGGAGCTTTGCCGCGCCGCACGGTCTCGCGCTGGATTCCAAGTGCGATCTCTATGTGAGCGAGGTCACGTGGACGTTCGCGGTGAGCCGCGGCCGCGCCCCCGCGGACTGCCACACGTTCCAGAAGTTCTCGCTAATGGGGTCAGAGTAACTTTTTGCCGGGGGAGGTTCCCAAAAGTTACTCTGACCCCGATTATCCGATTATGGATACATCGCCCAGCCGACGCGGTCGGTCTGCGCCTTGAAGAAGTGCCCCTGCGTGGTAGTGACGAAAAGGGTGGTCATGTCGGGGCCGCCGAAACAGCAGTTGGTCGGGCGATTGGCCGGCACCGGATGCGTTTCCAGCACGCGGCCCTTGGGCGTGAACACGTAGATCATCGGCCCGGCGCCGCTCAGCTCCCAGCCCGCGGTGGCGACGATG
>JACQOK010000020.1 GCA_016202565.1 Betaproteobacteria bacterium | reverse complement strand
CGGCATGATAGGCCGTGGCGAGCATGCGGAGATCATCACCTTCATCGGCAAGACCGTCGATTCCGAATTGTCGGGCAACGTAATCGACCTCTGTCCGGTTGGCGCGCTCACGTCCAAGCCCTTCCGCTACACCGCGCGCACCTGGGAATTGACGCGCCAGCCCACGGTGAGCCCGCACTGCGGGCTGGGATCCAATCTCACGGTCCAGGTCAAGCAGAACCGCGTTATGCGCGTGCTGCCGCGCGAGAACGAATCCATCAACGAGTGCTGGCTGACGGACAAAGACCGTTTTTCCTACGAAGGCCTCAATTCCGAGCGGCGGCTCGCCAGGCACATGTTGAAACTGGACGGGACCTGGAAAGAGGTTGAATGGCGAATCGCGCTCGAGTTCGTGGTGCGGGAACTGAAGCGCATCCGCGACGCGCACGGTGCCGCGAGCATAGGAGCTTTGGCGACGCCCCACCAGACACTCGAAGAACTTTTCCTGTTAGGCAAACTCGCGCGCGAGTTTGCCTCGGGCAATGTGGATTTCCGGCTGCGTGCGGTCGATTTCGGCACGGATGGCAAACTCCGGGGCGCACCTTGGCTCGGGATGAAGATCGCCGACATCAACCAGCTCGATCGCGTGCTGGTGGTCGGCAGCACGCTGCGCAAGGACCATCCGCTTATCGCACATCGGCTGCGGCAGGCGGTGAAGCGCGTAACCCAGCTCAACCTGATCAACCCGGTCGACGACGATCTGCTGATGCGGGTCGCGCACCAGGCGATTGTCTCGCCTGCGGCGATGCCTCCTATGCTCGCGCAGGTGCTGAAAGCGACGGCTCAGGCAAGGAATGCGGAACTCGCCGCCGGCATCTGCGGGGTCCTGGAGGGTGTGGCGATATCCGAAGTGGCGCAGCGCATCGCGGATAGCCTCGTGTCCGGCAAGAACGCGGCGGTATTCCTGGGAAATCTTGCCCAGCACCACCCGCAGGCGGCGCAGTTGCACGCGCTGGCACAGGAATTGGCACAAATGACCGGCGCGCGCTTTGGTTTCCTGGGCGAGGCGGCGAACAGCGTCGGCGGGTACATCGCAGGCGCCGTGCCATTCCCGGCAGAACCGATGCGGATGAACGCGGCGCAGATGCTCGCCCAGCCGCGCAAAGCCTATCTGCTGCTGGGAGTGGAGGCGGAACTGGATACCCACGATCCATGTCAGTCGCTCGGTGCGCTCAAGCGCGCGGAGTTGGTTGTGGCGTTGAGCCCATATCAGCACGAGGCCGTCGACTACGCGCACGTGCTGTTGCCGATCGCGCCGTTCACTGAAACCGCCGGCACCTTCATCAGCACGGAAGGCGCGGTGCAGAGCTTTAGGGGCGTGGTGAAGCCTCTGGGGGAAACGCGTCCGGCGTGGAAGGTGTTGCGCGTGCTGGGTAACTTACTCGGGTTGAGCGGCTTCGATTACGACAGCGCGAAAGACGTAAGGCGTGAAGCGTTGGGCGACGGCAACATCGACGGCAAACTGGACAATCGGCTGCAGTCGACCGCGCTCAGCGCCATCGCACCGGCGCAGGCTGACGGCTTGCAGCGCATCGGCGAAGTTCCGATCTACGACGCGGATGCAATCGTGCGGCGCGCGCCTTCGCTGCAAAAGACTCGCGACGCGGCGCCGCCGGTGGCTTGGATAAGCCGTGCGACAGCCGATAAACTCGATTTACGCCACGGCGATCACGTTCGCGTGCGGCAGGGCGCAGGCGAGGCGGTCGTGCCCTACGCGGTGGATGACAGGCTTCCCGCAGGTTGCATCCGGCTCGCCGCGGCGCGCCCCGAAACAGCCGGCCTCGGTGCGATGTTCGGCGCGGTGAGCGCCGAGCGCGTCGCAGCGCGACAGAAGGTGGCGGTGTGACCGCGATATTCCAACCGTTCGTCAATATCGGCAATGGGTTGTGGGCCCTGCTTGCCACAGTCGTGGTCTGGCTTTTCGGCCAGGAGCTGGCGCCGTCCGTGTTGCTGGCAATCAAGACGCTGCTCTTGATCGTCTGCATCGTTTTGCCGCTGATGATCGGCGTGGCCTATCTCACGCTCGCCGAGCGCAAGGTGATCGGCTGGATGCAGGTTCGCATCGGCCCGAACCGCGTGACGTTCTTCGGAATTCCCTGGCTCGGCGGATGGGCGCAGCCGATCGCCGACGGCCTGAAGCTCCTGGTCAAGGAGATCATTGTTCCCACCGGCGCAAACAAGTTCCTGTTCGTGCTGGCGCCGATCATGGCGATCATGCCGGCGCTCGCCGCGTGGGCGGTGGTGCCGTTTGGTCCCGAGGCGGTGCTCGCCAACATCGATGCGGGTCTGCTGTACATCATGGCGATTACCTCGATGGGGGTCTACGGCATCATCATCGCGGGATGGGCGTCGAATTCGAAGTATGCCTTTCTCGGCAGCCTGCGCTCGGCCGCGCAAATGGTGTCGTATGAGCTGGCGATGGGGTTCGCATTGGTATGCGTGCTGATGGCCGCGCAGAGCCTGAACCTGGGTGAGATCGTGAGAATGCAGCAGGGAGCCTACGGGCTGTTCAACTGGTTCTGGATCCCGCTGTTCCCGATTTTTCTGGTGTACGTCATTTCCGGCGTGGCGGAGACCAATCGCGCGCCATTCGACGTGGCGGAAGGCGAATCGGAAATCGTCGCCGGCTTCCACGTCGAATATTCAGGCATGGCGTTCGCGGTGTTTTTCCTGGCGGAATACGCGAACATGATCCTGATCGCGACGCTCGCTTCCGTCATGTTCCTGGGCGGCTGGCTCTCGCCCGTGCCGTTCCTGCCCGACGGTTTCGTGTGGCTGGCGGCGAAAGTGTCGTTCGTGTTGTTCTGCTTCCTGTGGTTCCGAGCGACCTTTCCCCGGTATCGCTACGACCAGATCATGCGGCTCGGCTGGAAAGTCTTTCTGCCGCTCACCATCGGGTGGATCGTCGTGCTCGGCGCCTGGATGCAGACGCCGCTCTGGCTGTGGTGGAGGCCGTTATGATCGAACGCCTGACAGCATTCTTCCGTTCTTTCCTGTTATACGAGCTGGTAAAGGGCCTGATGCTCACCGGACGGTATATGTTCGCGCGCAAGATCACGGTGCAGTATCCCGAGGAAAAGACGCCGCAGAGTGCGCGTTTCCGCGGCCTGCACGCGCTGCGGCGCTATCCCAACGGCGAGGAACGCTGCATCGCCTGCAAGCTGTGCGAGGCGGTGTGCCCGGCGCTCGCGATCACGATCGAATCCGAGCGGCGGGAGGACGGCACCCGCCGCACCACGCGTTACGACATCGATCTCACGAAGTGCATTTTCTGCGGCTTCTGCGAGGAATCGTGCCCGGTGGATTCGATCGTGGAGACCCGCATTCTGGAGTACCACGGGGAGCGGCGCGGCGATCTCATCTACACCAAGCCGATGCTGCTCGCGATCGGCGACGCGTATGAAGCGCAGATCGCGAAGGACCGCGCCGAAGACGCGGCATACCGTTAATTCTTTGCCACAGAGGACACAGAGAACACGGAGAATAATCGTAGAAACCGGTGGGCGGGGTTCTCAGAATTTCTCTGTGACCTCTGTGCTCTCTGTGGCTAAGCAATTATGAGCTTTCAAACTTTTATGTTCTACTTTTTCGCGGCGATCCTGCTGTTCGCGGCGCTGCGCGTGATCACGGCGCGCAATCCGGTGCACGCCGCGCTGTTCCTGGTGCTGGCCTTCTTCACTTCGGCGGCGATCTGGATCCTGCTGCAGGCCGAGTTTCTGGCGATCGCGCTGGTGCTGGTCTACGTCGGTGCGGTGATGGTGCTGTTTCTGTTCGTCGTGATGATGCTCGATATCAATCTCGCGCGGCTCCGCGAGGGCTTCTGGAATTACCTGCCGTTGGGTGCCTTTGTCGCGCTGCTGCTGGTTGCGGAGATGGCGCTGGTGCTGCTCGGCGGCTACTTCGGCCTGACCGGTTCGCCGCCGCCGCCGCCATTGCCCGAGGGTTACAGCAACACCAAGGAGCTGGGCCGCCTCATCTACACGGAATACGTGTATCCGTTCGAGATCGCGGCGGTGATCCTCCTGGTGGCGATAGTCGCGGCGATTGCGCTCACGTTGCGCCGCCGCAAGCGAACCAAGTATCAGGATCCCGCCCAGCAGATCGGCGTGCGGCGGGAAGAACGTGTCCGACTCGTCTCGATGCGAGCCGAGCGGACGGGAGAGGAGAAAGGGGAGAGGGGAGAGGCGTGAACCGTTTGCCGATACCGCGTGTAGGTTTGTCTCCTGTCTCCTCTCTCCTCTCGCCTCTCGGTCGGAGGACGTGCCGATGATCTCGCTTTCACACTATCTGGTGCTGGGAGCGATCCTGTTCGCGATCAGCGTGATCGGGATTTTCCTGAACCGCAAGAACGTGATCGTGCTGCTGATGGCGATCGAGCTGATGCTGCTCGCGGTCAACATGAATTTTGTCGCGTTCTCCCATTTCCTCGATGATCCGGCCGGGCAGGTGTTCGTGTTTTTCATTCTCACCGTGGCGGCCGCCGAGTCGGCGATCGGACTGGCCATTCTCGTGGTGCTGTTCCGCAACTTGAGCACGATCAATGTCGAGGACCTGGACAGCTTGAAGGGATGATGGACAGAACATGACTCGAATGCAACTGCTTTACCTTATCGTGCCGGTTGCGCCGCTCATCGGGGCGATCATCGCCGGCCTTTTCGGGCAGGCGATCGGCCGGCGCGGCTCGCACCGGGTCACCATCGTCGGCATGGTGGTCTCGACGCTCGCCTCGGCCGTCGTGTTCTACGATGTGCTGGACGGCAATCTGTACAACGGTTCGGTCTACACCTGGCTCTTCTCCGGGAACACGCGCTTTGAGATCGGGTTTTTGATCGATCGCCTGTCGGCCACCATGATGCTGGTGGTGGCTTTCGTCTCCCTCATGGTGCACATCTACACCATCGGCTACATGGCGGACGACCCCGGCTACCAGCGCTTCTTCTCGTACATCTCGCTGTTCACCTTTTTCATGCTGATGCTGGTGGCCTCCAACAACTTCCTACAGCTTTTCTTCGGCTGGGAAGGGGTGGGGTTGATGTCGTACCTGCTGATCGGCTTCTGGTATACGCGGCCGACCGCGATCTACGCGAACTTGAAGGCGTTCCTGGTCAACCGTGTCGGCGATTTCGGGTTCCTCCTGGGCATTGCGCTCATCCTCATGTATTTCGGGACCCTGGACTACGGCACGGTGTTCGCGACCGCGCCCAAGCTCGCCGCCAACATGATCGAAATCGTTCCGGGCGCGGCGTGGTCGCTGATGACGGTGATCTGCCTGCTGCTGTTCCTGGGCGCCATGGGCAAGAGCGCGCAGTTCCCGCTGCACGTGTGGCTGCCCGATTCGATGGAGGGGCCGACCCCGATCTCGGCGCTGATCCATGCCGCGACGATGGTGACGGCCGGCATTTTCATGGTGGCGCGCATGTCGCCGCTGTATGAGCTGTCGGAGACGGCGCTGTCGGCGGTGATGGTCATCGGCGCGATCACGGCGCTGTTCATGGCGCTGATCGCGATCGTGCAGAACGACATCAAGCGCGTGGTCGCCTATTCCACGCTGTCGCAACTGGGCTATATGACGGTCGCGCTCGGCGCCTCAGCCTACGCGGCCGGCATTTTTCACCTGGTGACGCACGCCTTTTTCAAGGCGCTGCTGTTCCTCGGCGCGGGGTCAGTGATCATCGCGCTGCACCACGAGCAGGATATGCGCCGGATGGGCGGGTTGCGCAAATACATGCCCGTCACCTACTGGACCGTGGTGATCGGGGCGATTTCAAGCGCCGGCATTCCCGGATTCGCCGGTTTCTTCTCCAAGGACGCGATCATCGAGGCGGTGCATCTGTCCCATCTCCCCGGCGCCGGATTTGCCTATTTTGCGGTGCTTTGCACCGTGTTCGTGACCGCGCTCTACACTTTCCGGTTGCTGTTCATGACCTTCCACGGCAAGGAGCGTTTCCACGGGGCGGGGCATGGCGACGAGCACGCGAAGTCGACTCACGACGAACACGGGCATGGTCATGCGCCGCCGCACGAATCGCCGGCGGTCGTGACGGTGCCGCTCGTGTTGCTCGCGATTCCCTCGATCTGCGTCGGCTGGGTGATCGGTCCGGTGCTGTTTGGCGACTATTTCGGCAGCGCCATCGCGGTCGCGCCCGCACACAATGTGCTCGGAGAACTCGCCCGGGAATTTCACGGCGTGCTCGGCATGATGACGCACGCGCTCGGCACACTGCCGTTCTGGTTTGCCGTTGCCGGTATCGGCACGGCAACCTACCTCTACCTGCTGCGTCCGGATCTCACCGACGTGATCAGGAAAAAAGCAGGCGTGATCTATACCGTGCTCGACCGCAAGTACTGGTTTGACGAAGCGTATCAGCTCTTCTTCGGCAACGGCGCGGTGCGTTTCGGCACCGGCCTGTGGAAGGGCGGGGATGTCGCCGTCATCGACGGCTTCTTCGTCAACGGCTCGGCGCGCCTCGTCGGCTGGTTTGCAACGGTGATCCGCCACTTCCAGTCCGGTTTCATCTACCACTATGCGTTCACGATGATCATCGGCATTCTGGTGCTGTTGACCATGATCTTCATCTTCTGAACATAACAAGAAAAAAGAGCCGCACATGCTGCTTGGGTTTCCGCTTCTGAGCCTCGCGATCTGGGTGCCAATCGTCGCCGGTGTCCTGGTGCTGGCCACCGGTTCCGATCGCAATGCCCATGCCGCGCGCCTGACGGCCCTGGTCGGCGCCATCCTGGGTTTTGTCGTCACCCTGCCGCTCTACCTCAGGTTCGATCCGGCGGCAAACGGATTCCAGTTCATGGAATTTGCGCCATGGATCGAGACCTTCAATATCAACTACCACCTCGGCATCGACGGGATTTCGCTGCTGCTCATCCTGCTCAACAGCTTCACTACCGTGCTGGTGGTGATCGCGGGCTGGCAGGTGATCCAGGACCGCGTCGCGCAGTATATGGCAGCCTTCCTGTTCCTGTCGGGCGTCATGAACGGCGTGTTCTGCGCGCTCGATGCGCTGCTCTTCTACGTGTTCTTCGAGGCGACGCTGATCCCGATGTTCATCATCATCGGCGTCTGGGGCGGCCCCAACCGCGTCTACGCCGCGGTCAAGTTCTTCCTCTACACGCTGGTGGGTTCGCTCCTCACGCTGGTGGCGCTGATCTATCTCTACAACGTGTCGCAGGGCAGCTTCTCGCTTCTCGACTATTACCAGTTGCCGTTGCCGCTGGCAGCGCAGATCCTGATCTTCCTCGCGTTCATGCTGGCGTTTGCTGTCAAGGTGCCGATGTGGCCGGTACATACCTGGCTGCCGGACGCGCACGTCGAAGCGCCGACCGGCGGATCGGTGGTGCTGGCGGCGATCATGCTGAAACTCGGGGGCTACGGCTTCCTGCGCCTGAGTCTGCCCATCCTGCCCGATGCGAGCCACTATCTTGCGGGTTTCGTCATCGCGCTCTCGCTGATCGCGGTGGTCTACATCGGCCTGGTGGCGCTCGTTCAGTCCGACCTGAAAAAACTGATCGCGTATTCCTCCGTTTCCCACATGGGCTTCGTCACGCTCGGCATTTTCATTTTCAATCCGCATGGCATGGAAGGCGCGGTGATCCAGATGATCTCCCACGGCTTCGTGTCGGGCGCGCTGTTCCTGTGCGTGGGCGTGCTCTATGATCGGGTGCATTCCCGGCAGATCGCCGATTACGGCGGGGTGGTGAACACCATGCCGGTGTTCGCGGCGCTGTTCATGCTGTTCGCGATGGCCAATTCCGGGCTGCCCGGCACCAGCGGCTTCGTGGGCGAGTTCATGGTGATCGTGGGGGCGGTCAAGGCCAGTTTCTGGTATGCGTTCGCCGCGGCAACGACGCTTGTCTTCGGTGCGGCGTACACACTCTGGATGTACAAGCGCGTGATCTTCGGTGCGGTCGCCAATTCCCGCGTGGCGGCGCTGAAAGACCTCGACATGCGTGAGTTCCTGGTCCTGGGACTGCTCGCCGTGGCGGTGCTGGCCATGGGCGTCTACCCCGATCCCTTCGCCGAGGTACTGCACACCTCGGTCAACGATCTGCTGTCCCACGTGACGCAGAGCAAACTTCCGGTACGGTAGCGAGACAGCCGCCATGCAATACATTCTTCCGCTGTGGCCCGCCTATCCCGAGTTGTTCCTGCTCGTCATGGTGTGCGTGATCCTGGTGACGGATCTCTTCGTGAGCGACGACAACCGGATCGTCACCTACGCGCTGACGCAGCTTGCGCTCGCCGGTTGCGTCGCGATCACCTGGCTCACGCGTCGCATCGAGCCGGCCTACACCTTCAGCGGGATGTTCGTCGACGACGTCATGTCCGATGTGCTGAAGCTCCTCGTGTATTTAGGCGTCATGGGAATACTGGTGTATTCGCGCGCGTATATCGCGGCGCGCGGCATGTTCCGCGGCGAGTTCTTTATTCTCGCGCTGTTCGCGACGCTGGGCATGATGATCATGATTTCGGCCAATCATCTGCTCACGCTCTACCTGGGGCTGGAACTCCTGAGCCTGTCGCTCTACGCCATGGTGGCGTTGCAGCGCGACTCGGCGACGGCCACCGAAGCGGCGATGAAATACTTCGTGCTCGGCGCGCTCGCCTCCGGCATGCTGCTCTACGGCATGTCGATGCTGTACGGCGCGACCGGAACGCTTGAAATCACCCGGCTCGCCGAGATCATATTCGACGGCGGCGGCAGGGAGGCGGTGCTGATTTTTGCGCTGGTGTTCATCGTGGCCGGCCTGGGTTTCAAACTCGGCGCGGTGCCGTTTCACATGTGGGTGCCGGACGTCTACCATGGCGCGCCGACTGCGGTGACGATCTTTATCGGTTCGGCGCCCAAGCTGGCCGCTTTCGCGTTCATCATGCGGCTGCTGGTGCAGGGACTCGGCGCGGAACAGCTGCTCGTCGAGTGGCAGCAGATGCTGATCCTGATGGCCGTGCTGTCGCTGGCGATCGGCAACATTACGGCGATCGCCCAGACGAACCTGAAGCGCATGCTCGCCTATTCGACGATCTCGCACATGGGTTTCCTGCTGCTCGGCATTCTGTCGGGGGATCTGAACGGCTACGGCTCCGGCATGTTCTACGTCATGGTATACATGGTGATGAACCTCGGGGCCTTCGGCATGATCATGGTGCTTTCCCGCAGCGGATTCGAAGCCGAGAACCTCGAGGACTTCAGGGGGCTCAACCAGCGCAGCCCGTGGTACGCGTTCCTGATGCTGCTGCTCATGTTCTCGATGGCGGGTGTGCCCCCCACGGTCGGGTTCTACGCCAAGCTGTCGGTGCTGCAGGCGGTGATCAATGCGGGCTATTTATGGTTGGCGGTGGTGGCGGTGATGTTCGCGCTGATCGGCGCGTTCTATTACCTGCGCGTGGTCAAGCTCATGTATTTCGACACGCCGCTCGACACCGCGCCGATCCGGCCGCGCGCAGACGTGCAGGTGGTGATGACGCTCAATGGGCTGGCGATGCTGCTCTTTGGGATCGTGCCCGGACCGCTGATGGCGCTTTGCCTCTATTCGATCCAGGTCTCGTTGTAAAAAGCCGTAAGCGGACGTAGCCCGGAAGGAGCGAAGCGCATTCCGGGAATTCTTTTCCCGGATTTCACTTCATTCCATCCGGGCTACGATACTCCTTCCGGGCCACGATACTGCTAACCGCTCACGGAAGTTCAACCATGACCGACAAGCACTCCGATTTCACTGAGACTACGCTCGACTCAAAAGCCGTCTACCGCGGCGGCTTCTTCGAGGTGTTGAGGGATGAAGTCCGGCTCCCGGACGGCAAGACCGCGACCCGCGAGTACATCAGGCACCCCGGTGCAGTGATGATCGTCCCGCTGCTCGACGAGCATACGGTGATTCTGGTGCGCCAGTTCCGCTATCCGCTCGGCAGGCATTTCATCGAGGTTCCGGCGGGCAAGATGGAGCCGGGCGAGGCGCCTCTCGCCACGGCAAAGCGCGAACTGATCGAAGAGTGCGGCTATGAAGCCGCGACCTGGCAGCACCTGACGACGCTCCACCCCTGCATCGGCTATTCGGACGAGCGGATCGAGCTTTATGTCGCCCGCGACCTTCGCCACGTCGGCAGCGGGCTCGATGACGGGGAATTCCTGGAGGTACTGTCCATGCCGGTCGATCGGGCGCTGGAATGGGTGCGGCAGGGGAAGATCACCGAAGTCAAGGCGATCATCGGCCTGATGTGGCTGGAGCGGATGCTGAAGGAAGGCAAGCGGTAAACGGTAAGCAGTAAGCGGTGAGCGGTAACAACGCCCGCCGCTGGCACCACAGCGCCATTGCCGCTTACTGCTTGCGGGTCTTAACCGGCAGTCGAGCGCGCGCTCGCCGGCAGCGGTTCCGCCACGCGCTCGAGCGGCTGCGGGCGCTGGAAAAGATAGCCCTGACCGTACTGGGCGCCCATGTCGGTGAGAATTTTCAGCACTTCCGGCGTTTCCACCCATTCGGCGATCACTTGCTTGCTGAGTCCCTGCGCAACGTCATTCAGCGCCCGCACGAAAATGCGGCTGCCCTCGTCGCTGGCGAGATCGCGGATGAAGCTGCCGTCGATCTTCAGGTAATCGACCTCGAAGCGTTTCAGGTAATAGAACGAGCTGAAGCCGGCGCCGAAATCGTCCAGCGCGAAGCGGCAACCCATGTCCTTCAGCTGGCGGATGAACGTGAGGGTCACATCGATCTCCGACATCGCCGCCGTTTCCGTAATCTCGAAGACGAGCTGGCTCGGATCGACGCGGCTTTCGCGCAGCAATTTCATGAACCGTTTGATCCAGCGCTGGTCGGAAATGCTCACGCGCGACAGGTTGACGAAGTAGCGCAGTCTCTTGCCGAACTGGTGGTGCCTGCGCATGAAGGCGAGCAGCTTTTCCACCACGCACAGGTCGATTTCCTGCACCAGCCCGAGCGACTCGGCCAGCTCGATGAAGTGTCCCGGCAGAATGTGCTGTCCGTCATCGTCGCGAATGCGCACCAGAATTTCGTGGTGCACCGGCTTCCGGTCGCGCAGGCGCACGACGGGCTGCGAGAACAGGATCAGCCGGTCTTCGTCCAGTGCGTCGCGCAGCCTTTTCGCCCAGTGGACGCGCTTGTGGGTGCTGCGCAGGCTGTCGGAGGCCTGGTCGCACAGCATGTAGCGGTTGCGTCCGAGATCCTTGGCCTGGTACATCGCGATGTCGACGTTCGACAAAAGCGCGGGCAGGTCATTGCCATGAAAGGGATAGAGCGCGATGCCGATCGATACGCTCAGATTGGAAACGACCTTGTGTTCGCTCGCCTGGAAGCGGTAATGGCTGATTGCTTCGAGCGCCGTTTCGGCCGTGTCGATCGCTTCCTGGCGCAGTCCATCCGGCAAGTGAATCGCGAATTCATCACCGCCCAGCCGGTAGAGCTCGCCGTTGCCGCCGCGGATCAGGTCGCGCAGTACGCTGCCCACACCGATGATCAGCTGGTCCCCCGCCCGATGGCCGAAGTTGTCGTTTACATACTTGAAATGGTCGATGTCGAGGAAAAGCAGCGCGCCGACACTTCCCGCCTGCATGGCGGTTTCTATCCTGTGCTGCAGGCTCAGGCGATTGGAGAGATCCGTGAGAACGTCGTGCATCGCCAGGTGCTCGATGCGCTTGGTCGCCAGATACTGCTCGGTGATGTCGCGTGCGGTGCCGCGGATGCCGAACGCCGCCCCCGTGTCGTCGAGCACGACGCGCGCGTTGATCCCGATCCAGCGGTCCTCTCCATGGGCGGTGAGCAGGTGGGTTACATAGTTCTTGATTTCGCTGTGGCGCTTCAGAGTGGCGAGAAAACGCCGGTTCGAGACGTGGGAGGCCCCCGCCTCGAAATCGAAAAAGCAGCGGCCGATCAGATCCTTTGGCGGGAGCCCGAGGATGTCGTGGGCGGCGTTGTTGAGAAAAGTGAAACGGCCCTGCGCGTCGGTGGTCCAGATCAGGTCGTGAGAGGTCTCCACCAGGTCGCGATAGCGATTCTCGCTTTCGAGCAGAAGTTGAATAATGCGGCGCTTCTCGGCGAGCGAGCGTTTGATCGTCGCCAGTTCCTGGGAGGTCTTTTCGGCCCCCGAATTGAGCAATGAAGCGGCGAGGCGGTCGATCACATCCTTCGAATAGCGACGGTGGCCGCCGTCCGTGCGCAACGCCACCAGCACGCCCTGATCGTCCCAGCGCCGCAGCTTCTGGATGGGAATACCCAGCAATTCAGAGGCTTGCTGAATGCTGTATTCCGTTTGTCCCCTGGACACTTGGCCCCTGTTCTTTTTTGTGGTTCGTATGGTTCTCCGCCCCGCGGCACGCGGAGTGCGTTTTCTAGTATGCATGAGTCTACCAAACTCCCCCTCACGAGGCTAATCGTCGTCCGCGGCACATGAACAGCCCGACCCGTGGGCCATACCAGGGGGGACCGGCCTCCTCTGCTAGCGTCTTGGGCAGTCTGCTGGGTCGGGAGGGGACCGCTAATGGACTTGCTCAGGCTCCCCAAGCACCGTCTGCCGCGATACCAGGCGCTGCATCAGTTTCAGGTCGCGTATGGAAAGCCGCAGCGCCGTATCGACCCAGGCTTCGACCACGCCAAGCAACTCGCTGTAGTCGAGCTTGTGCACGCTGCGCCGGGCCGCCGCAATGCCGGCCAGGGCGTTGCGGCTTCTCTGGCGGGCCTTGATCAGAGCGGCAACCTCTTCTTCCCCGCGGCCTTCGGCCACGACGAGGTCCACCACCCCGAGGTTCTGCATATCACTGGCGGTGTAGATCCTGCCGCTGGTGATCAACTCCTCGGTTGAGCGTTTGCCGATGCGGCGCTCGAGGAAGGAGTAGGCGCCCATTCCCGGGAAGAGGTTGAACAGGATTTCCGGAAAGCCGAATCTCGCCTGACGTTCTGCCACCAGCAAATCGCTGGACAGTGCAGCCTCGAATCCGCCGCCCAGGCATTCGCCTTGAATCAGGGAGATCGTCGTGATGGGCAGTTCGTGTCCGAGGTAATTGCGGTAAAGCACGTTGATGCAGGCTTTACCGTAGTCGAACAGACCCTCGCGGTCCCGGTGGTCGATCAGTTGCATGAAAAGATTGAGATCCCCGCCCAGGTTGAACACGCCAGGCACCCGCGAGGCGAGGATTGCATACGCAATCGATGCCTTTTCGCCGTCGTTGTTCACGGTGCCCCCTGTCTCGCTCAGGAAACGACAGTACCGGTCGAGGTCCTTCAGCAGCCCTGGGTTGAAGTTCGGACGCGGCGAGGGATTCCAGCGCAGCCACATGGCCTGCAGGTCCTTATCGAAGAACGCCGAAAGCTGCTCCGAAAAATAAAATTCGGTGGTGTTGCCGACCGATGGCTTCACCGCGCAAGCAGCCGAAGCTTCCAGTAATGCCGTTGGAATATTCATGTCCATTGGTTTCTCCTATCCAAGCAAAGCGTGGTCATCCCCCGGAACGTGTGTGAAATGCTGCATGACGCCGTCAAGCAGTATCCGCTTCAAATTTATGCAAGAGGCTGTAAAAAAGCAAATCTAACACTTTGATAGATTTGGACTTTTTTGTTAAATGTCAATAATTTGTGTGAGATTGTCACTGTAAGTTCTAAGAATATCTGAGGGTTTTGCGAAAACTCCAGGCACTATCTCACACCAGAATAAACGTTAAATGAATCCGACAAGCACCGGATTTCGTTGACGTTTGGACCGGGAAGAGTTAGAAAGGACATCTCAGCATCCAGGCAAGGGCGACGATCCCGTTTCGATGCGTGCTTTCCTGACTTTTTTGTTGCGGGCGCTATTCCGCGTCAGGCTTGTCGGAGACCTCGCCCCCTTCGAGCGCGCCGAGCGCCTGCTGATCGTTTCCAACCATCGCTCACGGCTCGATGCGTTGCTGCTCGCGTTGTTGCTGCCGCGCGAACCCGTCGTCGTCATTCCGTGGAACGAGGCGAGAAGCCGCCTGATGCGGTGGGCGCTGCGTTACGTGCCACACGAGGTGCTCGACATCGGCAGTCCGGCCAGCCTCAAGCGGATTCTGAAGCCGCTGCGTGCAGGCGCTCCGGTGGTGCTGTTTCCGGAGGGGAGGATCGCGAGGAACGGCGCGGTAATGAAGCTGTACCCGGTGCCAGCCCTGGCGGCGCTTAGAAGCGCGGCCACGATCGTGCCGGTGAATATCGGGTGCTCTTCCGGCGGATTTGGTCGATCACGCGGCAGCGAATTCGTGACGCGGCTGCTTTCCGGGGTCACGCTCCAGGTCTTTCCCGCCAGGCGCATCGATGGAGGGGGCGCCGGCAGTGGACGGCGGCGGCGGGCCCTGGCCACCCTCAAGCTCACGACGATCATGCAGGATGCGGCGCTCCAGGCATACGCATTCAAACCTGTTTTCGAATGCTTCATCGACGCCTGCGCCATGCACGGCCGCCGCACGGCCGTCATGGAGGACCAGAATCAGGGACCGCAGACTTACGGCCAGATTCTGCGCACGAGCCTGGCGCTTGGGCGGGTAATTAAACGCTTCTGCGGCCATAAGGAATGCGTGGGGGTGCTGTTGCCCAACGTGGCGGTTACGGTGGGAGTGGTACTCGGGCTATCGGCGGCTGGCCGCGTGCCGGTGATGTTCAACTATACGAGCGGCCTGACGGGCCTGAGGCTTGCGCGCTCGGCTGCCGGAGTAAAGGTCGTGATCACCTCGCGCAAGTTCATCGAACAGGCTCGGCTGCAACCGCTGCTTGAAGCTTTGAGCGGCTGCACCATTATTTACCTCGAGGCGCTGCGTGATCAGTTCCGGCTGTCCGACAAGCTGTGGCTCATGGCTTTCGCGCTGCATTTTCCGCGCCGTGCCATGACCCCTCAGTCCACGCACGATCCGGCAGTGGTGCTGTTCACCTCGGGCTCCGAGGGCGAGCCCAAAGGCGTGGTGCTGTCGCACCAGGCGATCGTCGCCAATGTTGTACAGATCCGGACGGTGATCGAGTTTACGCCGGACGACAAGATTCTGAACCCGCTGCCCCTCTACCACGCCTACAGCTTTACGGCCGGGATGATCCTTCCGCTCGTTACCGGTACGAAGCTTCACCTCTACATTTCACCATTGCACTACCGGGCGATTCCCGAAGTCGCCTATCGGAACGATTGCACCGTTCTTTTCGGCACCAGCACGTTTCTATCCTACTACGCGGCCTACGCCGATCCGATGGATTTTTCCCGGCTGCGCTACGTCATTTCCGGCGGCGAAAAGCTCTCCTCCGAAGTGGCCCGGATCTGGATGGAAAAATTCGGGCTGCGCATTTTCGAGGGATATGGCTGCACCGAGTGTGCGCCGGTGATCTCGCTTGCTACGCCGTCGGCTTATCGCTGTGCCACGGTCGGGCGGTTTCTGCCGGGCATCGACTACCGCGTCGAGGCGGCAGCCGGAATAGAAAAGGGTGGTGTCTTGCACCTGCGGGGACCGAACGTAATGCTTGGCCACTATCTGCATGGCGATCCCGGTGTCCTGCATCCGTGTCGCTCCGCGATTGGTGCGGAATGGTACGACACCGGCGATATCGTGGAGGTGGATGAGGATGGTTTCGTCACTGTTCACGGGCGCATGAGACGATTCGCCAAGATCGCCGGTGAGATGGTTTCGCTCGACCATATCGAACAGGTGGCGCGGGAAGCTTCGCCCGGACACTTTCACGCGGCGGTGCTGACAATGGAGGAGTATGGCGGCGAGAGCACGGTGCTGTTTACCACGGACCCCATTCTCGACCGCATCACGCTGCAAAAGGTGGCGCGCGCGCTGGGCAGCCGGGACCTGGCTGTGGCACGGCGAATCGTGCATGTACGGGAACTGCCGGTCCTGCGCAGCGGCAAGACCGATTATGTGAGCCTCGGCAAGATGGCACAGCTCAGACAGCCGCCACAGCAAGAGGGCGTGCCGCGTTCCGCATCCCGCTCCCTCCAGGAAGAGCGCCCTGCTGCTTCGGGAGCTTCGGAAGCCCGCTGAAAAACCACGTGACGATTATTCGGTATGCCGGCGCGGCTCACGGTTGTAAGTTCGAGCGGGCTTGCTATGATAAAAATACCGCGGCACGGTTCGGATCATGACTGACGGTGGTCCGCGGAAGTGTGCAGTCACAGGAGGAGATATGATAAAGGGCAAGGGAAGCGTTTACCGCATCACGGAACTCGTGGGCACGAGCAAGACCTCGTGGGAGGACGCTGCGCGCACGGCAGTCGAGACGGCTTCCAAGACGCTGCGTGATCTGCGCATTGCGGAAGTCACCAAAACCGACCTCCTGATCGAGGACGGGAAGGTGGTCGCGTACCGCGCGCGGGTCAACCTGTCGTTCAAGTACGACGCGAAGTAGGAACGGTGCGGTAGCCGGGCCGGTCCGGCAGTTGTGGCAGCCGCGGCTCGCGATACCGGTCCGGTGTTGCGGTGCGCTCGCCACAACCTCCACGCACAACCCCTATCCCCGGGTTGCGCTTTGCTCCACCCGGGCTACTTCTTTAGAAAAGGCAGCATGCGCGCCAGCACCTCATCGCGGTCCAGGAAATGGTGCTTGAGCGCGGCGGCGGCATGGATGCAGACGATGCCAAACAGCACCATGTTGAGCAGGATATGCGTCTGCTTCAGCTGTTCGGCAAGCGCTTTGTCCTTGCCCACCAGATCGGGTAGCTGAACCCATCCCAGATACACCGTCGGTACGCCTGAAGCCGAGCTATACAGCCAGCCGCTGACGGGAACAACGAAGATGAGCAGATAGAGCAGCGCGTGCGACACTCCCTCTGCTATTCGTTGCCGAGGCGGCACCGACGCCGGGAGCGGTGGAGGCGGATGCACCAGCCGTGAAACTGCTCGGAAAACAGCGAGAAAGAAGATCGTGACGCCTATCCACTTGTGCCACGAGAAGTATTTGAGCTTCTGCGGAGAGAGCGGCAGGTCCGCCATGTAGAGGCCGAGCGACCAGGCTGCGATGATCAATACGAACACCGTCCAATGCAGGCCGATCGAGACAGCGCTGTAGGCGCGGCGGTCGTCGGTCATAGGTGCACGGTTGCTGCAGGCTTCATGCCACGCGCGTCGCGGGGATGCGAGACTTGCCGTCCGCGCAGTAGTGATCTTGCGGGCGGAAGTCCGATCGTCAGCATTAATTCTTTATCGCCTCGATATTGATATAGAGCCTTATCTCCTCGCTGATGCTTCTTGAAACCTTGGTCATGCCGAATTCGGAACGCTGTATCATGCCATTGGCGACCGCCCCGCAGATTTCGCGCTTGTTGACCGGATGCGTGATGCACTTGAAGGATGCTATTTCGAGGCTCACCGGGCGCGTTACGCCCAGCATGGTCAGCTCGCCGTCCGCGCCCACCAGCACGTCACCATTGAACCGGAGGTTGTTGGAGCGGAACGTCATTGTGGGGTGCTGCGCAACATTGAAATAGCTTTCCGTCCGGAGCAGTTCGTCGCGCCGTGCGTAGCCAGTGTCGACGGAGGCGGCATCGATCTCCGCTTCGATACTGCCTTTTTTTTCCGCGCGGTCGAGCGTTACTTTGCCGCTGGTTTTGTTGAATCGCCCCCGTATCCAGGTGATGCCCATGTGTCCGACTTCGAAGTTGCTGAAGGAATGTGGCATGTCAATCGCATAGGTCTCAGGCGCCGCGGCCGCCGGCGTGGCAAACAGCAGGCTCATTGCAAACAACCCAATCTTGATTTTCATCGTATCTCCTCTTCATTACGGGTTACTGAGTAAAGACGTGATTATTTCGTCGAAGCTGGTTTGCTGCCCGTATGCAGCCTGAACCTCACTCGCACTTCATCGGCAACGAGTTCCGTGTCCCTCCACATGCGCTCGCCGACGTTGTACTGCAAGCGCCGGATGTTGAACGCGCCGTCGAATACGGAATTGCCCGAAGCGTCGGTCTTGACGGTAAATGGCGCCACCACCTCCTGGGTCCTGCCCTTGATGATAAGCGGCCCGCGCGCTTCGTAGCGCCCATCCCCGAGCGCGCGCACGCTCGATGACACGAACGTGGCCTTGGGAAAATTCTTGGTGTCGAACCAGTCTTTGCCCTGGATGTCGGTGTTGATCTCGTCATTGCCGATATCGAAACTCGCAAGGTCGACTTCAATCCGGGCCTTGCTGGCCTGCGGATTGGCCGAGTCAAACGAAAGTTGGGCGGTGAACCTGGTGAATTTTGCCTCGACCGGGACATTCATCTGCCGCGAAACGAAGGTGATCTGGCTGCGGCTGTAGTCGACCTGTTGAGCCACGCCGGGCAGGGGCAGCAGCAGTACCAGTGTCGCACAAAGTATGGTATAAAATTTTCCCGCCAGGCTCATGTCAAACATGCATCAGGCAAACGGCGCCTATCTTAACCGATTTGTCGCGGGACGGAAGCCGCGGCGCGAGGGGTCTCCAGGGCGGAGCATCTCGACGCGCATGGTTGCTCTCCGTGTTATTTTCTATGGTCATCGCTCAGATATCTGACCTGCACATCGGTGCGGCGGGGCATCTTGCCTTCGGTTACATCGACACCGCAGCGTGTCTCGCGCGTTGCGTCAGGAGTATTTTGCATATTCAGCCACGTCCACACATAGTGGTTGCGAGCGGCGATCTCGTCGACATGGGCACGGCAGAAGAGTACCGGCGCCTGCGCGAATTGCTGGCGCCGCTGCCGATGCCGGTCTATCTGATGCCCGGCAATCACGACGATCGGTCGGCACTGCGAACCGGGTTCAGCGACCATGGCTACCTGCCTTCACGCGGCACGCTTCATTATTCGGTCGAAACTGAAGCGCTGCGATTGATCATGCTGGACACCGTAGTGCCGGGCACGGACGGCGGAGCGCTCGATCCGCGGCAGATGGAATGGCTCGCCACGACACTTGCGGCGGCGCCGGACCGGCCCGTACTTATTTTCATGCATCACCCGCCGATCATGACGGGCATCCGCTGCATGGACGAGATCGCGCTTGCTGCGGACGACACGGCGGAGCTGGGCACCCTGATCGCACGCTGTCCCCGGATCGAACGTATCTCCTGCGGCCACGTGCACCGCGTGGTCGAAGCGCGCTGGAGCGGCACCGTGGTCGGCATCTGCCCGAGCACGGCGTTCCAGGGAATTCTTGACTTGCGCAAGGAGGGTTTCGACGTTGCGACCGATGAGCCGCCGGCTTACCAGGTGCACTACTGGAACGGCGCCCAGCTCGTTACGCACACCCTGCAGGTTGTCGACTGAGGCGAAATCGACCTCGACAGTCTTCTTATTTCGCATAAGCCGGCACGTGACGGCGGATCGTTACACGGTGGCGACGTTTTATCCGGTCCTGTTAACAGGAGAGCCGGCGGATTTATTCCGCCAGGGCGCAAACCAAGCCGGCGCTGCGGGTGTGGATTCCGTTGAGCGGGTCACTGATCATGCAACAAGAACGGCTTGCGCTTGCGCTGCTGCTTGATTTCGCTGCGATGGCGCTTGTTGGCCAAGCGCTGCCGCCGAGCGCCCGGGGTGGGCTGTGTCGGCCGCCGCGGCTTGGGCGGTTGTGCTGCTTTGCGCACCAGCGCGACGAGGCGCTCGAGCGCATCGGCCCGGTTGCGGCGCTGCGTCCGGAAACGTTGCGCGGTAATCACCAGCACGCCGTCCGCGGCGACGCGCTTTCCGGCGAGCGCGATCAGCCGCGTACGAACGGCGGGAGGAAGACTGCGGGAACGTCCAACGTCAAACCGCAACTGCACGGCAGTGGCGACCTTGTTGACGTTCTGGCCGCCGGGGCCGGAAGCGCGAATGAAGCGCTCCTCGAGCTCACTCTCGTCTAGGGCGATGCCGTGGCTCACGGGGATCATGATGCGGCAAGTGTATCGAATTTGGGTAAACTAGTGTCATCGGTCGGGTTCGGCGACCTGCAGTTTTGTTAGAATTCCACGATATCACTTCCGGCGTGCCATTGGTCACTGCGTGTTCTCAAACTTCAGTCCCAGAATCGGCTACGGTGCGGGATTTCTTGTCTGCTTCGCATTGATCGGGTTCGCGTATTACCTGCAATTTGTCGAGCATCAGGAACCGTGTCCTTTGTGCATCCTGCAGCGGCTGGGCTTCTTTGCACTCGGCGCGGTGTTTCTTATCGCGGCGCTTCACGGGCCCGGCAAGGCCGGCAGTGTCGTCTACAGCGGAATGCTGTTCGTGATTGCCGGCATCGGGGCCGCCGTCGCCACCCGCCATGTATGGCTGCAGCATCTGCCGCGGGATCAGGTCCCCGAATGCGGTCCCGGGCTCGAATACATGCTCAAGAAATTTCCGCTGAGCCGGGCGCTGGAAAAAATCCTGTCCGGGTCCGGCGAATGCGCGGAGACGGGATGGACGTTCCTTGGGCTTTCCATTGCCGGCTGGTCGCTGTTTTGGTTCGTGCTGTTGGGCGTGTTTGCCGTGTTTCTGGCGCTGTTCAGCATGCGGCGCGCGGCCCGCTGAGGATGCATCTGTGCTGACCGCAGGGACGCCGACCGTGCTTCGATCCGGGGCAGATGCGCTAGAATTGCCGGGCGCTTGTGGACGGAACCCGCGGGGCGCGAGTCGCGATAACGTGAAGACGGGCCTTGCTACGCGGGAATGTCGGGCGTCAATTGACGCTCGAGCATTGCGATCTGGTCCTTGAGGTAAAGCTTGCGTTTCTTGAGGCGCTGTAACTGGAGTTGGTCTTGGGCGGGGCTTTGTGAGAGTCGGGAAATTACGTCGTCGAGGTCGCGGTGCTCAATGTGCAGTTGGTTGATGCGTTCTTTGAGCGATTCGACGTCTATGATCATCATGGGCTGGGTCCTCCATTCGGCAGTCGGAGACGATTTGAGTATAGCTCTAATAAACGCAAAAAACGAGACCGCGGAATGCACTTGCGGCTGGCTTGCGCTTCACTCCAAGGGCAGGTGATTAACCTGCTGTTTTTTAAACTTTAACGGACGCATCACTCTAAATCCATGCCCCTGACGATCAGCGTGAACGGCGCGCCGCACACGGTTGACGCCGACGAAGAAACGCCGCTGCTTTACGTGCTGCGCAACGATCTCAAGCTCAAGGGCGCGCGTTTCGGCTGTGGGGTTGCCCAGTGTGGCGCGTGCATGGTGATCATCGACGGCAAAGCGGTGCCATCCTGCGATATTCCGGTGTCCGCGGTCGTCGGCAAGGCCATTACGACGATCGAGGGAATCGGCGGCGGAGATCGTCTGCATCCTTTGCAGAAGGCGTTCATCGACGAACAGGCAGCGCAGTGCGGATACTGCATAAGCGGCATCATCATGACGGCGACGGCGCTGCTCGACACCAAGCCGCGCCCGAGTGATGGCGAAATCAGGGAGGCGCTTGCGCGGAACCTGTGTCGCTGCGGAACGCATCAGCGCATTCTGCGCGCGATTCGCCGGGTAGCCGAGGGGGGGTGACGAATGAGCTATGGAGCAGGGGCCCCGTTTCACGGGGATGCGACTAAAGCGAATGAGGCAAGCCGCCGACATGTGACGGCTCGGATTGCACCGCGCTTTGAGGAGGCGGCCACGTGAGTCCGGCCGACAAACCCATCCCACGCAAGCTTCCCGGCAGCCTCGAGGGCAATCGCACGCTTGACCGGTGGCTGCGCATCAACCGTGACGGTACGGTGACCATTTTTCCCGGCAAGGTCGAAATCGGGCAGGGAATACTGACCGCGCTGGTGCAGATCGTGGCCGAGGAACTCGATGTGGCGATCGAGCGCATCCGGATCGCGCCGGCGGACACCTCGTACAGTCCCGATGAAGGCATGACCTCGGGCAGCCGTTCGATCCAGGAAGGCGGAATGGCGTTGCGCTACGCAGCGGCCGAGGCACGCGACCTTCTCCTGGCGCGGGCCGCGGCGAAGCTCGGCGTATCGCTGGAGCAGTTCGTGATTTCGGACGGGGAGATCACCGCGCGCAGCGGCGGCCGCACGACGTACTGGGAGCTTTCGAGCGAGCAATTGCTGCAACGCGAGGCGACGGCAGAGGTGGCGCCCAAACCGGCGGCCCAGCATGTCTTCGTCGGCACCTCCGTGCCGCGGCGCGACATCCCGGCCAAGGTGACCGGCGTGCCGAGCTATGTGCATGACATGGAACTGCCCGGCATGCTGCACGGGCGCGTTGCGCGCCCGCCGAGTCGCCGGGCGCAGCTCGCTGCGCTCGACGAGGCGGAAGTGCGTGCCTTGCCGGGCGTGACCGCGCTCGTGCGCGACGGAAATTTCCTCGGCGTCATCGCCGAGCGGGAAGAGCAGGCGATCCGCGCGCAACGTCGCCTTGCACGCAGCGCGCGGTGGGACGAAACGGCGACGCTGCCCGACAGTACCGACCCGCGCTACCTGCTCGGCATGAAGTCGGAGGACGAAGTGATCAGCGAGAAAAGCGCTGCGGCCGCCATGGCCCGCGCCGCGCAGACGCTCGAAGCCGAGTACACGCGTCCACTCATAGCACACGCCTCGATCGGGCCGTCGTGCGCCGTCGCGACCTTCGAGGATGGCAGATATACGGTGTGGACGCACAGCCAGGGAATTTTCCCGCTGCGCGGCGATCTGGCGAAGGTGCTGGGTGTTGCCGAAGGCAACATTGTCGTGATTCACGTCGAGGGCGCAGGCTGCTACGGTCACAACGGCGCCGACGATGCCGCGCTCGATGCCGCCTTGCTCGCGCGTGCGGTGCCGGGCCGGCCGGTCAGGTTGCAATGGATGCGCGAGGATGAGTTCGAGTGGGAGCCGTACGGCTCGGCGATGGTGATCCGGCTGAGCGCCGCGCTCGATGCGACCGGACACATCGTGAGCTGGACGCACGATTTGTGGAGCCATGGCCACAGCACGCGTCCCGGGCCGAAGGACGGGGCCAACCTGCTGGCGGCGTGGCATCTGGCGCAGCCGGTGAAGGCGCCCCGGCCCGGCAATCCGGGGCTGCCGGGCGGCGGCAGTCACCGCAATGCGATTCCGCTTTACGATTTTCCGAGCCAGCGCGTAACGAATCACCTCGTCCGGGAGGCGCCGCTGCGCACCTCGGCCCTGAGATCGCTGGGCGCGCACGCCAACGTGTTCGCAATTGAATCCTTCATGGATGAACTGGCGCATGCCGCCGGGGCTGACCCGGTCGAGTTCCGGCTGCAGCACCTCAAGGATGCGCGGGCGCGCGCCGTGATCGAGGCGGTGGCGCGGAAGGCGGGTTGGCGCAGCCGCGAACGGGGGGATGGCATGCGCGGCCGCGGCATCGGTTTCGCGCGCTACAAGAACCTCGGCTGCTACGTTGCCGTCATCGTGGAAATCGAAGCGGAAAACGAGGTGCGGGTGAAGCACGCGTTCGCGGCGGTGGATGCGGGGCAGGTGATCAATCCCGACGGCATCATCAACCAGATCGAGGGTGGGATCATCCAGACGGTAAGCTGGACCCTGAAAGAGCAGATGAACTTCGACCGCGAACGCGTGTTGACGCGAACCTGGGAGGATTATCCGATTCTCACGTTTGCCGAGGCCCCCGTGGTGGAAGTCGTGCTGCTCAACCGCCCCGCGGAGCCTGCGCTGGGCGCGGGCGAGGGCGCGCAAGGGCCGACGGGTGCAGCGATTGCGAACGCGGTCCACAACGCGCTCGGCGCGCGCATGCGCGACATGCCGCTGACCCGGGACCGGCTCATCGCCGCGCTTGCCCGGTGATCAGATTTGGGAGGCCAGTCCGTAGACACGGTCGACGAATGCGTCGACGTCGATCGCTGCCAGATCGTCCGGCAGCTGCGGGCTGAGCTGGTGCGGATGGCGGTAGCAGAAGATCGCTGAAATTCCGCGAACCGGGTTCCAGTTGACGCACATCAATTCTTCGTCGCAGCGGCGCGCCACGGCTGCGGCGTTCGCCTGCTTGGCCCTTCGATATTGATCCAGGTAGATCACCATGATTGCCTCCAAAAAATTTCGCCCCGGCCGAAGCTGTTGCAGCTTCCGTGCCAGCGGGTGTTGCGATCCGGTAATATTCCACACGCCGCGTGCAAGGGCTTGATCGTGAACGGTGCGCATGGCGCCGGCATACGCCCGACGTCATGTCGTCGCCGGCTGCAATGGGCGCAAGGCGCCGGACCGGCGCCGCGAATGTCGACAGTGGGCTAACGATTTTTCGACAGGTCCCGCTGCAATCGTGACTTTTTTCACGCGCTGGCCTTCGCTGCGCATGGCGCGATCGGCTGCCCGGTGGCGGCGTTACCGGCCTCTGTTTGCCGGAGGAGATCGATGTGACGTTACGTAAGCGTTTGTACCTGTTGTACCTGGCCTTGCTGCTGGTCATTCCGACGGGACCTTCCGCGGCCGCGCAGCTATTCTGGTACCTGAAAAATCTCGATTCGCCCTTCGTGCCGACCAACCAGGCGACCGTGGAAGCCATGCTGCGCATTGCCAATGTCGGCTCCAGCGACTACCTGATCGACCTTGGATCCGGCGACGGCCGCATTCTCATCACGGCCGCCCGCAACTACGGCGCGCGTGGCCTGGGCGTCGATCTCGATCCGCAACTCGTCAAGGAGAGCCTCGAGAACGCCAGGATGGCGGGCGTCGCGGACCGCGTGAGCTTCCAGCAGCGCGATCTCTTCGATACCAAGATCGGCAAGGCAACGGTGGTGACGCTGTACTTGCTGCCGGAGGTCAATCTCAAGTTGCGGCCGCGCCTGCTCGCCGAGTTGAGACCGGGCACGCGCGTCGTGTCGCACGGCTTCGATCTTGGGGAGTGGCAGGCCGATCTCAGAATGAGCGTGCGCGGGTCCGGCAGCGAAGTGTTCTTCTGGGTCGTGCCAGCACCGGTGGCGGGAAAGTGGAATGCACGAATCATCACACCCGCCGGCCCGCAAGTGCTCGAAATCGAGTTCACGCAGAAGTTCCAGGAAATAGACGGCAGCGCCCGCCGCGAAGGAAAGCTCGTTCACGTGCGCGACGCCCGGCTCGACGGCGACCGGATTTCCTTCGTGCTGATCGACGATGTCGACCACCTGCACCGCCAGCATTTCGAGGGCCGGGTCAACGGCAAAGCCATCGAAGGCACGGTGCGGGGTGGCGGCACGGCGCCGCGGACCCAGCACAGCTGGCGCGCAAGCCTCGACGCCACGGTCAACCGTATGCAGGACTGACCGTTAACCCGTCATGCTCCTTCACGCCGGGACCATCTTTCTCAGCGCTTTCCTGCTGTTCCTGGTTCAGCCCATCATCGCCAAGCAGATCCTGCCGTGGTTCGGCGGCGCGGCCTCGGTGTGGGCGACGTGTCTCGTGTTCTTTCAGACGGTGCTGCTGTTCGGTTACGCCTACGCCGACTGGACCTCGCGCTACCTTACGCCGCGGCGTCAGGCGTGGTTGCACGTGGCGCTTCTCGCGGTGAGCCTGGCCCTGCTGCCGATCATCCCCGATGCCGGTTGGAAGCCGGGGGGCGACTCGGGCATGGCGCCGACACTGGCCATCCTGGGCCTGCTCGCTACCACCATCGGACTGCAGTATTTCCTCGTGTCGACCACCAGTCCACTCGTCCAGGCCTGGTACTGGCGGCGATTCCGGCACGTCGTGCCATATCGTCTGTTCGCGCTGTCGAATTTCGCCTCGCTGCTGGCGCTGCTGGCGTACCCGGTGTTGATCGAGCCCGTCCTGCCGCTCGCCGCACAAGCCCTTTCGTGGTCCGCGGCCTACGCCGTGTTCGCCGTGCTGTGCGCGGCGACCGCGATCGTCAGCGCGCTGCATGCGCGGACCGCCGCGCCGGACGCGGCCGCCGAACCGGCGGCGGGCGTGGCCGAACGGGCGCCGACGCCAGGCGAACGCTGGTTGTGGATCGGCCTGTCGGCGACCGGATCATGCCTGCTGCTCGCGGTCACCAATCACCTCACGCAGAACATCGCTTCCATTCCGTTCCTGTGGGTGGTGCCGCTATCGCTCTACCTCGTCACGTTCATCCTGTGCTTCGACCATCCGCGCTGGTACCAGCGCACACTGTTCATTCCCCTGGTCGCAGTACTGGTGCCGGTGATGGCAGGGTACGGCACTTCGCTCGATCTGTGGGTCGCCGCGCCGATCTACGCCGCGGGATTGTTCGTGTGCTGCATGTTCTGCCACGGCGAGCTCTATCTCCTGAAGCCCGGGCCGCGCTATCTGACCACCTTTTATCTCATGATCTCCCTGGGCGGCGCGCTCGGTGCGCTGCTGATCGGCGTCGCCGCGCCCAATTTCCTGCCCGGTTATTATGAGCTGGAGATCACGCTCATCGCGTGCGCGCTGCTGCTCTTCGGCCGCATGCTCAAGGGGCGCTGGTGGATCGCGGGCGGCGCGTTCGCGGCCGTCGCCGCGACCGCCACGCTTGCCGCTCACAATTTCAATCACTATTTCTACGACACGCGCGTCATGATGCGCAACTTCTACGGCGTGGTGCGCACGCGCGATTTCCCCGACCCGGTGCCGTTCCGCGCCATGTATCACGGCAGCATCAAGCACGGCGGGCAGCTGCTGGACGCGGCCTGGCAGAATCAGCCCACCGCCTACTTCGGGCCGACCAGCGCGTATGGCCGCGTGTTCGCGAGCTTGCCGGAGGCGCCGCGGCGGGTGGGGATCGTCGGCCTGGGCGCCGGCGTGATCGCGGCCTATGCGCGCCGCGAGGACGTGTTCCGCTTCTACGAGATCGACCCGCAGGTCGCGGCGGTGGCGATGACCGAGTTCAGCTTCCTGCGGAACAGCCCGGCGCAGGTCGAAATCGTGCTCGGCGACGGCAGGCTGTCCCTCGAGCGCGAACCCAATCAGCAATACGATCTGCTCGCGCTCGATGCCTTCTCCGGCGATTCCATCCCGATGCACCTGCTTACGCGCGAGGCGATGGCGACCTATCTCCGTCATCTCAAGCCGGACGGCGTGATCGTCTTCCAGGCGACCAACCGCTTCGTCGACATTGCGCCGGTGGTCGAACGCCTGGCCGCCGAATTCGGCTTCACCGCGGTGCTGGTCAGCGATACGCCGGAGGGCCGTAGCGACAAAAGCGCGGACTACTGGCTGGCGGACACCGACCAGATCATCTTCACGCGGAACACGGTGTTGCTCGCTGCGGAGCCGATCCGATCCGGCGCCGAGCCGCTGATGCCGCGGCCTGCGTTTCCAGTCTGGACGGACGACTTCTACAATCTGCTGCGCATCCTCAAGTAGTTCATTCCTTCAAGCGCTGCATCAAGCCGTTGGCAGCGGCGGTATCGCGCAGTCGCGCGCATTGGCCGGCGTCAAGCCGCGTGTTTTGCGGTTTGGTTTCCGGGCGCATCAGATTGCCGGGCTCCTCGACGTGCTCGCCGCTGTTCATCAGCACATGGGCGAGTTCGTGTGCGAGCACGATGCCCAGATCGCGCGCGGCACGCGTGATCCACACCGTGTCGGCGAGCTCCGGGCGCGTTGTGCTGTTGCCGCGGCCGATCGCCTCGGCGTCAAAAGCGGGGCGCTGCAGCGTGTCAGCGACGAAGTAGACGGTCGGTCGCGGCAACGGAACGCGGTGCGCCAGCTCGCGCGCAACCGCCGTGTGGTAGTAATGGTAGCAGGCGCTGCCCTCGAGCCGGTGGAGCTCCAGCGCCGAGAACACGACCTGACACTGGCCGAGGACCGCCGCCGCAACCCGCGCGGCGTCGATGACCGTCTCCGGCGACCAGCCGGCGTCCGGAAAATAGGCAAGCGTCAATCTTATCGCGTGAGTCGGCGCTGATCGCGGGGTCGTTCCAGGATAAATGTCGGGAGCCGAAACCGTCTGGTGGTCGGTGCGCATGACGCTGTCGTCACCCTGCGCGAGTGCGCCGGTTGCGGTGCACAACAACGCGCACACGAACAGCGGGACGCGGCTGGCGAGACAGCATGGCATTGGCGGACAGTTTGCGATAAGTGACTGGCGACGATCAGGATTTCCGGCGCCGCTCCGGAGGGCTCGATTTCGCGTTCTCCCGGTGATTATTTTTTAATCGGAGCCAAGCGCGGCGAAGGTATTGTGAGCGCAAAACGTCCGGCGGCGGAAGTTGCTCACAAACTTATCCACAGAAATTGTGAATTGTTGCGCGCGACATGCCCCGTCGTTGTAGCGCTACAGCGGCCGCAGCGCGCGGCCGCCAGTCGAGAACGGTCTGTCGCTGCGATGCGGCGAGCGCCGGACCCGTGACGTGCGATCGGCGAGAATGGGTTCTGATCTTTATTGATCAATGAGTTAGCTGTTCCCGTCGCGGAGCGGTCAGCGGCGTGTGGGCGCGTGCCCGGGCATCACCAATTCGTGCCGAAACGCCCGTGACGGGAACGCAACAGCGTGGGCGTAAAACCGGCGCCGCGTGACGTTTCGAGGGCATTGAGTTGCAACGATATCAACACCCTACGGCTTGCCGGCGCAAGAGCAAGGGAGGGCTGCGAGCGGGACGCGGAAAGATTGCCCTCACAATTGCCGCACGAAGCTTTCGATGCCCTGCAGCAGCATTTCCACGGCGATGGCGGTGAGGATCAGTCCCATCAGCCGCTCGAAAGCGAGCAGCCCGCGCTCGCCGACGAGTTTGCTGATGCGCTCGGCGAACAGCAGCAGGGTCAGCGTGATGAGCATGGCAATGGCGGCCGCGGCGACCCATTCCAGCATGCGCTGCGGTGCCCGCGATACCATCAGGATCACGGTCGCGATCGCGGTTGGTCCGGTGATCGACGGGATCGCAAGCGGAACGATGAACGGTTCACCGCTGATGACATCGCCGAAGACGCCTTCGGGCCGGCGGAAGATCATACGGAGCGCGATCAGAAACAGGATGAGGCCGCCCGCGATGTTGAGCGAAGAGCCCGACAGGCCGAGCAGGCTCAGGATCGAATTCCCGAAGAACACGAAGACGAGCAACACCAGGAACGCGATCGCGCACTCGCGCAGGATGACCACATTGCGCCGCGCGGGCTCGACGGGCCGGAGCAGCGCCACGAACAACAGGATGTTCCCCAGCGGGTCCATGACCAGCAGCAGGATCACGACGGCCGAGGTGAACGACATCTCCATGCGCGGATTATGCCCGCAAATGACCCACCTCGCGTTTGCGCGAGTTGGCGCCGTCGGCGCCTGCGGCCGATCAGAAGCCGAACAGGTTGCGCCGGGCGTGCTGCAGGTGCGTGATAATGAAGGCGCGGGCGCGCTCGGCGTCCCGTTCCTTCAGCGCGCGCACGATGTTGCGATGTTCTTCCTGGTACTTGATGCGGCGCTCCGGGGTGACGATGCGGTCCTTGAGTTTGCCCCATTCCGCCTGCTGGCGCACCGCGGTCACCATGTCGAGCACGCGGATCACGAAGCGGTTGTGGGTGGCGGTCGCGATCGCCTGATGCAGCGCGGCGTCCCACAGCTCGAATTCGTCGAGCGTGGTCGCGCGCTCCGCTTTTTCGAGGCAGGTTTCCATGCGTTCGAAATCGGCCGGCGTGGCATTGGTCACGATCAACTCGGCAAGAGCGGGTTCGATTCGCAGGCGCGCTTCCATCAATTCGGCGGGACTCGTGTGCGACACGCTGTCGAGCGCGGCAGTCGCGCCCGCGTCCGGCCGCGCCGCCAGAAACGTGCCGCGCCCCACGTGGCGCGTGATCGAGCCCTCGGCTTCAAGTTGTGCAAGCATCTTGCGCACCGCGTTCCGCGGCAGCGCGAAGCGCCGGGCCAGTTCACGCTCGGTCGGCAGCCGTCCGCCCGGCGGCAGCGTGCCGTCCGCCGCCGCGGTCGTGATGAATTCGCGGATGCGCTGCGCGCCGGAGCGCGACTGCGTACGAAGGCTGGCACTTGCCACTGGGTGCTCCTCTGACAAACTGCGCGAGCGGCGGGCGTCGCATCGCGCCTTCCTGGCTGCTTCCATAATAAACCAATCGTATGAATTGGTCTATCCTGGATGCGCAAGCCAGAACGGGCAGGCCTCGTGCGCAACAGCACCGCCGGGCCACAGACCAATGACGGCACATCACGAACCAAATAAACAAGCTGTTGACAATTGGTCTGACGCCACATAGCATTCCGTGGCGCGCACGGCCGCCGCTTTCGGACCACAATTCGCGCTGTGAACGCGTCTGTCGAGAGCCCTTTTTCCGCGAGATCTCAGGAGGATCGCGTGTTGCTTCAGCGAAGCCTTGCCTTCTTCCGCGCCTGCTTCGAGCGCAGCCTTGCCGCGGCGGCGCCGCAATCGCAGTCTCAGACCGTGCGCCTTGCCATCATCTCCGAGGGTGTCAATACCTGGCCGCTCTACGTGGCCCAGGAGAAAAAGCTGTTTCTGAAGGAAGGGATCGCCGTTGAGGTCACGCTTACCCGGTCCTCGGTGAAGCAGCTCGATGCGCTCAAGTCCGACGGCTTCGACATCGGCTTCCAGCAGTGCGATCACGTGGTGCGCGCGGTCGAGGAAGGCTCCGATCTCTTCATGTTCATGGCGCTGGCCCATGCGCCGGAGCTATCACTGGTCGTTGCCTCCGGCATCCGCTCTTTTGCCGACCTCAAGGGCAAGGAGATCGCCGTCGACGGCGCGCGCTCGGGTTACGCGTTACTATTGAGAAGGCTGCTTGCCGAGAAGGGCTTCAAGAACGGCGACTATGTCTTTCGCGAGATCGGCGGCTCCCGCGAGCGCTACGAGGCGCTGAAAAGCGGCACCTGCACGGCGAGCCTGTTGAACGCGCCGTTCGACCGCAATCTGTTCGCTGCGGGCTTCGGCAGCCTCGGTACCACGACCGATTATTTTCCGACGTATACGGGCTCGATCGCGGCGGCGCGCCGCGGTTGGGCGAGACAGAACGAGGCCGTGCTCGTCGCGTTCATCCGCGGCATGAATGCGGCATTCGCCTGGCTCAATGACCTGAGCCACAAATCGGAAGCGATCGCCATCCTGCTGGCGCGGCTCGATGTCGATGCCGCCGTTGCGTCAAAGGCATTTGATCAGATCGTGCAGCGCCCGCGGCCCGAAATCCGGGAAGAAGGCTTGCGGCAGGTCATCGACGTGGTGTGGGATGCAGAAGGCCTCGCTCTTCTCAAAGGCGAGCCCGAAAAGTACATGGATCTGACTTACTTCCAGCGGGCAGCGCGGCAGGGTTAAACTAAGAGTGCCTAACAGTAGTGTCCCAACGTTAATTGAACAGAGTCAACTGGTTAGCAAGAACGGGCTCGCTTGGCTCAGGTGGTGTGAAGGTAAGTAGCTGATCCAAGGGAGTTCGCTCGAACATGGT
>JACQOK010000019.1 GCA_016202565.1 Betaproteobacteria bacterium | reverse complement strand
GGCACACCGCGTGCGTTTGCCGAAGCCGACCGCTGGATGGAGTGGTACAACACGACGCTGTGGCTTAACCTTCGCCCGGTATTCTGGAACCTGGTGCGCGTGACACCCGAGAAGCGCGACATGGCGCTCGTCACAGAAAGTATCAACAAGCTCGCCGCCAACATGGAGATCGCGAACGCGCATCTTGCGAAAAATCGCTATTTCGGCGGCCGGCAATTCACGATGGGCGACATCCCGATGGGGGTGGCTGCGTTCCGCTGGTTCAACCTGCCGATCGAGCGGCCGCCGCTGAAGCACCTCGAGGCGTGGTTCGGGCGCATTCTGGAACGTCCCGCCTTCAAGGAGCACTGCGCGGCGCCGCTCAATTGAGAAACTGCTGGAGCGGTTAGCGGTATCGTAGCCCGGAAGGAGCGAAGCGGATTCCGGGAGCACGGTTTTTTGGGGGCCTTCGTTCCCGCTTTTTTTGGGGGCCTTCGTTCCCGCTTTTTTGGGGGCCTTCGTTCCCGCTTCTCCCGGTCCCCGGATTTCATTTCATTCCATCCGGACTCCGTTCACTTACCGCTCACCGCTTTCCCGCCGGCTCAGCCCTTGACGCAAATTACTTGCTTGAGCGTGTGAACGACGTCCACCAGGTCTGATTGATTCGCCATCACTTCGTCTATCGGCTTATAAGCCGCCGGAATTTCGTCGACCACGCCCCGGTCCTTGCGACACACGACGCCCGCAGTCTGCATGACGACGTCCTGGGGGGTGTATTTCTTGATGGCGGCCGAACGGCTCATGCGCCGGCCCGCCCCGTGCGCGCAGGATTGAAAGCTTTCCTCCGCCCCTTTGCCGCGCACGATGTAGGACCGCGCCCCCATGCTGCCGGGGATGATCCCGAGGTCGCCAGCACGGGCGCGGATGGCGCCCTTGCGCGTCAGCCACACTTCGCGGCCAAAGTGACGCTCCCGCTCAACGTAGTTGTGGTGGCAGTTGACGACTTCGCTGGTCACTTCGAACGGCGGGAGATGGCGCGCGAGCGCCGCCAGAACCAGGTCCATCATCGCCTCCCGGTTGCGCGCCGCATAGGACTGGGCCCAGCCCACCGCCTCGACATAGTCGTCGAAATATTCGGCACTCTCCTTGAAATAGGCAAGGTCGCGGTCGGGCAACTGCAGCGCCTGCCGCTCCATGTCGCGCCGCGCGAGTTCGATGAAATAGGTGCCGATGGCGTTGCCGATGCCTCTGCTTCCCGAATGCAGCATCACCCACACGTGCCCGGCCTCGTCGAGACACACCTCGATGAAATGGTTGCCGCCGCCGAGCGTGCCCAACTGGTACACCCAGTTCTGCGCGCGCGGGAAACGTTTTTCCAGCGCCAGGTGCTTGCCGAGGATCCGTTTGAGGCCGGGCGCGAACGGCCGCGCCGCTGCCGTCAACGCGCGCGCTTCCTTGTGCTGGTCCCGCCCCACCGGCACATCGCGCGAGATCTGGTCGAACACGCGCTTCAACGCCTTCTCGTCCAGCTCGCTGGCGGCCAGCGACGTGCGGGTCGCGATCATGCCGCAGCCGATGTCGACGCCCACCGCGGCGGGAATGATCGCGCGATCGGTGGCGATCACCGAACCTACGGTCGCGCCGATGCCGGTATGCACATCCGGCATCGCCGCAACGTGGTGAAAGACGATCGGCAGCTGAGACAGATTGATGAGCTGCTGGCGTGCGCTCGCCTCGATCTCGTCGGTATAGACCTTGACCGGGACGCGCCCCTGCTCGATGACCTGTTTGACGGGCATATCGTGATCGTGAAATCCGTGTGCAACGCTCCACCGGCTACACGAAATAACGTACCGCCGCGTAGGCCGCCACGCCGAGCAGCGCCCCGAAGCCCACGAGTTGCATGGTATAACTGATCCACGCCTGCTCGAGGGGCTCCCCGGCTCGCGCGAGGTTATGACAGTACACCACGCAGGGCGAGATGATAACCGGCATCCTGGTTGGACAGCAGGCGTCGCCGGAATTCACACCCGTTTCGATTGTCGCTCAGCCGGTAGTCCAAGCGGGCGCCAGAATTTTAGCAGGCTGCCCAGGTTGATTACGAGTCTTGCGATAGCCCCGCGTAGTGCGGGGATTCCGGTGTTTGGGGCTAGAATACGCCACGCCACGCGTCGCCGCAGGGCGCCCTGCCAATTAAGAGTGCGTAACAAAATGAATCCAAGCCGTTCATGGTTCGACGAGCTCACCACGAACGGCCCTCTGTGAACGACCGTTTGCCCTGAGCTTGTCTGTCTGATGCGTACGAGAAGCTGTGATGACTGATCGTGCCAGCGAATCCATCGGCAGCGTACCATCGCCCTGCGTTCGTAATTGCTGTCTTGACGAGGACGATATCTGCCTGGGTTGTTATCGATCGATTTCAGAAATCGTGCATTGGGGCGAAGCAAGCGAGAAGGAAAAGATAGAAGTCCTGATCAGGTGTCGCCTTCGATACAAGCAACGCTATGACAAGATACATGGAAAGTTTTAGCCCGAGACAACGTGTGGTCGTCCTCGTGGCGGGCCCCGTACGCACAGGCATACACCTTCAACGCTCCGGAACTACAGGAGACCCTGGGAAAGAAGCCTCGAGAAGATGGGCAAAGCGGGAAGAGCCGAACTGAATGCGTATCGCGCGCAATTGAGCGCGTCGAGATACGCGAAAAAAGGCAAGTGATCACGGCGTCAAGAAACTGGTCGGGGTGAGAGGATTCGAACCTCCGACATCTTGCTCCCAAAGCAAGCACTCTACCAGGCTGAGCTACACCCCGAGTTGTGGAACACCACCCGATATCAGGAACGGGTGAAACGCCGTGTCGCGCCTATTTTACCGCAAGGCGTCCGCGAACCATGGCGGACACACCGCGCGCGTACGCTAGAGCGCGTGCGCTAGAATACGCGCTTTTGTCGAATCCCCGGAAAAATGACCCAGTCCAATTGGCGGACACCGGCGATCGTGCTGGCGTGCGGCGGCATCGTGCTCACCGTTTCGCTCGGCGTGCGCCACAATTTTGGCCTCTACCTGCAGCCCATGACCATGGACCTCGGGATCGGCCGCGAAACGTTTGCAGTCGCGATCGCGCTTCAAAACCTGGTCTACGGGCTGGCGCAGCCCTTTACCGGCATGATTGCCGACAAGTACGGCACCGCGCGCGTGCTGATCGGCGGCACGCTGGTCTATGGACTGGGGCTCGCGCTGATGTCGGTCGCGAACACCGGCTGGGAACTCAACCTGAGCGCGGGGCTGCTGATCGGCATCGGGCTCGCCTGCAGCGGCTTCAGCATCGTCTATGGTGCGGTCGCGCGCGCGTTTCCGTCCAACAAGCGCACCGCCGCACTGGGCGTGGCCGGCGCCGCGGGATCGTTTGGCCAGTTCGTGATGCTTCCCTACGGCCAACTGCTGATCAACACCATGGGCTGGCATACCGCCCTGGTGATTCTGGCGGTGACGGTGATGCTGATCGTCCCGCTGTCCGCGGCCTTGGTCGAGGACAAGAAGGCGCAGGCACAGCAATTCCACCGGCAATCGATCCGGGAAGCGCTGCGCGAAGCATTCGGCCACGGCGGTTACGTGCTGCTGTGCCTGGGCTATACCGTGTGCGGTTTCCAGATCATGTTCATCTCCGTGCACTTCCCGGCCTATCTGCTCGACCAGTACATGACCCCGGAGACGGGCATGACGGCACTGGCGCTGATCGGTTTGTTCAACGTCTTCGGCAGCTACCTGTGGGGCTGGCTCGGCGGCCGCCACACCAAGAAATATCTGCTGTCGGCGCTTTACTTCACGCGTGCGGTCGCGGTCGCAGTCTTCATTGCGCTGCCGCTCTCGCCGCTCTCGATTTACGTGTTTGCCGCCATCATCGGCTTCCTCTGGCTCGGGACGGTTCCGCTCACCAGCGGGCTGATCGCGCACGTCTTCGGCGTCAAGTACCTCGCCACGTTGAGCGGAATCGCGTTTCTGTTTCACCAGATCGGCAGCTCGGTCGGCATCTGGCTCGCAGGTTACCTGTTCGACGCCACCGGCTCGTACGGCTTGATGTGGATCCTGATCATCGGCATGGGTCTCGTCGCCGCCGGGCTCAACCTCCCGATCGACGACCGCCAGATCGAGCGGCCGGCGATGAAGCCCGCGTAACTCCCGCTACAGCTCTTCTTCGCGCGCCGCTTCGCTCAGCAGCCAGTCGCGGAATGCCGCGACCGCCGGGCGCGTCATCGCCGAATCGCTGCATACGAGGTAGTAGGCGGACACGAGCGGCGCCCGCAACGCAAACGGGGTGATGAGCCGTGCCGCATGCAGGTCAGCGGCCGCAAGCACCGGCATCGTCGTCACCACGCCTGCTCCTTCGATCGCCGCCTCGAACGCGAGCACGGCGTGGCTGAAATGGGGCCCGCGCCGGGTATCCACGCCGTTTACACCGGCGGCCTTGAACCACACGTCCCAGAACGACTCGCCGTCATACAGATCGCCGGTATCGTCGTGCAGCAACATGTGATTGCGCAGGTCCTCCGGGCGCGTGAGCGGCGACTGGCCGGCGATCAGCCGCGGGCTGCAGATCGGCGTGACCGAGAGCGGGAGCAGTTTATCG
>JACQOK010000098.1 GCA_016202565.1 Betaproteobacteria bacterium | reverse complement strand
TCTGAGGGATGAGGGCGGAGGCGTCAGCCTAGGGTCTCTTCTTGGTGATGGGCAATGCCCGGACCCGTACCGACCTTTCGCCGATCGTGACAAGCGCCCCCTCATTGACGGCGGACTCTATGTGCGGCCAGATCCTAAGGAGAAGGTCACAGATCGCCTTCCCGTTCAGTCCTTCCCGGCGGATCCGAACGACGGACGGCAATGTTGCCTCGCCCGTCGCGAGAAGAGCATGGAAATCGGCGTCGAGCGTCACACAGGTTCGCGTCTGCTCCCGCGCGTGTTCAAGAATCCGCAAGTCTTCAGCACGGCTCAGTCCGATGTCGCCGACATGAACGACGTCCCAGCCGGCGGCCGAGAGCAGTTTGGCCGTGGAACGGGGCAGTCCCTGATCCAACAGGAGGCGAGTCAAGCCGTCTCGAACGGAATGATCTTATCGTCGAGATTGCTGGCCGCGAATTCGAGCGCCTGCCGGATGTCCTCGGGCTCGAGTTCGGGATACTCCACGCGCAAGTCATCCCAATTGGGGTACAGCACCAATGCCTCCACCACCCGACGCACCGTCAGGCGCATGCCGCGGATAGTGGGTTGCCCGCCCAGGATGGCGGGGTTCGACGTGATCCTGTCGAATTTCTTCATCGGGAAAGGCCCATTAGAGTGTCGGCCCGCCAAGCATACAACCGTTGAAGAAATGCAACAACCTTGGGAAGGCCACGTTCCGCGACGCGGACCGAGGGAGGGATGAGGGATGAGGGATGAGGGACCGTTCCCTGGGCGAACGCGGGGAGCCGCGCGGCGAAACCGCCCGCGACTTTACAGATTGAAAGTGCGATCTTCAATGTGTAAAATCGCATCATGCAACTGCTCCCCCGGGACGCGACCGCCGCCCTGCGCCGCCTGGCGCGGGGCTTCCCCGTGGTTGCGGTCACCGGCCCGCGGCAGTCCGGCAAGACCACCCTGGTGCGCGCGACGTTTCCCGGCAAGGCGTACGTCTCGCTCGAAGATCCGGACGAGCGCGCACTCGCGCTCGAGGACCCGCGCGCTTTCCTCGGGCGTTTTGCGCGCGGCGCCGTGCTCGACGAGATCCAGCGCGCCCCCGAGCTGTTCTCGTACCTGCAAACACGGGTGGACGAACGGCGCTCGGCCGGGCAATTCGTGCTCACCGGCTCGCAACAATTCGGACTGATGGCAAGCATCACCCAGTCGCTCGCGGGGCGGGTGGGACTTCTGCACCTGCTGCCGTTCGCGCTCGCCGAGCTGAAGGCGCAGGGAAAGCTCGACGCGGCGCTGTCCAGGGTCATTTTCCGCGGCCTGTATCCGCCGCCCGTTTCGCGCCGTGTCGCGCCGCCGCAGTGGTACGCAAGCTACGTCGCGACCTACGTCGAGCGCGACGTTCGCCAGGTGGCCGCGATCTCCAATCTCGCGGCGTTCCGGCGTTTTCTCAGGATGTGCGCGGCCCGCTGCGGACAGCTACTCAACCTGTCAAGCCTGGCGAATGACTGCGGCATTTCGCACGTTACCGCCCGCGCGTGGCTGACGGTGCTCGAAGCAAGCTACATCGTGCACCTGCTGCCGCCCTATCACGTCAACTTCGGCAAGCGCCTGGTCAAGACACCGAAGCTCTACTTCTACGACACCGGGCTCGCGAGCTACCTTCTGGATATCCGCGACTCCCGGCAACTGGAGACGCACCCCGCGCGCGGCGCGCTGTTCGAGTCACTGCTGGTGTCCGAATGGCTCAAGCACCGATTCAACCGGGCACTGCCGGCAAATGCGTTTTTCTGGCGCGATAACGTCGGCAACGAAATCGATCTCCTGCTCGACCACGGCCGCAGTCTGCAACCGGTCGAAATGAAGTCCGGCCAGACCCCGAGCGGCGATTATTTCGCAGTCCTGCGCAAGTGGCTCGCCTGGGCTGGGCCGCGCGCGCGCCGCGCCGCCGTCGTGTATGGAGGCAGCCGCTCGATGGCGCGCGATGGCGTGCAATTGGTCGCCTGGAATGAATGGCCGGAGGGCGCAGCCGGGAAATCCGCCGCGGCGAGGCGCGGCGCTGGGTAGCTGGCGCTGCGCGCTGGCCAAACCGAATCGCCGCCCACGCAAGGAACGGGATGGTCATGTACTCCAGCGAATAATCGGCGGCCGCCAGGGGAGACCAGAATCCGAAAACGATCAGAGACGTACTCAACAGCAGCACCATCAACAGCAGGGCCTCGGCAAGCTGCCGGCGTTCCCAGCTCATCCGCAGCGGGTTCACCTTTTCGTGGCGCTGCATGATGATCGGGCAGCCTGAAACACGCGTTCCCCGCCCCGGCAAAGCGACGGACTCAACCGGTCAGCGTGTCACCGCCGGCCAGCCGCAAGCAACCGCAGGCCGGAAAGTAGCGTGCGGGTGTCAGTCAGGCTGAGCGCCGCAATGCAGCGCCGGCGCCACGCCGCCTGCTCAAGAAGCTTCGTCGCTGCGCGCCGGGCCGCACGCGCTACTACTTTCCCGTAAGCTTCCGTTGCGACCTCCAGCCCCGCCCGCAACGGCTCCCGCCCCCACCGTGCGCCCATGAACGCGAGATCGATGGCATCGCGGCCCAGCACTGACTCATCGTTCCAGCGATCGGCATTGGCGAGAAACTTTTCGGCACAGCACGAGCGCGGGTCAAGCGCCGGAACCGGCAGGCCGTCCACGCTGCCTCCCGACAGGCCGATTCGCCCTTCCAGGATGATTTCGAATTTCAGTTTCTCGCCACCGGTCTCGATCACGGTGCGAATGCCATAACGGTCCGCGATCACCTCGCGCGCGAGCCTGAGCCCGGGCTTCGCGATGCGACCGAGCGACGCGTCGCCGACCGTGGAGCGCAACATTCGGTAGCCTTCGCCATTCGCGCACAGAAAATCCACGTCAGCTGACTCGCGGTATTCCCCCAGCGCCAGCACGATGCGAGTGCCGCCGCCGAAGAAGCACCGCGCGCGTTCGAGAAACCCTGCGTCAAGCGTGTCGAGAATGCGGAGCACGGTGCGATGGCACGGCCGCGTGGGTTCAGACATTGAGCACCCCGTTGCCATAGCGCGCCGCGAGCCGCTCGATGAGCGCGCGCTCGGCCGGCTTCATGCGGCGCCTGTCCACCAGCCGCCAGTTGCGCTCGTAGAGACGGAACGCCTCTTCGGCACCCAGGTAGTGGTCGCGCCGGTTCCAGCACAGCGCTGAAAGGTTCTCGAATGCGGCGGTTTCGACCAGTGTATCGTCAAGCAGAGCGCGCAGCTCGCGCACGAATTCGGGACGCGCCATCGCCGCCCGCAGCCGCTCCGCGTCGCGCGCCGCGAGCTTCAGCGGCACGACTGCCATCCCCGCGGCTCGCTCGCGCGCGCGCTGGGCGCGCTTGGCGCGCCGGAACTGCTCGCGCCGCGACAAGGGGCTCGTCTTGGGCCGCCCGGGGCGCCCTGGCTTGTCCGTTTTCATCGCCCCGAGCATATGTCAAGTTATGATGACGTGTCAACTTAACATAACTCGAGCCTTCGGTCGGCGGTTTTCGCCCGCTCTTACCGGTTCGACGGGTCCGGAAGCGGCGGTTTTACGTTGATGCACTCCACCACGTGCCACATCTGCAGCGGGTTCACCTTTTCGTGCCGCTGCATGACGATCGGCCAGCCGTCGAGCACGTCCGCGACCGACAGGTCGGTGCGGAACCCGATGTGCTTGCACAGAGGTGAGATCGCCTTTTCGAATGCGGCGATGAGCTTGGTGTCGTGGGTGAAATGGTTGAGCAGCACGATGCGCCCGCCGGGGCGGCAGACGCGTATCATTTCGCTCATCACCTTGCGGTAGTCCGGCACCGCCGTGATGACATAGGCGGCCACAACGGTATCGAAGCTCCCGTCCGGAAACTTCATGTCGCCGGCATCCATGCGCATCAGCTTCACGTGGCTGAGTTGATGGGTGCGCACGAGGTCACGGGCCTTCTCCAGCATCCCGTCGGAGAGGTCGATGCCGGTGATGCTGCAATGCCTGGGGTAAAACGGCAGGCACAGGCCCGTTCCCACCCCCACTTCCAGCACGTGCTCGCCGGGCTTCACGTTCAGGTCGTGGATCGCCGCCTGGCGTGAGCGCTGGAAGATCGTGCCGAAAACGCGGTTGTAGACTCGTGCGTAGCCGGTATAGACGCGTTCGATTTTTCTGAGGTCCATAGGAAGATAGGGGAACCTTTATTCGTGTGCGTTGCGCTTACGAACAACGTAAGCATAGCAAAGTCCAAACTTGGACAGCAGCCCCACCCTCAAGTTTGCCGCCCGAGCCTTGTCCCGCGCTCGATATGGCAAGCGGACCGGTAGCTGTATTTCCGGCTGATTCATTTGAAAATATCCATTGAAACTGGTTCTTGACGACTTCCGGAGGCCCTATGCCCTTTGACATGAACCTCGTCCAGCGCGGCGCACGCCTGCGCCGCAGCCCGTTTTTCGAGGCCACACAGCGCCACGGCGCCACGGCCTATACGGTCTACAACCACATGCTCTTCCCGATCTGCTACGGGGACCTCGAGGCGGAGTACTGGCACCTCATCCATCACGTCACGCTGTGGGACGTGTCGGTGGAACGGCAGGTCGAAATCACCGGTCCCGACGCATTCGCCTTTGCCAACCTCCTCACCCCCCGTGATCTCGCCCGCTGCGCGGTCGGCCAGGGCAGGTACGTCGTCATTACAGCAGATGACGGCGGCATCATCAACGACCCCGTGCTGCTCCGGCTGGGAGAGAACCATTTCTGGCTGGCGCTCGCCGACAGCGACGTCCTGCTGTGGGCGCGGGGCGTGGCGCTCAACGCCGGTTTGCGCGTCGAGATCACGGAGCCTGATGTGTCACCCTTGCAGGTGCAGGGCCCCAAGGCCAGGGATGTCGTGCACGCGTTGTTCGGGGATCACGTGTTGCAGCTTCGCTATTACCACTTCCTCGAAACCGCGCTGGACGGCATCCCGGTGGTGGTGACCCGCACTGGATGGTCAGGCGAGGTGGGCTACGAGATCTATCTGCGGGACGGGAGCCGGGGCGATGAGTTGTGGGAGCGCATCATGGAAGCCGGACGCCCGCACAACATCCGTCCCATCGGCCCCTCGGACATCCGCCGGATCGAGGCCGGCATCCTGAACTGGGGCACGGACATGACGCTGGAGACCAACGTCTACGAGGTTGGGCTCGATTATCTCGTGGACGAAGCCAAACCTGCCTCCTACATCGGTCGCGATGCGCTCAAACGGATCAAGGCCGAGGGCGTTGCGCGAAGACTCGTCGGCATCGAGATCGCCGGAGACCGCATCGAGATGAATCCCACGTGGTGGCGGGTGAAAGCGGGCGGGGAAACGGTCGGGAACGTTACTTCAGCGGTCTTTTCGCCCCGGCTCAAGAAGAATATCGGCTACGCGATGGTGCCTGTAGCCCACGCCGCACCCGGGACTGAGCTGCGGGTGAAAATGTCCGGCATTGGCGAACGAAGAGCAACCGTCGTCCCGAAACCATTCGTCGATCCCGACAAGGAAATTCCAAAGAGCTGACGACGCCCGTCTGAACTTGGCTATCGTTGAGCATCGGGGCGTAGGTTGGGGTGAGCGCAGCATACCCCAACGATCATGGCGCACTCCGTGTTGGGCATCGGCGTAACCGCCTCAGCCCAACCTACGCAGAGGGGTAGCCCGGAAGAAGCAAGGCGGATTCCGGGAGCACGGTTCGTTCCCGCTTCTCCTTGGCGGGCTTTCGATCCCGCTTATTTTGGGGGCCTTCGTTCCCGCTTTTTTGGGGGGCATTCGTTCCCGCTTCTCCCGGTCCCCGGTTTTCATTTCATTCCTTCGGGGTTACGCGGGCTGTATCTCGTAGGTTGGGCTGTGCGACGCGATGCCCAACGATCCGATCAGCGCTTGCGGCCCAGGAGCGTGCCGCGGCAGCGTCGCGTGCCGCAAAAGCACGGGTGGGCGCGCTTCAGCGCGGGGGTGTGCCGTTCCTCCAGGATGAGGTTGTAATCGTAAGTAAGCTCTTCGCCGGGCTTGATGTCCCGCACCGTCTCGATGTGGATGCGCCCGTCTTCATCGACCGCTTCGCAGTTGGGTCCGCAGGAGTGATTGATCCAGCGCGCGGAACTGCCCCATCGCGTCGCGTCGATCACGATGTCGTCGTCGACCGAAAACAACATCGTATGCGGCGAATGCTCATGCTCCTCCCCGTAGCGCTCGTCGGCCTCTTCGTGCGAAATGCGCTCGCCCGTGTACTCCATGAGGCGCGCGCCCTTGGGAATGCGTGCGAGCGCGAACACCCCGCGCCCATGGATCGGAGATTTACGGACGACAAAACGTCGTCGCGTGGTTCGCGATGTACCTAACATAGCTTCCTGTTTTTTTACTTGAATCGACTTGAATCCGAAACCCGCCGGAATTAATTGCCCGGAACTGCTTTACTTACCGCGGAATGCGCATTGTAGCCGGCGCGGCGAGAAAATCGAAGTCGCAGCCGCGATCGGCCTGCGTCACTGTATCGAGAAAAAGTTTCCGGTAACCGCGCGCGTCTTCCCGGCGCGGCCGCGGCGGCTTCCACTGCCGGCGCCGGGCTTCTAGTTCGGCAGCGGCGACGAGCAGCTCAAGAGTGCGCGCCGGCACGTCAAGCCGGATGCGGTCGCCGGTTCGCACCAGCGCGAGCGGCCCGCCGACCGCCGACTCCGGCGTGACGTGCAGCACGATCGCCCCGAATGCCGTTCCGCTCATGCGCGCGTCGGAAATGCGCACCATGTCCTTCACGCCCTTCTGCGCGAGCTTTTTCGGGATCGGAATGTAGCCCGCCTCGGGCATGCCCGGCGCGCCCTTCGGACCGGCGCTCTTGAGCACCAGGATATCGTCGGCACTGACGTCGAGCGCGGGATCGTCGATGCGCTCGGCAAGATCTTCCAGCGACTCGAACACCACCGCGCGGCCCTCGTGCCGCATGAGCTTCGGGTCCATCGCCGACTGCTTGATGATGGCCCCGCCGGGCGCGAGATTGCCGCGCAGGAAGGCGATGCCGCCCTCCTTGAATACCGGACTGTTGAACGGCCGCACCACGCCCTGCTTCCACGCCGGGAGGGCGGCGACAATGTTCTCACCCAGCGTCTTTCCGGTCACCGTGAGGGCGTCGAGTTTGAGCAGGGATGTCAGCTCGCGCAGGATGGTGACGAGCCCGCCTGCCTTCTCGAGATCTTCCATATAGTGCTGGCCCGTGGGCTTGAGATCCACCAGCACGGGGGTGTCGCGCCCCATGCGATCGAACGCATCGAGGTCGATGGCGATGCCGAGCCGCCCCGCCATCGCCGCGAGGTGCACGATGGCGTTGGTCGAGCCGCCGATTGCAAGCAACACCCGCAGCGCGTTCTCGAACGCCTCGGGCGTCATGATCTTGTCCGGCGTCAGCCGCTCCTTGGCGAGCGCCACGGCGCGCGCGCCGCTCGCTTCGGCATGGCGCATGCGCTCCGACATCACCGCGGGGGTGCAGGCGCCGCCCGGCAGCATCATGCCGAGCGCCTCGGTGCAGAGCGCCATGGTGCTCGCCGTGCCCATCACCATGCAGGTGCCGGCCGATGGCGCGAGCTTGGCGTTCACCGCGTTGATCTCGCCGGCACCGATATCGCCCGCACGAAAGCGCGCCCAGAAGCGCCGGCAATCGGTGCACGCGCCCAATCGCTCGCCACGATGGTCGCCGGTCAACATCGGCCCTGTGACGAGCATGATCGCCGGCACGTTGGCGCTCGCCGCGCCCATCAAGAGCGCCGGCACGGTCTTGTCGCAGCCGCCGATCAGCACGCAAGCGTCCACCGGCTGCGCGCGGATCATCTCCTCGGCGTCCATCGCCATCAGGTTCCTGAGATACATGCTGGTCGGATAGGCGAACGATTCGTGCAGCGTGATGGTCGGGAATTCGACCGGCAGCCCGCCGGCCAGCATCACGCCGCGCTTCACCGCCTCGATCAGTTCGGGCACGGTGCGATGGCAGGCGTTGAAGCCGCTGTAAGTATTGGTGATGCCGACGATGGGGCGCTCGAGCGCATCGTCCGAGTAGCCCATCGCCTTGATGAACGCTTTGCGCAGGAACAGCGAGAACTCTTCGTCGCCGTAAGCGGTGAGACCGCGGCGCATGCCGCGTTTTCTGGAGGTCATGGAGTTCCGTTCGGGACTTTCGGCCTGCACGATAACGCAAATCGAGGTCCATCTCAACCGCGCGACGGTGCACGGTGGATTTGCGTTTGCAGACTGACGCGCAATTACAAGAACCGGCGATTGCGCGCCTCAATCCATCGGCACGACAGCCCGCGCGTCCAGGGCGGCAAAGACCTGTTCGCGAATCTCCGCGGGTGAGCCCGCGGCCGCGATCCGCACATATCTCGGCGCGGCAGGCTCTCCGCTGCCGGCACGCGCCAGGTAATAGCCGATCAATGCGCCGGCATGCAGACGGTAAACCTCCAGCCGCTTCCGCGCCGTTTCCATCCGGTCATCGGCACGCTGAACCAGGTCCTCGCCGGTCACGTCATCCTTGCCGGGAACCCGGGGGGGATTGAAGAGCACATGATAGGTGCGCCCGGAGGGCAGATGCACAAGCCGTCCCTCGCTGCGCGCGAGCAGCTCGTCTTCGTCGAGCCGGAATTCGACGATGAAGTCGACCTCGATCCGCGCCGCCGCCAGCGCCTCCGCCTGCGGGACCGTTCGGGGAAAACCATCCAGCAGGAAACCCGCCCCGCAGTCAGGCTCGCGGATGCGATTCTTGACGAGTTCGATGATGATGTCATCGGGGACGAGCCCGCCCGAATCCATGTAACGTTTCGCCTCCCGTCCCAACGGGGTGCCGTGGCTTACGGCCACGCGCAGCATGTCCCCCGTGGAAATCTGCGGGATGCCGTAGTGGCGGGTGATGAAACCCGCCTGCGTGCCTTTGCCCACCCCGGGCGGTCCCAACAATATCAGCCTCATGGTCGTCTCCCTGGTCGGATCGCGCGTCAGCCGGCCAGCAGCGATTCGATCTCGGAAAAAGTCCGTGCGACTTCCGTCGTGTGGATCGCCGCGCCGAGCTGGCGTGCGATCTGGGTCGACGAAAACAGGCCGCGCAGCGTCGCCCGGCCCTGTCCGTCGCGCTCGACCGTCATCGCGTGTTGCCGCCCGGATGCCGTGAGCGTAGCTACGATATGACCCACCTTGGCGCGGCGCACGTCGTCGAACTCCAGGGCTTCGAGCCGCGCCTGCGGCGTCATGATGTCGGCCACGGTGATCTCCTCCCGCCGGCAGCCGCGTTGCGCGATGACCTTCATCGGCTTTTCGCCCTGGATATCCGTCGCGGTAATGAGGCCGCTCACCTTGCGGTCCCGGTCCAGCACGAGCAGCAGCCGCACGCCGCGCTGGATCATCCGCTTGTGCGCCTCGTCGACGGAATCGTCCGGCCCGATCACCACGGCGCACACGCGTTTCAGGTCGGTCATGACGTCGATCGCGGGATCTTCCAGGCCGACCCGCTCCGGGAGCCTCTGGGTCGGGCAGGCAAAACTGGTCGCCGCCGGAAGCAGGCTGGAAGACAACGGCGGATATGCCGCGCGCATGAGCATGGTCTCCTCCATATGACTCGCGGCCGGCCTCTCTTCGCCGGACAGCATCGCCGCAGGTGCCGCCCTCTTGTGCGAAACATTCTGGGACAAAGGCGACGCATTTCCAACGAGTTATTTTGATGGAACGATAAGCCGGCCTGATTGGCGCGCCGGAGCCGCCGCTGGAGATGATCGTTTTTTTCGATCACTTACATTTTATTAATTCATTGGACCGATGTCCTGAGCCCGCCTAACATGCTTCTCACGCGCGGATCGCGCCCAACCGCAAAAAGGAGATCACGGTGAAAGACATCGATATCGGAATCACGGAGCAGAACCGCAAGGCAATCGCCAATGGCTTGTCGCAGTTGCTTGCCGACACCTACACGCTGTACCTGAAGACCCACAACTTTCACTGGAACGTGACCGGTCCGATGTTCCAGACGCTGCACCTCATGTTCGAGCAGCAGTACACGGAACTCGCGCTCGCCGTGGACCAGATCGCCGAGCGCATCCGCGCGTTGGGCTATCCCGCACCCGGCACCTACGCCGAATATGCAAAGCTCTCGTCGATCAAGGAGGCCCCCGGCGTGCCCAGGGCCGAGCGCATGATCGAGCTGCTCGTCGAAGGCCAGGAAGCCGTGGTGCGCACCGCGCGCTCCATCTTCCCGCTGGTCGAGAAGGCCCACGACGAGCCCACCGCAGACCTGCTGACGCAGCGCATGCAGATTCATGAAAAGACTGCATGGATGCTCCGCAGCTTGCTGGAGCGGTGACGGCGGAACGATTCGCGAGTTTCGCGCTGACGATGTTTGTTTGATACCATCTGCGCCTGATGCGCCGGTGCCGGATGAGCGCGTCGCTGCTTTCTCATCACTCATGGCCTGAACCGAGCGCGCAAGGCATGCATCCCGTCGTGATCATCGGCAGCGGTCTTGCCGGGTATAACGTCGCGAGAGAGCTGCGCAAGCTCGATCGGGAGACACCGCTCACCGTCGTCACGGCCGACGGCGGGCAGTTCTATTCCAAGCCGATGCTGTCCAATGCGCTGGCGTCCAACAAGACGCCGGCTGCCATTCCGCTCAATACGCCGGAGCAGATGGCCGCCCAGCTCAACGCGACGGTGCGCACGCGCACGCGCGTGGCCGCGATCGACACTGCAGCGCGACAGGTCAGGATCGGGGAGGAAACAGTGCCCTATTCGAAACTCGTGCTCGCGCTCGGCGCGGAACAGGTCCGGCTACCCTTGTCGGGCAACGCCGCGGATGCCGTGATGACAGTGAACAGTCTCGACGATTACACGCGCTTCCGCGCCGCGCTCGAAGGAAAGCGCAGGATCGCCATCATCGGCGCGGGCCTCATCGGCTGCGAGTTCGCGAACGATCTCTCCGCCACCGGCTACAGCGTCGATGCTGTCGACATTGCCGGGCAGGCGCTGCCGCGGTTGCTGCCCGCCGCCGGCGCCGCGCTGCTCGAGGAAAAACTCGCCGCGCTGGGTGTCGTCTGGCACCTCGGCGCCAGCGTGAGATCGATCGATCGCGACGGGCGCACCCTTGAAGTCACGCTCGCCAACGGCCGGAAATTTTCCGCGGACCTCGTTCTTTCCGCCATCGGACTCAAGCCGAAACTCGAGCTGGCGCGGGCGGCGGAACTGAAGGTCCATCGCGGCATTGTCGTCGACCGCTATCTCGCGACCAGCGCGGAGGACGTTTACGCGCTGGGCGACTGCGCGGAAGTCGAAGGGCTGGTGCTGCCGTTCGTGATGCCGATCATGCACGCCGCCCGCGCGCTCGCTGCCACGCTGGCAGGCAGACGCACCGCAGTCGCGTATCCGCCAATGCCGGTACTGGTGAAGACGCCGGCCTGCCCCACCATCGTGGCGCCCCCGGCGAATGGCGCAGTCGGCAAATGGTTGATAGAACGCGGCGCCGATGGCGTAAAATCGTTATTCATCGACAGCGCGGGCAAGCTGCTCGGCTTTGCATTGAACGGCGCGGCCACCGCCGAGCGCGCCAAGCTCGCGCGTGAACTGCCGCCGGTGCTCGCCTGAACCCCGCTTTTCGTATTGAGAGCCTGCCCAGTGATGCTTTCAGAATCCGCCATGTCGCCACTGTTCATTGCAGCGGTGGTGTTGGGAATCGTCGGAGCGGTTCTGATTCTCGCCGCATTGGCGGCACTCGTGCGACGCCGACCGCTGCGGTTTGCGCTGCGCACCGTCATCGGGCTGCTCTTTCTGTCGCTCGGGTCGCTTGCGGGGACCATTACGATCGGAATACAAGGGTATCGGGCGCTTACCCACGAGCAAATCGCGGCGCAGATCTCGGTGCGCCCGTCGGGCCATCAGCGTTTCGAGGCGGCCTTCCGCTTCCCGGACGGACAGAAAGCGGAGTTTCATCTGGCGGGAGATGAGATCTATATCGACGCACACATCCTCAAATGGCAGCCGCTCACAAACGTCCTCGGCCTTCATACCGTCTACGAGCTCGACCGTGTGGCGGGACGCTACCATGCAGTCACAGACGAACGCTCCGCGCTGAGAACTGTCCATTCTCTGAGTAAGGACAAGCCGGTAGATCTCTTCAGCCTGCGCCGGCGTTATGCGTTCCTCGCGCCGTTACTCGATGCGGAGTACGGTTCGGCGACTTTTGTACCGGTGACGCAGCCAATGGAACTCGAATTGCGCGTTTCCCCGACAGGACTCCTCATCCGGGAACGAACCCCATCGCGAACCAGCCCGAACAACTAAGAGTCGCTGCGCCATGAACATACCGCCGATCACGTGGGCATTGCTGGTCACCAACGGAGTCGTCTTTCTGCTGCAGCAAGTGGCCGACCCGCAGCTCGTCGTCTGGTTCGCGCTGTGGCCGCTCCACGGGGCATCGCCGGTCGGGCTGGCGGGGTTTCTCCCGTGGCAGCTGGTGACCTACAGTTTCCTGCACGGCAACCTGCTGCATCTTCTCGTGAACATGCTCGCGCTCTACATGTTCGGTTCCGACATCGAGCGCGTGTTCGGACAGCGGCGTTACCTTGCCTTCTATCTGACCTGCGTCATCACCGCGGCGGTGGCGCACCTCGTGGTGTCGGCCGTGAGCGGCGCTCCGCCCTTTCCGACCGTCGGCGCCTCGGGCGGCGTGTTCGGCGTGCTGCTCGCCTTCGCGCTGTACTTCCCGCGCCGGACCGTGATGCTCATTTTCCCGCCGATCCCGATGCCGGCGTGGCTGTTCGTCACCCTTTACGGGGCGCTCGAGCTGTACCTCGGCATCACCGGGACGCAGGCCGGCGTTGCGCACTTCGCCCACCTCGGCGGCATGCTCGGCGGCTACGCGATGATCCGCTACTGGCGGGGCCGGCCGCCGTTTGGGCGTAGTCGCTGGTAGCTAAAACGCAAAAAAAACGAGGGCAGAGTGATTGGAGTTGAATTCTTATAGCCGGCGGTGTCTTCAATAGATAATCGACCCTGAGCCCACGGGTTTGCCGAGAGCATCGTATCTCATTATCATGCAATGATTACACGATGCGTTCACTATCGAGCGTTACGTAACTGCGTTACATTGCTCGACCCTCACCCCCGGCCCCTCTCCCGAGGGGAGAGGGGAGAGTCGAGCGAGTCCGGATTGTCATCCGGTTTCGTAAATATCGATAAGGGGAGGAAGACGACATGGCAACAAAGAGACTGGGCGCTGTTCTGTGCGCCGCACTGTTCGGCTTCACGTCGGTAGCCGCCGTTACTGCGAATGCCGCAGAGTATCCGACGCGGCCCATCCGCTACGTCGTTGCATTTGCGCCCGGCGGCATCAACGACATCATGGCGCGCATCGTGGCACAGAAGCTCAACGAAGCGTGGGGACAGCCCGTCGTCGTCGACAACCGCCCCGGCGCGGGCGGCAACCTCGCCGCCGAACTCGTCGCGAAAACAACGCCCGACGGCTACACCTTCATGAACATCAGCACCGCGCACACCATCGCGCAGACGCTGTATACGAAGCTCAACTACAGCCTGGCGCGTGATCTCACTCCCGTGGTCGTTCTCGGCTCCGCGCCGCTGATCATGGTGGTGAATCCCGGTATTCCCGCAAAGAATGTGACCGAACTCATCGCATGGGCCAAGAAGAATCGCCTGATTTACGCTTCGGGAGGCGCCGGCGTGATCAGCCATCTGTCGATGGAAATGTTCAAGCTCGCCGCAGGAATCGATGCCACCCACGTGCCGTACAGGGGCGTCGGACCGGCCGTGCCCGATCTCATATCCGGGCAGGCGCACGTAATGTTCAACGCGGTTCCCGAGCTGTTTCCGCATGCGAAAGGCGGGCGCTTGCGGATCATCGCCGTGCTCACCGAAAAGCGCCATCCGTTCATGCCGGAAGTGCCGACGATGATCGAGCAGGGCTACAAGGAATTCGTGATGGGCAACTGGACGGGAATCGTCGCGCCTGCCAAGACGCCGAAGGCGGTGGTGAACAAGCTTGCAACGGAAATCACGCGCATCATCCGCTCGCCGGACACGAGCAAGCGCCTTTTGGAAATGGGCGTCGACCCACTGGGCGGAACGGCCGAAGAGTTCGGCAAGCTCATCCGTTCCGAAACGGAGCGCTTCGGCAAGGCGGTGAAAGCTTCTGGCGCGAAGGCGGACTGATTCCGCAACGTCGGTGTTGGGGTTCCCCCCGCCTACGCGGGGGCTAACGACGCGTTCACCCCAACAATTGCTGCTGCATCGCGTCCTTGGCGGCTATGCTTTTCTATTTTACCGGCTCGAGGCGCGCGAGAACGCCGTTCGATTCATCGGTGAGCAGATACACGTAGCCGTCGGGGCCGACCCGGACATCGCGGATGCGGCCGAGCGTGCCCTTGAGGAGCCGCTCTTCCTTCATGACCTTTTCACCGTCGACTTCGAGGCGCACCAGCATCTCGTCGCGCAGCGCGCCGATCAGGAGACTCCCGCGCCAGTTCGGAAACTTGTCGCCCTCGTAGAAGGCCATGCCCGACGGCGCAATCGACGGCACCCATTTATGGAGCGGCTGCTCCATGCCGGGCTTGTGCGTGCC
>JACQOK010000097.1 GCA_016202565.1 Betaproteobacteria bacterium | reverse complement strand
CACCGCGGCAGCCGACTCGCTCGCGCTCGCAGCCAGTTGCGTGGTGGAAGCGACGATCTCGCTCGCCGCCGAACCCAGCACGTTCGCCCCCTCGATCAGCCCCCGAATCTGACCCCGCAAATCCTCGGACATGCGGGCGAATGCGTTCCCCAAAACATCGTCGGGGGACTGGGGCTGGACGGTCGAGCGCAAGTCGCCCGCGGCGATCTGCCCGGCCGCGCCGGCCATCGCCCGCAGCGACTGCGTCATGCGGTCGAAGGTCCGCGCCAGCACCCCCACTTCGTCGTTTCGCCGGTCCGACGGCACGTTCACGCTCAGGTCGCCGACGGTGATCCGTTCGGCGACCGTCGTGAGGTCCCGAAGCGGTCGGGAAATGAGCCAGTTCAACGCCATCGTCATCGCCACGCCCAGCAGAAGCGCCAATCCGCCGATGAGCGCGAACGTGCGGACCGACTGTGCGGCCAGTTCCGCGGACGCGGCGAGCTGCCCGCGGGCGGTTTCCTGCAGGCCGTTTCCAAGCTCGATCGAAAGGGCCCGCATTTTCTCGAAACGGTCGCCCTGAGGGCCTTCAGCGAATTGTCTGGCCTCCTCGTTCTTCCCTTCCAGGATGAGCTTGATCTGCGCCTCCCGCCCCTGGCGATACGCCGCGTTCGTGTTCTTCAGCTCGTCGAGCTTGAGCAGCAGCCTGGTGTTGTTCCTGAAGATGGCGGCGAGTTTTTGCAGCGAATCGTCGATCTCCCTGGTCCGGCTCCGGATGTCCCGGGCCAGGGCTTCGAGTTCGTTACGGTTGGTCGTGATCGTCATCTCCAGCGTCTGGGCTCTCTGGCGATTCAAGTCGGCCCGCAATTCGACCATGTCCACCACTCCCGCGAACTCCTGGTCGAACAGTCTTTGCTGGGAATCACGGATCGCGGTGATGGCGGTGTAGGCGGTAACGATGGTCAGCGCCAGCAACGCAATCATCACGCCGAACCCCAATGAGAGCTTGGCACCGGTTTGCAGATTCTTGAACCAGTTCATGGTCGCGGGTCTCCGTTGATGGTCTGCGTTCAGCCTTCCACTTCCTCGTGCACGATGATTTTCGGGTCCGCCAGGATGCGGGCGAGATCGAGCACCACGATCCGCTCGGCTGTCACGCCTTTCAGGTAATCGCCGCGGATGCCGGTAAGGGTCGGCAGTGAAGGCTGCAGGCTCTCCACTGGAACGGTGCGCACACCCACGATGACATCCGCCAGCAGCCCGAACTCGAGATCGTTGCCCTGGACGAGGATGATGCGGTTGAGGTCGGTCAATCCTTGCTCCGGCAGTTCGAAAAACTTCTTGATGTCCAGCACCGGCAGGATGCGTCCCCGCAGATTGACGATCCCGAGCACGAACGGCGGCGTGCAGGGCAGCGGCGTCAGGTTCTTCAGCGGATAGACCTCGCGCACATGGCGGGTCTCCAGCGCATAGCTTTCCCGGGCGAGGCGGAACTCCAGCAATTCGAGCAACGCTGCCGTCACCGCGGCCCTTTCGGGCACACGCGCCAGCGCTTGCGCGCGGGCGCGCAGGATTTGCCCGGCGTCAGGCGGGGCGGGGATGCGCGTCTCGTTTTTCATGGCACGGTTTCCATGCCGGTCACCGCAGTAATGGTTTCCGTGAGCCGGCCGGCGGTGAGGCCGTCCGCTTCGGGCACCTGGTCACCCGGCTGATAGCGGCGCAGCAGATCGAGCGCGTTGGCGAAATGCTTGTCGGCGTCCTCGCTTTTGCCGCGGCGGCGCGCGAGATTGCCCAGGGTGAAGTGCGCCAGCACGAAATCGGGCTGGAGATAAAGCGCCCGCTGGAGGGAAGAGCGCGCGCGCTCAATGTCGCCCCGCTCCACGAAGACGACCGCGTGCAGGTAGTGAGCGGCGGGGTCCAGTTTGTCGGCGGCAATCCAGCGATCGCACCACGCCAGCGCGTCCGTGAGTTCGCCCTGGTTGGCGAGCGCCCGCGCCAGCAGGGAAAACGCCGCCGGTTCGTGGGCGTGCCGGTCGATCGAGGCAAGCAGGATGTCCGCAGCCTCCGCATACCGCCCTTCCTGGTACAGCGTTTCCGCCACGGCACAGGGCGAGGGCGGCGTTTCCGGCCGCGCAGGCTCTTCCACGGGCCGGGCAGGCGCCGGTTCCATGGGCGGAGCAACCGGTATCCGCGGCGCCCACGGCGAAGATGGATCGATCGCGGGCGCGACCATATCGGCCGCATCGTCGAGCGGGGCCGGCAACCAGGGTTGCTTCATCCGGAGCTTTGCTCCGCTCTTCCGATAGAGAATCACGCCGGGGAAATTCACCGTGGTAAATTGAGGGAACAATGCATGTGATGCTTCACTGGGGCTTACTACCAGCCAGCCGTCCTCGGCCAGCGCGTGGTGGAGGTTCCGGATCACATTGCGGACCTGGGAAGGGGTGAAGTACATCAGCGCATTGCGGCACAAGATCACATCCATCGCGTTGGTTTCGGTCGCCAACGAGGGATAAACGTCCTCCACCAGGTTCAACTGCACAAAGGTCACGAGCCTTCTGATTTCCGGAAGGATGGTGTAGCGGCCATCCATGGTGCGGTTGAAATAGCGTTCCTTAAACCAGGCCGGCATATCGCGGAACGACCACTCGCCGTAGGTTCCCGCAGCGGCCCTGCGAAGAAAGCGGCCGTTGATGTCGGTCGCTGCGATCGTCACGTGCCACTCCTCCAGGTCGGGCAGCGCCTGGTGCAACAGGATGGCGAGCGAATACGGCTCCTCACCCGTGCAACAAGCCGCGCTCCAGAAGCGCAGCCGCTGCCCGCGGCCCCGTCGCGAGCGAATGAGCTCGGGCAGGATGTCGGCAGACAGCACATCAAATGTTTTCTTCTCGCGGAAAAAGTAAGTCTCCCCGACGGTGAGATGACTTGCCAGAATCCCGATCTCCGCGGCGGTGGGCGGGACCGACAGCAGCCTGTCGACGCACGCGGCGGTATCCTCAAAGCCCAGCTCACGCGCAGCCCCTGCCACGCCGCGCTGCAAATCCGCCGACCGCTCGCGCGGAAAATGCAGTCCCGTTGTCCGGGCGATGAACTCGCTCAGTTGCGACCACTGCGCGTCTGAAACTCGATCGCGCATACGTCAATTCGCCTCCTGATTCATCGCCTCGTCCAAAGCGCGCGCCTCGTCCAAAGAGAGAAACCGGTCCAGGTCGTGGATCAAAACCAGGCCGTCATCGAGCCTGGCGACACCCTGGAACCGCTCGAGGCCGGGCACGATCCGGTCGGCGCTGATGATCTCCGCCCGCGTGCGTTCGACCACGCCCTGGGCCTCGTCAACCACCAGTATCACGGCGCGAGCCGCCGTCCGCGCTATCAGAAACTGGTCGGCGGGCGTGATGTCCCGCTCCCGCAGGCCGAACCGTTGTCGTATGTCCAAGACGGGGAGCACCCGTCCCTCCACATCGAGCATCCCGAGCACGATGGAGGGTGCGTCCGGCAGGGGGATCACGCTCGCGGCGCGGACGATGCGCTCGACCGCGGCCAGCGGCAGGGCATAGCGCTGCTCGTCAAGGCGAAAAATGACAAGTCGGAGGGATTCGCTCATGTCAGGGGCGCCACTGCGCGAGAAATAGCGACGGAAATATCCACGCGCATAATTTCTGCACGAAACGACATTGACAGTCTCCTGCTCCGGCGCCTCTGAAAAAAAAACGGGCGCGTGTCGCTGGACGTTCAAGCGTTCAAGGCGGGGGCCGGGCCTGGATCAAGGCGCGCCGCGGGAGCCGGGCGGCGCATTTTGACGGGCGAAGGGGTGGCTTCCTGCCCCTCCTTGCTGTTTTTATAGCCCTTTATCGGGTCCGGCGCAAGTCATCATATTACCCATACCGGCGTATCGGATTAGCAGGCGCGGGGGGCTTCAACCCACCCTTCTATTCAGAACGTTTCCGCGGCTGGTTGACGGTCTCAATCGCGTTCACCACCTCGGCCGCCACATCCTTGAGCTTGCGCTGCTGCGCGCGCGCGGAGGCGCGCAGCGTTTCAAAGGCCTCCCGCCGGTCGAGGCCGCGCCGTTCCATCAATATTCCCATCGCGACACTGATCTCGCGATCCCCTTCCAGCGCCGAGCTCAACTGTTCTCCGGTCGCGCGCAGCTTGCGGATTTCCGCGGCGCGCGCGCGCGCCGCCTCGATCGCGGGAATGATCTGCGGCACATCGACCGGTTTTACCAGGTAGCCGAGCGCGCCGTGACGGGTAGCCTGTTCGACGATGTCCGGATCGCCGTAGGCGGAGAGAAAGATGAACGGCACGTCGTGTGTCGCGCCCAGTTGTTCCGCCACCGCCAGTCCCGACATGCCCGGCATGCGCACGTCGAGCAGCGCAAGATCGGGCTTCAGCTCGGCCGCAAGCCGCAATGCGATTTCTCCCGAACTCGCTTCCGTAATGTCGTACCCCGCCTGACGCAGACCCTTCGCCAGGGTCGCCAGGATGAGGCGATCATCGTCCACGACCAGGATATGTGTCTTGCCTTTTCCGTTGCCTTCCTCCATTTCGCCCCCCTCCCTAAACCTGAGCCGCCGGCGCCGCGTGACGGGCAACGAGCGGAGCACGAATCTCCAGCGTGGTCAGCACGCGGCCGTCGAGCTGCGAAAAAGCGAGAGTCACCCCGCTCTGCGGCAGCAGCGATCTCACCAGTTCCAGTCCCGTGCCCATGCCCCTGCCACGGGCGAAATCGAAGCCGCGCGGCAGCGCGCCGGTGTTGGACACCGCGATCCGCGCCGACTCCGCCGTAAGGGACAATCGTACGCGCACTTCATCGGGCTCCAGAAGCGCCGCGGTGCACTTCGCCGCGTTCAGCATCACCTCATTGAGCGCCAGCGCGATCGGGACGGCATCATTTTCGATAATCCAAACCCGCCTGTTCGTCTCCGCCGCGATCTCGACGCGCAGCGGCACGTGCGTGATCTCCGCGACCGCCTTGCCGATCGCCGGCACCATTTCCCGCAGCAGGATGCCGTCGTGCAGTTTGCGGCCCTGCAGCCCGTGCACCACCGACACCGCCTGCAACTGCGACACCGCCTTGTCCACCAGCGCCCGCATTTCCGGGTTCTCGCCCGCGAGCTGGCGCAGCAATCCCACCACCCCCTGGAGGTTGTTCTTGATGCGGTGATGAACTTCCCTGACCAACGCGTCGCGCTGGCGTATGGCCCGCCGCATCCGTTCTTCCGCCTCCTCGCGCCGGGCGGTGACGTCCATCCAGATCCCGATTCCTTCGCGCGGCGCGCCGCCGGCGTCGCGCACGAGCCGGCCTTCGTCGTGCACCCAGCGCCAACTCCCGTCCTTGTGGCGGAAGCGGTATTCGCACAGATAGTTGCCCTCGGTGACCACCCTGGCCGCCGCGCTCAGGGCAGCCGCGCGATCCTCGGGATGGACACGGTCGCGCCAGAACGACGGATCAGACGTGAAGTCCGACGGACTCCAGCCGAGCTGCGCCGTCACGTTTTCGCTGATATAGGTTACGGCGAGCGGGGGAGCGAGCGAGAACGAGAAGATCGCCGCGGGTGACATTGCGATGAGCTGCTTCAGTCGGTGCTCCGAGCGGCGCAGCGCCGCCTGCGTCTCCTCGATATCGGTCAGGTCCTCGATGAGGCTGACGAGATGCGTGTAATGTCCGTTTTCATCGGGCACCGGGACTTTAATGTTGCGCACGATGCGGCCGGTACGCCACCGCAAGACCTCCGGGGGAACCAGCGCCGCGGATCCGCGCGCCAGCGCCTCGCGATCCGAGGCATCGAGGATTTCCGCCAGCTCCGGCGGATAGACTTCATCGGCGCGCCGGCCGATGGCCTCGGCGTTGCTCCAACCCGTCAATTTCTCCGACATGCGGTTGCGCAGCACGTAACGCCGGGTGTTTGCATTTTTCACCGTGACGCCGACCGGCAGATGCTCGATGATCGCATCCAGAAGTTTTTTCTGGCGCTTCAATTCATCTTCCGCCTGCTTGCGCCCGGTGATGTCGCGCGCAATTGCAATCACGGTTTCGACCAGGCCATCCGAGTGCGACTCGGGGACCATGCGTGCTTCAAAGTGCCGGGGCTCGTCGCGGCACGGACAATCGAATTCGGCCGCGCGTTCCTCGCCGGTCTCGAATACGAGCCGAACCTCCCTTTCCCAGACCTCCGCCAGGGAATCCGGCACCCCGACTTCGCCGCTGGTCTTCCCGATGAACGCTTTTCGCGGAACGCCCATCGCGGCGCTCACGGCCGGATTTACGTAAACGAAACGCAGGTCGCGGTCAAAGCGTGCAATGATGTCGGGGGCATTTTCCGCGAGCGCGCTGAACTCCCGTTCGCGCCGGCGCAGCGTTTCCTCCATGCGCACCCGCGCGGTCACGTCCATGGCCAGGCTCAATCGCGCTTCCCTGCCGCCGTAAATGACGTCCTGGATAATGATCTCGAGGATAATGATGTCGCCGGACTTCTTCACGTGCCGGCGTGGCCCAAGATGCCTCAAATACCCCGTCGGCTCGCGCAAACTGGCGAAAAACTCGGATCGCTCGTCGGGGTGGCGGGTCGCGAGCGGCGTCAGCGACAGGAATTCTTCCCTCGTGTAGCCGTAGAGCGCAAGCGCGGCGGCGTTGACCGCAAGATATTTGAGCGTTTTACGGTCGAAAATCCGTATCGGCCACGGACTCTTTTCAAACTCCCGCTGTTCCCGTTCGCCGAATACCGGGAATTTCGCGGAATCGACGTGTGGGTTGCGCGCGCTTGATGCGGCGGCTGCCAGCCGCCCTTCAAGCGACCGGAGGGTCGCGATCAGATCGGCCCGGGACATGCTGTCGTAAGCAACCATGGCGCCTCCCATGACCCACTTTAAATTCATTCTAGCTCAAATCCCCAACGGGCCGTGCCCGACACGGGGAATTTCATTCGCGCGTTTCTTCAATAAGTTCAAGAAATTGGAATGAAATCCGCGCGCCGCTGAGGAATGCGCGTGAACGAAAAACCGCTACCCCTCAAGGGTGAACTTCTGTACACTGCGCGGGTCTGAATAAGCCTTTAACGGGGAACCACATGTTTACAGGGGTTTTCGATCTGCCGTGGTGGGGTTACGTCGTTTACGCGCTGGTCGTGACGCACATCACGATCGCGGCGGTAACGATCTACCTGCACCGCCATTCGGCCCACCGCGCGCTCGACCTGCATCCCCTGCCCAGCCACTTTTTCCGCTTCTGGCTCTGGCTCACCACCGGCATGGTGACCAGGGAGTGGACCGCGATTCACCGCAAGCACCACGCCAAGTGCGAAACCGCGGAAGACCCCCACAGCCCGCAAGTCCTGGGCATCAACAAGGTGCTCTGGGAAGGCACCGAACTCTACCGCAAGGAATCCCTCAACCGGGAAACGCTTGACAAGTACGGCCGCGGCACGCCCGATGACTGGATCGAGCGCCATCTCTACGCGCGGCATTCCGTACTCGGTGTCGCTCTGCTGATGGTCGTCAATTTCGCGCTGTTCGGCTTCATCGGTATCACCATCTGGGCCGTGCAGATGGTCTGGATTCCGTTCTTCGCGGCGGGCGTGATCAACGGCATCGGGCATTACTGGGGCTATCGCAATTTTCAGCCCGAGGACGCGAGCACCAACATCGTGCCGTGGGGCATCCTCATCGGCGGCGAGGAACTGCACAACAACCACCACGCCTATGCCAGCTCGGCGCGGCTGTCGAACCGCTGGTACGAATTCGACATCGGCTGGCTCTATATCCGCATCCTGGAAACGCTGGGATTCGCGCAGGTCAAGAAGGTCGCGCCGGAGATCAAGCTGGACGCTGCGAAGACGCGCTGCGATCTTGCGACGGTACAGGCGGTGGTCACCCACCGCTACGATGTGCTCGCCAGGTATGCGAAGTCGCTGCGTCGCACCTGCGCCGGGGAAATGCGCGCGTTGAGGGCGCGTGCGGTGAGCGTCGATCGCGCCACGCTCAAGCGTTGGCTGCACATTGATGCCCGGGCACTGCCTATCACCGAGCGCGCCCGGATGAACGAAGTCCTGAGCAAGAGCAACGTGCTCAATACCGTGTACACCATGCGCCAGGAACTCGCCGCGCTCTGGCAGCGCTCGAGCGCCTCCAAGGACGAGCTCGTGCACCAGCTCGAAGACTGGTGCCGGCGTGCCGAGGAGAGTGGCATCGTGGCGCTGCAGGAATTCAGCCGCCGGCTGCGCTGCTACGCGTAAAAAGCGGGAACGAAAGCCGCCAAAGAAAAAAGCCCGCTCGATGCGGGCTTTTTTTGCATTTCGCGCGTTGAACGGCGCTTCGCGTCCGCTCCAACGCGCGGGCTACCGCGACGTCGCTATTTAATCTTGGTTTCCTTGTAGATGACGTGCTTGCGCGCCACCGGATCGTATTTCTTGATCTCCATCTTGTCCGGTGTCGTGCGCTTGTTCTTGGTGGTGGTATAGAAGTGGCCGGTCCCGGCGGTGGATTCCAGTTTGATTTTTTCCCGCATCTCACACCTCCTTAAACGTGTTCGCCGCGTGCCCGCATTTCGGCAAGCACCACGTCGATGCCTTTCTTGTCGATCGTGCGCAGTCCCGCCTGCGACACACGCAGGCTGATCCAACGATTCTCGTTCTCGACCCAGAAACGGCGGTACTGCAGGTTAGGCAGAAAACGCCGCCGCGTCTTGTTGTTGGCATGGGAAACGTGGTTCCCCAACATCGGCTTCTTGCCGGTGACCTGACATACGCGCGCCATGACGATTGCTCCAGAATTCGGAAAGACGCGGATTCTACAGGCTTTTCGCCCCCGTCACAAGCCGGAGAACCGGCTGAAGGAACCGCCGATTAACCGAGATTAACACCAATAATATTCTGTGTTTGCGTTCATCTGCGGTTATATGACTTCGGATAATCCGCGGCGCTCCGAAGTTGACAGGCAGACAACTTGCTATGTCACTGATGGTACGCCAGCCTTTCGATGGCCCCGCGGTCAGTAAGGATTAGGTTTCGCCGACGCGTGAGCAACAAGCCCTGCTGGCGCAGGTCGTGCAGAGTGGCATTGGTGAACTGGCGAGTGACGCCTGCGATCGCCGCAAGGTCTTCGTTGGTCAGCTTTAGGTCGATCAGAACACCCTCGTCGCTATGGACGGCGAACCGTTCCGACAGAGCGAGAAGAACTGTGCAAATGCGCTCGAAGGCGGGCTGCGTCTCGAGCGTGACAGCTAATTGAGCGACCCAGCGCAACCGGACCGAAAGGGCACGAATAACGGTCAGCGCGAACTCAGGAAAACGCCGAATGAGGTCTTCGAAGCGCTCAAAGGACAGCGTGTAGATCACGCACTGCTCCAGGCAACGCACCGTCTGCTGACGACGCGCGCTGACCGTGCCAACGTCGGCGGCGCCAAGCAGGTCGCCAGCGCACCAGAAGCCCGTCGTTCCGGTTTTGCCGTTTCGCGCCTGGTACCAGGACATCGCCTTTCCAGAGAAGAGGAACGCGACATACTTGGCAGTCTCGCCCTGAGACCAGATCAGTTCACCCCTTGCGAGCATCTGACGTCCACACTGCTCGAACACCGCCTTCCGGTAAACCGGCGGGATTGAACCAAGCACGTCCAGATGTCCGTCCGGGGGAGTTTCGCGCATCCTTTGCAGCATCGAAGTATGATAGTAACTTAAACCATTCAGGGAAATCTCTGGGCTCCGCCGGGGTGGCAACAGAAGTTGGGATAGCACCATTGCGACGTGCGTTCCGTTCCGTAGCGCCGCGAGCAGCATTTGAACTTGTGGACCGCGACACCGGCCCTTGCAGCCGCTTTGAGCGGCTCACAACCTAAGGCCTCCGGCTCTGCCGGAGGATATTTGCCCCAGATCAGACTACAGGGCCCATTGTGTCGCGATGCAATGAGCTCGTCCGCCTTCAACTCGATAGGTAGTATAGTCCGATCCCGAGGAGCATAGCCGCGACGAAAGTCTTGAGCGCCTTCTCGTTCATGTAGCGGTTGAGTGCTGGGCCGAGGAAAGACCCGATCAGAACTGCGGGCACTTCCACCGCGACAAGCTGCCAGTCGACGCCGACTTTGAGTGCAAGATATGTGAGAACACTTATTGTGAGTGGAATCATCAGGGCGACGAGGCTCGTTCCCACGACAAGGTACATGGGGAAAAGCAGGAAGCTCGCCATAAAAGGGGTGACCAGGAAGCCGCCTCCAACGCCGAGTGCGGAGCCGACAAATGAGATGACGAACCCGCCAAGGGCGGCGCCCCAGGGATTGAAATCGAAATATTCCCCGCCGAATAGAACCCGGCTCTGCCATATGCCGAAATGTACGCTTCGTGGGCCGTCGTTCTCCAGGAATTCCCGGGCGCCCGTGGCACGGGCGTTGCGGGACATGCGGTCCGATGCTTCGCGCGCTTTGCGTAGACCTGCATGGTTCTGCGCTGTCCTGCCCCAGCACTCGTAGAGGACGCGCGCGGCGACGAATGCGACCAACAATCCGAATATTGGCCGGTATACGGACATGTCCGAGAGATAGCTCTTCGAGAACCACGAGCCGACGATCGCCCCGAGCGGCGCCCCGGTGCCGAAAGTGAGCGCAAGGTTCCAGACTAGGCGTTTCTGGCGGTAGTAAAGCGGAACGGAAACGATCCGGCTCGTGAACTCGAGGATCTGGTTTACCACCTTGATCATGTTCGCGTCGGCGATCCCCAGGAAGGAAATGTGTCCTATCCCGGCAAGAATGCCCCCGCCGCCGGCCCCCATGGACATTATGAAACCGGCCAGCACGCACCAGCCGAAGGCAATAAAGGGGTTGAAATTAAAGTCCATATTTAGGCTCTCATTTATTGCAAATAAGGCCGCGCCTCACGATTTCCCCAGATTTCGTGTGCCGTGATTTTATAGATTTACCCGCATTACGCTCGTTGAAGTGTCATGTAGTTGACACGCCGGGCGAGTATCTGAGCGAGTGTGTTGACGTAGATCAAGTTTCCGGTATCGTGCTGCGGTAAAGTACGAGTGCCTGCAGCCGCATGCTATCGTTATTTGGTTTACGCTGAATAGGAGATAAGCAAATGTCTCTTACGGAAAAATCAAAGCTGGGTCAGATCGTCCGCCTATTCCGCAGGTTGATCGGGAAGCGATCTATCAACGAGCGTCGAGCGATGGTTCCGCAACCCGGATGCATTGCGCGGCAATACGCGGAATGTGATGATCTCGCGCATTGTCCTTATTGCTCCAATATCGAACAGGCGCTGCGAGCCGCCTACTGGATCAAGCTCAAATGGCCACGGGTAAGCGGGCGCAACTCGTTCGAATAGGTCTAAGAGCCGACCGACCATAACGTGGCGTTCGTGCATTGCAAGTGGTCTTGCGCACGCGCAGCGGCGGTCCGGTCATCGGCGTATCCATGATCTTCTGCGCCGAGAAAGGGTGCAGGCTAATCACAAGCGGGCAACCCAGAAATGTGCGTTCGTCACCTCTTATCCCTCCATCGAGGACGAGCGCGAGGCTGAACTCAGGTCGCGGCACGCGTACAAGGTCGGGCGCGAAATAAGGTGCCCGTCGATGATGCTGTTCGGCAGGAAGGATGTCCGTGAGAAAATTATCAGCGACGGCAAGTGCGCACCTAACACCGTAGGTTGCCATGTCATCGGGCTGTCAGTGACTATTGCTTGAGAATTGTTCCCAGCCGGCGCGAAATGCGTCCACCAGCTTTAGCAGCTGCGGAAGAACAGCTCTTATCCGAGTAGCATCTACGTGGTGTCTCTCATAAGGGCTATACACCGCCTCTATAAACCGGAGAACCTCGCCGGTGCTGTTCGTCGGCTGGTTAACGGCAATGCGACTAAAGCCATAAGTCTCGAACAGGATTTCAATTGCCTGCCGTACTGGCGGTTGACGTAAGGTGAACGCTAAGCGCTCAACGTCGATCCTCGATGCGTCATCGTGGGAACATGTAAACGAGAACTTGCGGTCCAGACTGGTGTCACCGGTCTTGAGATCAAACCTCCTGCCCACGGCCTGCTGCAGAGACTCTGCCTTTTTCGCGAGCTCTTCTACCAGTTCCTTTGGCAAGATATGCTGGAGAAACTTTAGTTGTGTCAGACGCTGGATCTCGAAAGATGCGGGAGCATCGCAGTCGATTCCGAGGCGAAACTCGGACAGACTATCCTCGGTGGGGTTCCACAGCTCGAAACGAATCTTGCGACCTTGAATCTGGCCTGCGAGGTAACCTGAATCGAAAAGGTATCCCGTATTTGATTTCGCGGGCAACTCGTCGAGAAGCTCCCGCAAAGGCTCTAGTAAGTCCCGAGGATTTCTTCGTGGCATATATGAAGCCGAGCAAGCACCGTCACCCCGAAAAACGGCCAAACCGGAACAGGGAAGTTTCGCCGGTGACGGTCAGTTGAACTTATCGTAGCAGATGTCACCGGGGCGCAGTTTTCCTTCGGCGAGCAACACGCGCATTGCCGATTCCACGGCGGGCGGCGGGCCGGCGACGTAGGCCCGAAGATTCGCGTAACGTCCCGACATCGCGCGGCGGGCGACCTCGTGCACCAAGCCATGCTCGAACAGAAGCTCTGGCCACACAGCCACAGCTGAGGCGGGAACCGCCTCGTCAGACAGGGCGACCGTAACGGTCAGTCTGCCGCCCCACCGCACGGCGAGTTTGCTCAGTTCGCTCAGGAAAAAACTGTCAGCCAAGGTGCGCACACCAAAAAAGACCCACCCCTGATGATGCTCGAAGTGGCGCGCTGCGTCTGCGCACGCGAGGATGGACATCATCCCAGCGATTCCCGAACCGCCCGCGATGCAAAGGATATTTCTCGACAGTGACGGATCGAAGGTCGCTTTGCCGAGCGGGCCGAACAGTTGCAGCGCCTCGCCGGCGCGATCCGTGCCGAATAGCCATTCCGAAAAGCGCCCCATGCGTTTTTGCTTGATAACGAAGTCCAGCCGCCGCGCGTCGGCGTAATTGCACATCGAATAGGCTCGATAGCCGGATACGCCGGCCGGCCGGAGCAGCATGAACTGACCGGCATGGAAGCTGCACGACTGGTTGAGCTCTACGCTGAAACCAAGGACGCCATGCGCCAATGCGCGAGGATCCTTGAGCACGCCGTCAAACATGGTTGCGATTGGCTCGCCCGCGCCCGTCGAAGGCACGGGCTTCGGCACGTCTATGTCCAGCTCGCCCAGCGCAGAGCACTGGCACATCAACACCTGGGGTTGGCCGGGCTCTATGAACCGTCTTCCGGGGGCTTCCGGCCACGCGTCCTCGACCCTTCCGTCCGCAATCCCCGCCTTGCACTTTCCGCAGGTCCCGGTAGCGCATTCGTAGGGAAGCTGATACCCCGCGCGCAGTCCGGCGTGCAGAATCCTTTCTCCCGCGCGCGCCTCGAATTCGAATTCACGGTCGCGCGCTTTAACTCGGACACGCATGCCAGCGCTTACAGGTTGTAGACTAGCGCTTCGAGCGCGCCGGGATCGATCACCACGAGATTGCGTTTCTGCGTGGCGATGAGACCGCGCTTCTGCAGATCCTGCAGCGTGGAGTTGGTGAATTGGCGCGACACCCCGACGATGGCGGCCAGGTCCTCGTTCTTTAGCTTCAGGTCGATCAACACGCCTCGGCCAGCTGGAATTCCGAAACGTTCAGAGAGCGCGAGCAACACCGTGCAAACGCGCGCGAACGCCGACTGGGTTTCCAGCGTGACCGCCAGATGTGCCACCCACCGAAGGCGGATAGACAGAGCCTGGATGACTGCTTGCGCGAGTTCTGGGAACCGCCGCACGAGTTCATTGAAGCGCTCAAACGGAAGCGTATAAATCACGCATTCCTCCAGACATCGAAGCGTCATCTGCCGGGTTGCCGGATCGCCTAGGTCTGCGGCACCAAGGAGATCGCCCGCGCACCAGAATCCCGTGGTTCCGGTCTTCCCGTTGCGGCTCTGATAAGACGACATCGCCTTTCCGGAGAACAGGAAGGCCACATATTCGGCTGGTTGTCCCTGCTTCCAGATCGCGTGGCCTTTTGCGACTACCCGGCGCTCGCATTGTTCCAAGACAGCGTTGCGGTAGGGCGCCGGGATTGAGCCGAGCACGTCAAGATGCCCATCGGTGCGCGAGTTTCCCAAGATCCGGAGCATCCGAAAATTATATAGGGCACAGCGTGGCACCGCCGACTCCCTTGACGCAGATCAAAGCGAGCTCGAATCATTTCCGGCTCAATACCTGGCATGCAAACCCGCCGGGATACCAACCCGATAAAGACGGAGGAAGTCCGCCGCAACTGCGTTGCGCGCAAGCATGGCGCATGCGCCGGTGAGCCCGTCTGCTTCCAGTGCGGCACCGTGCACCAAAGCCTGCGATTGGCGAACTGGGTGGTTCGGATGTGGCCGCGTTGCGGGCACGACGGACGTTCATCCTGATTCGTTGCCGAGCTCGATTACCGGCGGCGTCGCTCAGCCCTTCAATCCGAGCGCATCGATTGCCGCGCGGGAAAAAAAGTTGACCCGCGTTTCCTCGTCGATATCGGGATAATTCTTGAGGTAGCGCACGACGCCCGACACCCCGCTGGAGTCCCAGTGCGGGTAATCGCTGGTGCAGCCCATGTTCCTGCCCCCGAACCATTCCATGGTCTCGCGCAGGAGCGCTTCTTCCGGTTCAAAGGAGCATATCACGCACTGGCGCTTGAAGTATTCCGACGGCGGCATGGTGAGCCCGATCATTTCCTTCGGCCGCCCCTCGTAATGGTTGTCCAGGCGGAAAAGCATGTAGGGCACCCAGGTGGTGCCCGCCTCGCAGAAGAGGACCTTCAGGCCCGGATGCCGCTCGAGCACGCCGTAACCGATAATTGCCGCGACCGCCGCCGCCATCTCCAGCGGATGCGAGACCGCATGCGCGATCCAGTAGCGGTCGAATTTGTAATCGGTGCTGTAGGTGGCGTTGTAGGTGCCCGTTGCCTCATGGAAGACGAGCGCCATCCCGAGGTCGGTCATCGTTTTCCAGACTGGGTCCCAGTCCTCATTCCACCACCGGACCTCCTGCATGACATTCGGACGCATCCAGACGGCTGTGGCGCCGAGCTTGCGGCAACGCTTGATTTCCTCCACCGCCCATTCCGGCTTCAAAGGAATCGTCACGCACCACAGGTGGCGTTTGCCTGTTGACCATATCTTCGCCGTCCAGTCGTTCAGCGCGCGCATCACCGCGTACTGAAAATGCGCGTTCTGGATATCCGGGGTGAATAGCCCCAGCGTCGGAATCCAGACGGCGCAGTCAATTCCGCTCAGATCCATGTCGGTGTCTCGGTTCTCGAACGCGTGCCGGTGCGCATGCTCGTACGAGAGTCCCTCACCGCGCGGTCGCTGGTCTCCGCAGCCTTCGGTGCGGCCGGGTCCCCAGCCGGACGGTTTCTGATAGAGCCGGCCCTCGATCATCAGACGCGGCGCCCCCGTATTGTCGGTCGTGGGCTTTGGCGCCATGTGTTGCCATTCCTTGTCGAGGAACTGGCTAAAGGCCTGGGGCGGCTCTATGATGTGCCGGTCGCAATCGATGACGAAATACTCCTGGCCGAGCTTCTTCTTTGTCGAGCGGTAGGCCTCTTCGACAGCCT